>JAYOUT010000023.1:0-14018 GCA_038151055.1 Luminiphilus sp.
ATAACCACTCACCAACACATCAAGACAGGAAGTCAGTTCTAATCAGGAGGATGAATCCAATGAAAGTATGGCGTATCTGGGCGAAAGCACTTGGCGAGAAGGCTTCTGCGGATGCCAGCGAGGCGGATCGAGTGGCGCTGATTCGCACAATGATTGTGGGGGTGAACTTCATCACCTGTTTTTTCATTATGGCGAATACGATTCGTCACTGGTGACGGTCAGAGCGCGGCTCTGCAAAGCCCGCTCGCTTGCTCGCCTCCGCCACAGGAGGCGGAGGCGCTCGCCGATGATTAGTCGGGGTTAGCAGCCTTATAGGCGCGAATAGCCGTGTTGAAGTCCGCGGCCACCTGCTCCTCGCGGGAGACTGCGGCGTTATAGTCCGCGGCTGCCAAGGCATAGCGCTCCTGAGCGCTATCGTCACCCTCGTCTATCGCGGCTTTTTCAGAGACCATCTGCTCATCAACGCATTCAAGGTAGTCGGCGTTCGCCGTCTGAAACGCTTTGACTTCTCCCTGTGCGGCAATCATCTCCTCGAGCGTCGCGCTGTCACCATCGGGTGTGGGTGGCGCGACGGGTGCGTCGCAAGCAGACGCGAAGTGGATGGGTAGCACGAGCATGGCGAGCAGTAACGACGTGGTACGGGTGGTCATAAGAGAGTTCCTTGTTATGTGGGCTACGCAGGTTGTCGCCAGTGATCTCGAAGACTCCGAAGGTTGATCGGCGCTACGATCGCTGACACGAGCCGGTTCATGACGTTCACGTTATACCAACGAAACCGACACGAAGGAACCGTCAAACGTGGGTCATGACCGAAGGATTCTTTCAGTCAATTCATTCCATTCCGTTACACTGCGCCTATGGACGTATCGGATATTCTGAGCCCTCTGAACTCGGCCCAGCGCGAGGCAGTGACCGCCTCCTCAGGCAACCTTTTGGTGCTGGCAGGGGCGGGCTCCGGCAAGACTCGGGTGCTGGTGCACCGCATTGCATGGCTGATTCGCGCAGAGGGTTTATCGGCGCAGTCGGTGTTGGCGGTGACCTTCACAAACAAAGCAGCCCGGGAGATGCGCGGCCGCATTGAGGACATGCTGCACATGCCAACCCATGGGCTTTGGGTGGGCACTTTCCACGGGCTGGCGCACCGGCTCCTCAAGGCGCACTGGCAGGAGGCTGGTCTACCGCAACAATTTCAAATCCTCGATAGCGACGATCAGCTTCGCGTCGTCAAGCGCATTTGCCGTGAGCTGGATCTGGACGAAGCGCGCTGGCCGCCGAAGCAGGCCCAGTGGTTTATCAACGGGCAGAAAGACGAGGGGCTGCGAGCGCGGCACGTCGAGGCGCCCGAGGGTGATTTGTACGCCAAGACGATGGTGCGCATTTACGCCGCCTACGAAGAGACCTGTGAGCGGGGCGGGTTGGTCGACTTTGCAGAATTGCTACTGAGGGCCCATGAACTCTGGCTGAAGTCACCCGAGACGCTTCAGCACTATCAGCAACGGTTCAAAACGATTCTGGTGGATGAGTTCCAGGATACCAACACCATTCAGTATGCGTGGCTCAGAGTATTGGCAGGAAAATCGATACCCGTTGTCGCGGTGGGTGACGACGACCAGTCGATCTACGGTTGGCGAGGGGCGCGGGTGGAAAACATCCAGCGCTTCTCTGAGGACTTCAAGGGCACTGAGACGGTACGCCTGGAGCAGAACTACCGCTCTACGGCGACCATTCTTGAGGCCGCGAACGGATTGATAGCGCGCAATGCGGGACGCCTTGGTAAAAACCTCTGGACAGAGGGTGAGCGGGGTGAGCCCATCACGCTCTATTCCGGTTTTAACGAGCAAGATGAAGCCCGCTATATCGTCGAGCAGGCTGAAACCTGGTTTGGTGACGGTAACCCCCGTCGCTCCATTGCAATCCTTTATCGCTCCAATGCGCAGTCACGGGTGCTGGAAGAAGCGCTGCTCAGGGAGGGCATTCCCTACCGCATCTATGGAGGACAGCGGTTCTATGAGCGGCTCGAAATCCGCAACGCGCTGGCTTATCTCAGGCTTGCGCAAACCCGAGACGACGATCCGGCACTAGAGCGTGTCCTCAATACCCCGCCTCGGGGTATCGGTAGCAAGACCGTGGAAAAGATCCGCGAGGTCGCGCGGGCTGAACAAATACCGATGTGGCAGGCGATTCACCGTACGCGGCAGGCGAACCTTCTCCCAGCCAGAGCGCTGACGGCACTCGGCAATTTCCAGACGCTCATCGATGACTTAGATCGCTCCTCGGAGACGCTTCCCCTTGACGAGTTGACCGAGCACGTCATCGAGGTCACAGGGCTGCTCGACTATCACCGCTCCGAAAAAGGCGAGCGAGGTCAGGCGCGGGTAGAGAACCTCCAGGAACTCGTGACGGCAACGCGCCTGTTCGAGCCCGAAGACGAGGAGATCTCGCCGTTGCAGGCGTTTCTCGACAGCGCGGCGCTCGACGCGGGCGAGGGTCAGGCAGACCCTTACGAAGACAGTATTCAGATGATGACGCTGCACTCCGCCAAGGGGTTGGAATTCCCGTTGGTGTTCATCGCCGGCATGGAAGAGAACCTGTTTCCTCATCAGATGTCCCTTGAGGAACCCGGACGTCTTGAGGAGGAGCGTCGCTTGGCTTATGTCGGTATTACGCGGGCCATGAAGAAGCTCGTTGTGACGTATGCCGAGAATCGCCGGCTTCATGGCGGCGAGATGTACAACACGCCGTCGCGCTTTATTCGCGAAATACCGGGAGAACTGATTGAGGAGGTAAGGCTGAATGGCGCCGTGGCGCGACCTCTGGGTTCGCTTGCCCACGGATCCCTCTCGGAGCCGCCGGCAGAGGGGATTGATCTCGGGCGCCGGGTACTGCATCAGGTCTTTGGCGAGGGCGTTGTGACTCAGTTCGAGGGACAGGGAAGCAACGCACGGGTAGAGGTCAGTTTTAGCGAAGGGAGCAAGTGGCTTGTGCTTCAATATGCAAACTTAACGGTTCTCTGAGGACAGTCATGCGCGAAAAGCAGGTGCTGCCGGTGGTCGTCTTGGGGCTTATTGCCGCACTGGTGTCGGTCGTGTCGTTATGGACCCTTGAGCGGGCAGAAGCGCCCTCCGCTGGCGTCGCCGCTTCTGTTGCCACCGGCGAGGTGATCGAATGGAAGCTGGTGACGACTTGGCCAAAGGGGTTGCCAGGATTGGGCGCCGCACCGGAAAACTTCGCACGGCGAGTGAATGAGGCCTCTGGTGGCCGTTTGCGCATCAAAGTGTTTGGGGCCGGTGAAATCGTGCCGGCCTTTGAGGTGTTCGATGCGGTGTCTAGGGGTGTCGCTGAAGCAGGCCACGGCGCCTCCTATTATTGGAAGGGCAAAATCCCGGCGTCTGTCTTTTATACCGCTGTGCCCTTTGGCATGACCGCTCAGGAAGCTAACGGTTGGTTGCACTATGGCGGCGGTCTGGAACTGTGGCGAGAGTTGTATGCCCCCTTTGGTGTAGTCCCCTTCGCCGGCGGGAGCACGGGCGTGCAGATGGCGGGCTGGTTCAATATTCGCTTGAACAGTCGCGCTGACCTCGACGGACTGAAGATGCGCATTCCCGGCCTGGCGGGAGAGGTATTTGATGCCGCGGGTGGGTCTGCTGTTCGTATTGCTGGGGGCGAGGTTTATACCTCCATGCAAACCGGCGTCATTGATGCGGTCGAGTGGGTGGGACCCTATAACGATCGAACGCTGGGCCTTATGGAAGTGGGCGACTATTACTATTACCCGGGCTGGCATGAACCGGGGGCCATGTTGGAAACGATTGTTAACGCGGAGGCTTTGGCAGCACTGCCCGATGACCTGCAAGCCATTGTCCGTGTGGCTGCCCGTGCGACGAATACTGATATGCTGGATGACTTTACCGCCAATAACAGCGAGTCTTTGCAAATTTTGCTCAACGAGTTCGAGACGGAAGTCTTGCCCTTACCCGACGATGTGATGGACGCGCTGTACGAGAACAGCCAAGTCGCGATTCAGGCATTGGTAGAGGCTGACCCCATGGCAAAGAAGATTGCTGCCTCCTATTTTGAATTCGCCGATAAAGTGCGGACGTATCACGAGATCTCGGAGCGGGCTTATCTTAACGGCAGAAACCGGCTATTGCCGCCGGTTTCCCTTACTGCGGAATCGGCCGAGTGAGTTTGTTCTCGTCTATGGCGACATAAATAAACTCGCCCTCGGTGACCTTGAGGGGTTCCCCGTCTTGCTTTGCGTTGATCCACACCTCGACGAGAATGCGAACGGAGCTTCGACCTGTTTCCAACACGTCGCAATAACAGCTGACAACGGCGCCAACGTGGACCGGTGTTAAAAACGACATTCCTTCAATGGCGACCGTCGCCACCCGCCCTTCTGCAAGCTCTGCAGCTGTGATGCTGCCGGCCAGATCCATTTGTGACAGTAGCCACCCGCCAAAAATATCGCCGTTGGCATTGGTGTCTTTAGGCATGGCGATGGTCTGCAACGCCAGCTCGCCAAATGGCAGTGGATTGGTATCGAGTTCTTCTACCGACATGCCTTTCCCCGTTTGTTGAATTTGCGGCCGACGGCAGTGCCAGCACGGCAGCATTTCGTTATGAACGTATTATCGCCCCAATACGCCCGGTAACCACAGCACTAGATTGGGCCACCACCACATTAAAACGAGCAGGAGCAGCTGTATCAAAACAAACGGCAATACGCCTGCGTAAATGGCGCGGGTACTTACGCTGTCGGGTGCCACACCGCGCAGGTAAAAAAGTGCGAACCCAAATGGTGGCGTTAAAAAAGACGTCTGCAGATTCACGGCGATCATGACCCCCAACCAGATCGGATCAAAGCCCATCGAGAGCAAAATCGGGCCGATGACGGGCACGACGACGAAGGTAATTTCAATAAAGTCCAGAATAAAGCCCAGCAAAAACATGACCAGCATGACTACCAAGAGCGCCATGTGGGGACCGCCTCCGAGTTCTTCAAAGAAGCCTTCAATCAGCGTGTCGCCTCCAAAACCTCGAAAAACCAGTGAAAATACGGCGGCACCGATCAGTATCAGGAACACCATGCTGGTGGTATGGAGGGTTGACCGGGAGATATCACGCAGCACATCGAGCGTCAGCGCTCCCCGGACCAAAGCAAGTAGTAGAGCGCCCGTCGCGCCGACCCCAGCCGCTTCGGTTGGAGTGGCCGCGCCAACCAAAATAGAGCCTAAAACCAGAACGATTAATCCCAGCGGCGGTAGCACGGCTCTAATCGCTGCACCTGGTTCGGCCTTTTCCACCTCGGCGGGTGGTGCATGACTCGGTTTTAGCGCCGCCCTTAACATGACGTAGCCCAAATACAGCAAGACCAAGACCACACCGGGTACCATCGCACCAACGAACAGGTCGCCCACTGACACCGTATCCGTATTGATGATGTTCATTTGTAATTGGGCCTGCTGATAGGCACTGGACATGATGTCCCCCAATAAAACCAGTGCGATCGAGGGGGGTATGATTTGACCGAGCGTGCCGGTGGCGCAGATGGTGCCTGTGGCCAGCTCTGGCTGGTAACCAGCGCGCAGCATGGAGGGCAGGGCAAGTACACCCATGGTCACAACGGTTGCGCCAACGATCCCGGTGCTCGCGGCCAGCAGCGCACCTACGACGATGACGGCAACGCCAAGGCCACCCGGCCGCTCTCCAAACAGTCCTGCCATGTTGGTGAGGAGATCTTCTGCGATCTTCGCTCGTTCCAGCACGACCCCCATAAGGATAAAGAGCGGCACTGCCACGAGCGTTTCATTACCCATCGTGCCGAAGATTCGTCCGGTGAGCGCGGTCAGATAATCGGGGTCAAAGTGCCCAATCAGAATACCTAGCGCTGCGAATCCCAGTGCGGTACCACCCAGTGTCAGCGCAACCGGAAAGCCAAGCAGCAGCACGGCGCACACGACGGCAAACATGGCTAGTGCGAGCTGCCCTTCCATCAGCCGGGGTTCCTGCGGCGCAATAATTCAAGCGATTGGTGGACGACGGACAATGCTTGTAGAGCGAGCAGTAACGCCATTGCCGGTATCAGCGTTTTTAACAGGAAGACCAACGGTAGGCCACCGGGCTCGGGAGAGCCCTCCCTTGCGGACCAGCTATCCGCAACGTAATCCCAGGATCCCAGTCCAATCAGCCCGCAAAGCGGCAGTGTGAAAACAATGTGGCCGACGGCATTGACCCATGCTTGTTGCCGCGGAGTGAAACGGCGATAGAAAATATCCACTCTGACATGCTGGTCAGCGCCGAGCGTCACCGCTGCACCCAGCATAAACAGCGTGGCGTGCAGATATTGCACGGACTCCTGTGCGGCAATGGCGCCGGTATTGAACCCGTAGCGCAGCACCACGATACCCAGGATCAGTAGCGCCATAACCGGCACGCACCACGAGACCGCTTGGCCCAGCCAGCTAATGCTCAGATCCACTTTATTCGCCGGGCTGGCGTCGGGTGGCATGCAAATCCCGCGGTTTTTATCAAAGACGTGCAAGGTTATCATTCCACCTACCGAGATTGCAGAAGAGTCAAACCCGTGCTTTCCATTCTCTCGCCCGCCAAAACGCTTGATTACGAGACAGCGCCGATCACCAAGAAGTCGACCAAACCGCTGTTTGTCGATGACGCAGCCTCATTGGTTCGTCGCGCTCGCGAAATGGACCCCGAGGACATTCAGGCGTTAATGGGTGTTTCGGAGAAAATAGCGACGCTCAACCACGAGCGCTTCATGAACTGGGAGCCGGAGTTTTCGCTGAAAAATGCCAAGCAGTCGGTGCTGGCCTTCAGAGGGGATGTCTACACCGGCCTGCGGGCTGACACCCTCAATGCTGACGAGTTGGCGTTTGCGCAGAAGCACCTGCGGATACTGTCCGGCTTGTACGGCTTATTACGGCCCCTCGATTTGATGCAGCCCTACCGGCTGGAAATGGGCCTCCCTTTTGAAAACGACGGGGGAAAAAACCTGTACGAATTTTGGGGGGACCGCATCACTACGGAGCTGGGCAAACACCTCAAAGCTAGCGGCAGTCCTGTATTGGTAAATCTGGCTTCGAACGAGTATTTCAAGGCCGTCAAACCCAAATTATTGGACGCCGAGGTCATTACGCCGCAGTTCCGCGACCTGAAAAACGGGCAGTACAAGATGATCTCGTTCTTCGCCAAAAAGGCGCGTGGGGTGATGGCGCGCTACATCATTCAAAAAGGGTTGAATGACCCCGCGGGGCTCAAGCGTTTCAAAGGTGACGGCTACTATTACAGTGCAGAACACTCAGAGGGTAACAACTGGGTGTTTTTGCGCGACGCCCCACCTCAGAACTAGACGCCTTCCTGTTTAAAGGGCAACAGAGTGGAGGCCTCTCGCTGGTAAGATCGCACCTGCTCTGACTCTTGCGCAGCAAACCTCGCCACAGCGTCGCGAAGGCGCTCGTCGACGATCCAGTGGTTGGAGTACGTCAGTATCGGCTCGAAACCACGTTGAATTTTGTGTTCGCCCTGTGCCCCGGGGTCAAAGCGGGTGAGCCCCGACGCGATGCAGTATTCAATGCCGCGGTAGTAGCACGCTTCAAAGTGTAAAAACTCAAACTCCGCCAAGCACCCCCAGTAACGGCCATACAGGGTCGTTTCACCTTCAAAAAACAGTGATGCCGCAACGGGTTGCCCGTCCTTTTCTGCGATCACCATTACCGGTGTGTCCCCGAGCTCTGGGCAGGTATCTGTAAAAAAAGTTTTTGTGAGATAACCACCGTGACCCGATCGCTTGGCATAGGTTGTTTGGTAGCAGCGGTGAAAAAACTGCCACTGCTCCGGGCCGATGGCCGCTCCCTTGAGCGTTGTCAGGGTTAGGCCCTGCCGGGCGATTTGCTCTCTTTCACGGCGGAGATTTTTCCGCTTGCGGCTACTGAAGCGGTCCAAAAAATCCTGAAAGTCACGGTAGTTGTGATTAAACCAGTGGAATTGGGTGGTCAGCCGTTGTGGCATATCGCAGTCGCTAAGCTGTGTCGATGTGCCCTCGTCAACAAACAAAACGTGCCAACTGGAGATCTCCAAAGACTGGCCCAACGCCTTGATACAGCCTGCGATGTTCGCAACGCCCCCGTTATTTTCATCCAGGCCGCCCAGCCGTTGCCCGGTCGCCGGTGTAAAGGGAATGGCAGTGACCAGTTTGGGGTAGTACGCCAACCCCATTCGCTGCCAGGCGTCGGCCCAGGACCAGTCGAAGACATATTCACCGTAGCTGTGAGTCTTGAGATAGGCCGGCACCATTGCCGCAAGCTCACCGGTCCGCTCTAGGCGGATATGTGCAGGTTGCCATCCGCTATCACCGGTGGTGCAGCCCGATGTCTCCAAGCCGTGCAGAAAACCCCAGCTCAAAAACGGATCGGAGTGGCCAAAACAGTCGCCCCAGACATCGGCATCGATGTCAGACATGGACTGATATAACTTGGCGTCAAAGGTGTCCAAGGGAATCAGTGCGTCGTCGCATCGATCCAGAAATGACCGCACAGCCCCACAAGGATGATGAAGCCAATCCACTTGCTCTGATTAAAAGCAGCGAAGCACTGCTGGATGTCACGCTCTCTGATCAGCCACAGGTGTCGGGCAAATAGCAGACCAACAGCCGCGACAGCGAGGTAGTAAATCGGCCCCAGTGAAAAGGCAATCCCACAGCGCCAAAAAGCCAGCAGGCACAGGCATTGCAGCGCGCCGATGATGCGCACATCCAGGTCGCCAAACAGAATGGCTGTGGACTTGATACCAATCGACAGATCGTCTTCCCGGTCCACCATGGCGTACTGGGTGTCGTAGACCACCGTCCACAACAGATTAGCCGTGAACAACCACCATAGCCCATCTGGCAGCGCGTTGATGCTCGCGGCGAAGGCCATCGGAATGCTCCATGAGAAGGCGAGACCCAGCACAATTTGCGGTAAGTGGGTGACTCGCTTCATCAGGGGGTAGACGAGCGCCAGCGCTGCCCCTGCGAAAGAGAGCTGGACGGTCAGTGGGTTGGTCAAAGTGACCAGAACCAGTGCCGTTGCGAGCAGTAGCAAGAGCAACACCACCGCCTCTCTCACGGTGAGTGCGCCGGTGACCAATGGGCGCAAGCGTGTCCTCTCGACATGTCCATCGAGATTTCTGTCTGCAAGATCGTTGGCGATGCATCCTGCCGCTCGCATGATGACCGCGCCTGCGACGAAGATCGCCAAGAGGCGCAGGCTCGGAGCACCCTGATTCGCCAGCACGACGCCCCACAATGTGGGCGCTAGCAGTAAAAACGTACCAATAGGTTTGTCAAAGCGCATGATCTCCATGGCCGCCCGCCACTTGGATGCGGGAGCCATATCAGGCGCGTTCAGTGAGGAGGAGGAATGGCTCAAAGGGGTGCTGTCAGTTCACACGGCCACACAGTCTAGCGGCCTGTGTGATCGGAAGCGACACCTCGCCATCATACCCTTGCGAAATCGGCGCGAGCGCCGGCCCAGCGCTGCATTAGCGCCCGCGCTCGATCCGGGTCTGACTGGTATAAATCAGCGGCGATCGTTTGTGCCTCGATCAGCAATGGCTCATGCTCGGGCAGTAGCGCGATCCGGAAAGCGGCAAGCCCCGTCTGCCGAGTCCCCAGCAACTCGCCCGGCCCCCTAATGCTGAGATCGGCCTCTGCAATGACAAAACCGTCATTGGATTCCTGCATAACCTTGAGTCGTTGTTGAGCGGTTTCCGACAGGGGCTGCCTGAATAACAACAAACAGTGGCTGTCCACTGCCCCGCGTCCCACGCGGCCTCTCAGCTGGTGTAATTGGGCCAGCCCGAGCCGCTCCGCATCGTCGATGATCATCAGGCTCGCGTTGGGCACATCCACACCGACCTCTATCACCGTGGTGGCCACCAATAACTGAATGTCTCCGGCTTTGAAGGCCGCCATCACTGATGCTTTGTCTGCCGGTTTGAGCTTGCCGTGGACCAAGCCTATTCGGACATCGGGTAGCGCTTCGCGCAATTGGTTGAGCGTTGCCTCTGCCGCCTCAATATCCAGCGCATCGCTCTCCTCAATTGCGGTGCATACCCAGTAGGCCTGCCGACCCTCGCGACACGCCGCACCCACCCGTCTAATGACCGCATCCCGCCGGCCGTGATCCATCAGCGTCGTCGTGACGGGTTGCCGTCCCGGGGGTAATTCATCGATGACAGAGCAATCGAGGTCGCCGTAAGCCACCATGGCGAGTGAGCGCGGAATGGGTGTGGCAGTCAGCGCCAGTTGATGGGGGTGCTGTTCGCCGGCACCCTTGTCGGCCAGCGATAGGCGCTGGTGCACACCAAAACGGTGCTGTTCGTCGACGATAATCAGGCCGAGCCTCTGGAATTGCACGTCATCCTGAAAAAGTGCGTGGGTGCCTACTACTATCGATGCAGTGCCGCTCGCCAGTTGATCCAGGACAGCCTGTCGCGCCTTACCCTTGGTTCGGCCACTCAGCCAGGCAACGGGCTGCTCGAGCGCTGAGAACCAAGTTTCCAAATTCGCATGGTGCTGCTCTGCCAACAGTTCGGTAGGTGCCATGAAAGCGACCTGATAGCCGGCAGCAATGGTGTCCAGTGCTGCGCGCGCCGCGACCAACGTCTTCCCGGAGCCGACGTCGCCCTGGACCAACCTCAGCATGGGGTGTGGTTGCATCATGTCGGCAGAAAGCTCAGCCGCGACGCGCTCCTGAGCAGCGGTGGGAGTGAACGGCAGCGCCGCCAGGAACGCCGCGGTGATGGCAGACGCCGGGGAGATCTCCGGTGCAGGATGGCGCCGCTCAGTGTCTCTGACGCCCTGCACGGTGAGCTGATGAGCAATTAACTCCTCGCGCGCCAGTCGGAGCTGCGCGGGATGTGTGCCCTCCTGAATCTGGTTGAGTTCCGCTGAGGGCGGCGGGTTATGCAGAAAGCTAATGGCGTCAGCCAGGCTGATACGATCATTCGTAATCTGATCAAGCAAATCTCGCGGAGGATCTTGGTGGAGACGCTTCAGCGCTTGCCCGCATAGCTTTCGCCAGGTGCTCTGACCCAATCCACTGACGGTGGGGTAAACGGGGGTCAGTGCGCCCTCAAGCAGGCCGCCCTGTTCGCCCAACCGATATTCCGGGTGAACCATTTCGATTTGTCCGCTCAGGCGCCGCGGTGTGCCGTAGAGCTGTACCTTTGCGCCCTGCTTGAATTGCGATACCTGCGCCTGTCGAAAATGAAAAAACCGGAGGGTCAGCAGCCCGCTCCCGTCCTCGACCTTTACCAGAAGCGTTCTTCTGCGGCCGAGGGTCACGGCTGCCGCACGTATATGGCCCTCTACGACCGCGTCGACTTGATCTCGAAGGCCGCCGATCGGGGTGAGGCGTGTGCGATCCTGATATCGCAGTGGAAAGTGAAAAAGCAGATCCTCCAATGACTGGATGCCAATGTCAGCCAGCCGTGCCGCCAATTTGTCTCCGACACCGCGAAGGACGGTTACGGGATGCTGAAGGATGGTGTCGCTCAAACGCGCCCCGATAACAAAAGCTCTCGTGCTAGGCTCGTATCTTAGCGATTGTTTGATGAGGCCGTGAAGTCGTGCAGGCGCTGATTCTAGGCTGTGGAGACATCGGTACGCGGGTGGGGTTGTCCCTGCTGGAGAGCCGGTGGCGTGTCGCCGCAGTGCGTCGCAATCCCGAACGGTTACCCGAGCGTTTCGACAGATACGGGATGGATCTGACCGACCCCCGCCGTCTTGCGGATCTGGGGGCACTTGAGCCAGATTATGTCGTGGTAACGCCCACGCCGCAGTCCTACGATCCCCAGGGGTATCAGGCCGGGTTTGCCCAGGTCGCAACAGGACTCGCGAGGCAGCCGTGGCTATCGCGTTGTCGTCGTGTGATCTGGATTTCATCGACCCGTGTTTACAGTGAGTCGGGTGGCGGATGGGTAGACGAACATGCGCCCCTTAATCTTGACGAGCCGCAGGCGGCGGCCATGGTCGCGGCGGAGGCTACGATCCGCCGCGCAGCGACGGCGACGATTATCAGGCCGGCGGGCGTCTATGGTGACCCGGAGGGTATGTTGATGCGAAGAGTGCGGGCCGGCGAGGGCGGTCCGAGGGGCATGCTGTACGGCAATCGCATCCATCGAGACGACTTAGCGCGGTTGGTGGTACATTGCTTGAGGCGCGACGACTTAGGGGAATCGGTGCCTCCGACGTTGCTCGGCGCAGATGAAGACAACACGCCCACTCACGAAGTCGAGGATTGGTTGGCTGCGCAACTCAACGTCACGCTGGTGAGGCAATCCACCCCAAGCCGGGCCAGAGCGAACCGACGGTGTCGCAGTGCGCTATTGAAAGAAATCGGCTTTGCGCTCTCGTACCCTACATGGCGAGAGGGCTACGGCGCTGCGTTGGCTCAGCATACCCGCAACTAAGCGATTCAAAGGTGCACTCAGAGCGAGAGGATTGCCTCTACTTCGATGCGTGCGCCTTTCGGTAATGCGGCCACTTGCACACACGCTCTGGCTGGATAAGGCTCATTAAAGCGGTTTGCCATGATCGTGTTCACGGCCTCGAAATCTCCGAGGTCTGTCAGCGAAATGTTGATCTTCACCGCATCATCCAGGCTACCGCCAGCCGCGGCCGCAACCGCTTTGAGGTTGCTGAATACCTGTTCGGCCTCTGCGCCAATGTCGCCTGTCACCATCTCCATTGATGCAGGGTCCAGGGGTATCTGGCCAGATATCCACACCGTATTGCCGACTTTGATGCCCTGTGAGTAAGGACCAATGGCCTGTGGTGCGGATTGGGTGGCAATCACAGCTCTGTTGGACACGGGAACCTCCCCGGTTCTGGCAAGTGGGCGACTATTGAATACTGGACTTAGCAGGCTCGCAAGGCCGGAAAGAAGGCCAGCAAGGATGTGGCGGCGCTGCATGGTGTGGTACGGGAGTCAGCGCCTTGCGCTACGGAGCACTTTGAGCACACCCTCGACGCTGCGCAGCCTTTTCATCACTCGTGCGAGGTGAGTCCGACTGCTCACCTGAAGCTCCAGATCGACGAAAGTGAACTCCACATCTTTGTTCTGTGTTGCGATGCGCTCGATATTGAGACCGATCGCGCTAAGCCGCGTGGCCAGCACGGCAATCATACCGCGCCGGTTTTCCACCTGTATGCGCAGGCCCACGGGGTAGGTTCGCTCGACCTGTTCGTCCCAATGCAAAGAGATCAGTCTGTCGGGCTGCTCGCGCATTTCCAGCAGGTTTCGGCAACTGTCCCGATGCACCATCAGGCCCTTCTCCTGACCGAGATATCCCTGAATGGCATCACCGGGCAGTGGGCAACAGCACTTGGCATAGTTAACACCCATACCTTCGGTACCGCGGATGCCGAGGGTAGCGGCTTCGCCACTGACCACCGAGTCGTCACTGGACTGTGTGAGATGGGCCACCACGATATGCGGCAGGGTGTTGCCCAGCGCCACGTCGACGATCAGGGCTTCGACATCAGTCTTGCCCAGGGCGCTCAATGCCGCCTGCATTGTTTGCTCGTCTACCGCGTTAAGTCGCGTGTCGTGCGCCATCAAGGCCCGGTCCAATAGGTTGCGGCCCAGCGCGAGAGAGTCTTCTCTACGTTGGTCTTTCAAAAAGTGTCGGATGTGAGTCCGCGCTCTCGCGGTCACCACCCAGTTCAACCAAGAGGGACTGGGGCGACCTGTTGGAGAGGTGACAATCTCGATGGTCGCGCCGCTTTCCAACGGTTCTGACAGGGGCACCAACTGGTTACTGACTCTTGCCGCGACGCAGTGGTTGCCGATATCGCTGTGGACCGCGTAGGCAAAATCAATGGCGCAGGATCCTTTGGGCAGCTCTAGGATGTCCCCTCTCGGTGTGAAGACATAGACCTCGTCGGGGAACAGATCGATCTTGACGTTTTCAATGAACTCCAGCGAGTCGCCCGCGCGTTGCTGCATTTCGAG
>JAYOUT010000023.1:14118-29881 GCA_038151055.1 Luminiphilus sp.
GGCACGGGCTTGTAAAGGCTGTGCACCATACCGAGCGCGCGGTAACAGTCGTCGACAGAATCAACGAGCAAGCGAAAGGCGAAAATATCCATCACTTCCGAGAAGGATTTTCGCTTCGCTTTCATCTTGTTGTAGATGCTGTAGAGGTGCTTTTCACGCCCCACCACGGTGGCGTTAAGTCCCTCACGGCTCAGCGTTTGGCTGAGCTGGCCGCGAATCTGATCGACCAATTGCTTGCGATTACCGCTGGCAGAGCGACGCGCCGCCTCGAGCCTTCTAGCGCGCATCGGGTAGAGGGCTTTCAGCCCCAGGTCCTCGAACTCCATGCGCACTTCGTTCATACCCAGCCGCATGGCGATGGGGGCGTAAATATCCAGGGTTTCGCTCGCGATGCGTTTGATTTTTTCTCGATTGAGAACACCCAGCGTGCGCATGTTGTGTAGCCGGTCCGCCAGCTTCACCAGAATCACGCGGATATCCTTGGCCATGGCCAGCGTCATTTTTTGAAAGTTTTCGGCCTGTCGCAGCTCAACCGAATCGAACTCCACGTGGGTCAATTTGCTGACACCATCAACTAATTCCGCGACCTCTTCGCCAAACTGCGCACCGATGTCTTCCTTGTTGACGCCCGTGTCCTCGATCACGTCATGGAGTAGCGCCGCCATCAGGCTCTGCGCGTCCATGTGCATGCGCGCAAGAATGCTGGCTACCGCGAGGGGGTGCGTCACGTAGGGCTCGCCGCTACGGCGGGTTTGGCCGTAGTGCGCTTGTTCGGAGTAGTAGTAGGCGCGACGAACCTGCTGTGCTTGCTCCAGCGGCAGGTAGTCGCCGATCAGTTGTTCAAATGAGGCAAGCGAGCTGTTGGCAAACTGGACGACGCGTGTGGATTGCTGGCCGCCGTCAGCTCCCCGACGCGCAGAGATGCCGGGGAGTGATCCGCTGAGCGCCTGTAGTGTTGTTGCCACCACCGCCAGCGGGTTCCTGAATCAGAGTAGCGGTGTTTCGAAGCTTGCGGCCAGCTCTTCTTCGGCTTCGATTTCACTTTCGCGGGCGAGGACTTCGGGCGTAATCAAGCCTTCTGCGATTTCCCGCAGTGCGATCACAGTGGCTTTGTCCGAGTCATCCTCGACTAATGGATCCCGGCCACCGATCGCCATTTGTCGAGCGCGCTTGGCGGCCAACATGACCAACTCAAACCGGTTATCAACGTTATCCAAACAATCTTCTACAGTAATTCTCGCCATGACAGCGGAGTCTCCTTTCAATCACCGCGGCAAAATGCGGCCGCGCAGTATAACGCAGGAAGCGGTAATGCACTGCCTGCTAAGTGGAAAAGTGCCGGTTATGCCATGGCTACGTTGCGTTTAGGCCAGCAGATCTTCGATCAGGTCGTGCAACGCCGACTGTTGCTGTCCCGTGCGGAGCCTCAGTGAGCGCACGACAGCCTGCAATTCACCCAGCGCAGTATCAAAATCGTCATTAATGATGAGGTAATCCGCCTCGTCCCAATGAGACATTTCGTCGCGGGCTGCACGCATGCGAACCTCAATGGTGTCGTCGTTGTCCTGGCCTCGCGTTTGCAGTCGGGTTTTCAATGCGTCGGTAGAAGGCGGCAAGATAAACAGCCAGGCGCTGTCCGGGAGTAATTTCCTGACCTGTTGCGCGCCTTGCCAGTCTATTTCCAGTATGACGTCAGCTCCCTCGGCAAGTCGCATTTCGAGTTGCGTCAGGCTGGTGCCATAGAAGTGTCCGAAGACTTCAGCGGATTCAAAAAAAGCGCCGGCTTCGCGCAGGGATTCGAAGGTTTCCTGCGAGACAAAAAAGTAATTCACACCCTCTTGCTCCCCCGGGCGCATCGGTCGGGTGGTGTGAGACACCGAGACCTCGACGCGCGCATCTCGATCCAGCAGCGCCTTTATGAGGGACGTTTTTCCCGCGCCGCTTGGCGCAGAGATGATCAGTAGCTGTCCTCGGGATGGATTCACGTTACTCGCTTACTCAATGTTCTGTATCTGTTCACGCATCTGCTCGATCAATACTTTAAAGTCTACCGAGACATTGGTGGTACTGAGCGCGGTGGATTTGGACCCCAGCGTGTTGGCTTCCCTGTTCAGCTCTTGCATCAGAAAGTCCAACCGCCTGCCGCAAGGCGCATCGTTATCCAGGGCAGACTCAATCGCCTCCAAGTGCGCGCCCAATCGATCCATTTCCTCTTCTACGTCGGCGCGCTGCAAGATGTAGACAATCTCCTCCTCCAAGCGCACCGGATCCGCCTCGATGTCCAGCGCCTGCAATCGATCCATCAGACGCTGCCGGTGGGCTCGTTGAAGCTCGGGTAGCTGGGACCGCAAGGTCAGCAGATGTTCCCGCATCGTATTGACGCGCTCGCGCACCATGCCGGCCAGTTTTTCTCCCTCTTGCCGCCTCTGATGCTGAAGCTCCGTCATGCATTGCTGCATCGCGTTGAGCGTCGTGACATTCAGGGTTTGCGGGTCAATTTCCTGTTCGGTGATCACGCCGGGCGCCAGCAGGAGTGCAAGCTGGTCAGGTGCGGCAGCGTTCGGAAAAGCAGATTCGATTTCTGCTAGGGAGGCCTTCAAGGTCTGCAGGCGGTCGGGGTTGATCGCGCCGCCGGTGTTTACCTGCGACTCTGTCACCCTTACGGAGACCTCAAGCTTGCCTCTTGAGCAGTATTGGCCAACTTCCTCGCGCAGAGGCCCCTCCAAAGCGCGCAGCGCCTCGGGCATGCGGAAGCTCACATCGAGGTAACGGTTGTTAACGGAGCGACACTCCACAGTGACCGTCAGGGCCTCTGTTGTTACACTCCCCCGGGCGAAGCCCGTCATACTCTGGGTCACCGTCAATCCCCACTGAAACTCACGATCAAGTGTAACAGCAGCGACCTGAGCTGACTGTCTTTGAACGCAGGAGATCCGCCATGGATACCACCCCCACGCGTCCCAGCGGCCGAGCAGCCTGCGACATGCGCCCAATCTCTTTCGAGAGAGGATATACCTGCCACGCCGAGGGCTCGGTACTGGTGGCGTTTGGCAACACCAAAGTGATCTGCACGGCGAGCATCAGTGCCGGCGTTCCGGGTTTCCTGCGTGGTAAGGGAGAGGGCTGGCTGACCGCGGAATACGGCATGTTGCCGCGCTCAACAGGCTCTCGAATGGATCGTGAGGCGGCCCGGGGCAAACAGAGTGGTCGCACAGTTGAGATCCAACGGCTGATCGGCCGCTCGCTGCGCGCGGCGCTGGACTTAAAACTGCTTGGAGAACGCACTCTGACCGTCGATTGCGATGTGATTCAGGCTGACGGGGGCACCCGAACGGCATCGATTTCGGGCGCCTGTGTCGCGGTGGTTGATGCATTGAATGGTTTGCAACGCTCTGGGGAGCTGGATACGGACCCCCTCAAGCACATGATTTCCGCGGTCTCAGTCGGGGTCTGGAATGGACTGCCGGTGCTCGACCTCGACTACGCCGAAGATTCCAGCGCTGACACCGACATGAATGTCGTGATGACCGAACACGGCGGGTTGATTGAGGTTCAAGGCACAGCCGAGGGGGCGACCTTTTCGCAGGACGAATTGTCCGAACTGTTGGCTTTGGCCACCTCAGCCAGCGCTACGATTACTGCGGCACAGCGCGAGGCGCTCAGTGTCCCCTAGAGTGTGACATCGTAATCGATGACCACCGGCGCATGGTGTGAGAACCCCTGCTCGTCGTAAATAAAGCCACGCTCTACATGATTGACCAGCAACTCTGAAATAATTTGTGTGTCGGTGCGCAGACCGCCTGCGTCGTCACCGTCAGGCCACCAGGTGTAAGCGCCGGGTTCGTTGTCTGCAATGGAGAAGGCGTCGGCGTAACCGCTGTCATACAGGTCCAGCAACCAGCCCCGCTCACCATTAGAAAGTCCCGGCAGGTCCTGAGTGTTTCCGGCGTCCTCGGCATCGGCGTGGTGCGCCATGAGCTCCCAGCCGCCACAGAGTATGTAGCCGCGCCGCTTATTGCGGACCTTTTCTAGGTGGCTACTCAACTGCGACAGAAAAGTCAGCTTGTTGGCCATGGCATCGGGGCCGCCCACACCGCTGGGCACCAATACCGACCCAACACTGATGTCTGCGTAATCCGCCTGAATGTAAAGTCCCTGAGAATCGAAGGCGTCAAAGCCCAAACCCCAGATAATGGCTTTGGGGAGATGCTTGCAGTAAATCGCCACACCGTTGAGGCGAGGGTCTTCGTAATGATCAAGAAAGTAGGGGTGGTAGTGGTCGGGAAAGAACCGCTCACCTTGAAGGGTGTGCTCGGCGCACCGCGTATCCTGCAAGCAGATGATGTCTGCGTCTTGCGCAAACAGCCACTCGAGCCCGCCGACTTCAGCGGCTCGCTCTAGCCCCTCGGTCACGAGGCTGATGACTCTCATTGCTAGTCCTGCTTGCTGGGATTGCATATCATACGTTCAAACGAGGTAGCCAGACTGCGTCCCGCCGCACATTCAGGGCTTCTGGTCGCAGGTAACATGCCAAAACGCCATGGAGTCAGGTGTGACAGAAAACCAACAGCAATATCGTCGGGATTTCATCGAGTTGGCGCTCGAGTGTGAGGTCCTGCAGTTCGGTGAATTCGAGCTGAAATCGGGGCGAATCAGCCCTTACTTTTTCAATGCCGGAAAGTTTTCCACGGGTGCAGCGCTGGCGCGTCTGGGCAGATGTTATGCCGCCGCACTCGCGGCGTCTGGCCTTGACCCCGATATGCTATTTGGCCCCGCTTACAAAGGGATTCCGTTGGTGGCCAGCACGGCCATTGCCCTTTCTGACGAGCACGATCTTGACCTGCCATTTTCCTTCAATCGCAAGGAGGCCAAAGCCCATGGTGAAGGGGGCAGCTTGGTGGGCGCGCCTTTGCAGGGCGATGTGGTGGTGGTTGACGATGTGATGACAGCCGGCACAGCTATCCGCGAATCCATGGCGATTTTGAGTGAGGCCGGCGCCCGCGGTACTGGCGTGTTAATCGGCCTCGACCGCTGCGAACGGGGTGAAGGTGAGCTCTCTGCCGTGCAGCAGGTCGAGCGTGACTGGGGTTTGGAGGTGATTAGCGTCGTGTCCTTGCACGACATCATCGCTTGGGTGGAAGGCAACCCCGCTATGGCCCCGCATCGTGAATCGCTAGAGCGATATCGGGAACGCTATGGCGTCTCCTAGCCGCCATTACGCACCCCTTTTATTCGCGGCTTGGGTGTCGCCGATGGTGTTGGTCGTGCCGGTCGCGCTGTCTGCTGAGTTGTACCGATATCAGAACGAGGACGGCATTACCGTTGTTGACTGGGCGATCCCTGCCGACTACGTCAGCACGGGGTATGAGGTGTTGAATGAGTCAGGGCAGGTGGTGCGGGTTGTCGCGCCGGCCAAGACGGAGTCTGAGCTGGAGAAAGAGGCGGATGCGGCCAAACGCCAGGATGCTGAAGCCGCGGCAGAGGCCGCCCAGCTTGAGCGAGACACCTTTCTGCTCCGCCGATACAGCACCGTAGAAGATATCGCGTCGGCACGTGATCGCTCGTTACGAGAGCTTGAGATCCGTATCGCTATCCTCAACAGTCAGCGCGACACACTGTCTGATCAATTGAGCGGTCATGAAGCCAAGTTGGCCTCGCAAGCAGAGGTGGGTGAACCAGCCAGTCAATATGAGCTCGATACAGTGGCGGCGCTCAAAGCTGAAATCCAAAGTCTCGACGATGCTGTTCAGGGTCGACGTGAGCAGGCCGCAGCGTTAGCGGAGGCTTATGACCGCGATATAGCCCGCTTCGGAGAGCTGGAGGAGATCGTGGCGCTGCGTCGACAAATGAGCGTCAAATCGACTTCGCCTTAGGCGCAAAAGAGCAGAAGAGCAAAAGCGCTAGTCAGCGCCGACCACTGGCTTCATCAGATTATCGGTCAGGACACGCCACTGGTCTGCCCACCCTTCTGTGGGCGGCCGGCTGAAATCGCTACGGCAGTAAAGGTTCACTTTGCCTTCTGCCGACGCGAGCAACAAGTTTGCTGCCGCTGCCACTGGAATACGTGTGCGGATACCCTCGCGGAGTTCGGCCTCGCGCAAATATTGGCGTAGGTGGGTTTCAAGTCGATCGTAAAGCTGTGCGACTTGATGATGCAGCTGGCTGGCCTCGCCAGTCAGCGCGCGACCTGTGAGCAACCGGGTGATGCCGGGGTTGCGCTCGCAAAATTCAATGTACAGCCGAAGCAATCCGCTACAGCGGGCCACCGCGCCAACCTGCTCCTCAGACAGTCGCCCAATGCGGGAAAAAAGGGTCTCCTCTGCAAAAGCAATCAGCCCCTCGAACATCTTGGTCTTTGAAGGGAAATGCCGGTAGAGCGCCGCTTCTGACACGCCGACCGACGCGGCCAATTTGGCGGTAGTAATGCGTGTGTTGGGCGCTGCCTCGAGCATCGCTGCCAAAGCTTGCAGGATGTGTTGCTTACGATTGAGCGGCGCTGTCGAGTCGATGTCGGGCATGCGGTCTCGAGGTGTTCGAGAGATCCTTGATGCTAATCAGGGACGGCGGCGCGCGCAATGCGGCGGGGTTGGTTTAACTTCGATTGCTAATTTGGGTGCCAATACCTTCGTCGGAGAAAATCTCCAGCAGTGCGGCGTGGGCGACTCGCCCATCAATGATATGTGCGCTGGCGACGCCGCTTCGTACGGCATCCAAAGCGCACCGAGTTTTCGGCAGCATGCCGCCGTGAATGACACCTGACTCCACCAGTGCCTCCACCTGAGCCGTGCTCAGCCCGGTGAGTATCTGGCCGTCTGCATCCAGCAGACCTTCGACATTAGTCAGCAACATCAGCTTTTCGGCTTGCAGCACTTCCGCCAGCTTGCCTGCCACCAGATCCGCGTTAATGTTGTAAGTCTGCCCATCTGCACTGCCTGCCACGGGGGCGATGACCGGAATATAGTCACTGTCACTCAGCATGGACAAAATGTCGGTGTCGATAGAAGCCACTTCACCCACCTGGCCAATGTCCTTCTGGCCCTCACTACCCCAGTTCCCAGCCAATTTTTTCGCTTGAATCAGCTGCCCGTCCTTACCGGTGATGCCGATAGCCCGTCCGCCATTGCGATGGATGCTATCGACGATTTCCTTGTTGACTGACGCGCCCAGCACCATCTCAACCACATCCATGGTGTGCTCGTCCGTTACCCGCATACCGTCGACAAATTCCGTCTCGATGTTGAGGCGATCGAGTAACTGGCCTATTTGCGGCCCGCCCCCGTGCACCACGATCGGATTCATGCCTACCAGCTTCATCAGCACGACATCCCGCGCGAAGCTCTCTTGCAGGCTGGCATCCGTCATCGCGTTACCACCAAACTTGATCACGAAGGTTTTCCCCGTGAAACGTTGGATATAGGGCAGCGATTCGGTGAGGATGCGGGCGAAGTTACCCGCTTCCTTCTGGTTCAGTGACATGCTGTCTGTCTCGACACAATTCGGCCTGAAAGCATGAGCCGGTGACCGCGCAAAGGCAATGTGAGAATGCCGCAGTGAGGGTGAGTGCTTGAGGCGTTGGAGTCAGTCTGCCAGCTGCGCCGCAAGCGCCGCGATAATCTGCTCGGCAATCACTCTTTTGCTGGCCAGAGGCAATGCGGTCTCGTCGTTCTCGGTAATCATATGAACGGCATTTTGCTCTGAGCCAAAAGTTGTCTGCGGGTCACTGACGTCATTGGCAATGATCATATCGAGGCATTTGCGCACGCGTTTCTCGCGCGCGTGAGCGAGTACTTCATGGGTTTCCGCGGCAAACCCTACCATCAGTGAGGGCCGCGGAGTCAATTGGGCGACGCTTTGAACGATGTCCGGATTCTCTACCAAGCTAAGGCTCATCGGCTCGCCGCCGCGCTTCTTCAGTTTTTCCTGGGAAGGCGCCTCGGGTCGGTAATCGGCCACGGCGGCGGCGGCAATAAACAGGTCAGCACCCTCGGCCAAAGTGGTTGCGGCACGGCACATTTCGATTGCCGTCGTGACGTGGTGTAGCACCACGCGTGCAGGGGGTTCTAAAGTCACTGGCCCGCTGATCAATGCGACGTCTGCGCCCGCTGCGGCACATGCATCCGCTAGCGCATACCCCATCTTGCCCGAGCTGTGATTACTCAGGTAGCGCACGGGATCAATGGCCTCGCGGGTCGGGCCGGCGGTGATGACGACCCGACGTCCCTCGAGAAGCCGGTTTTCAAACCGTTGATTCAACGCCGCTACGATCGCGTCAGGTTCAAGAAGGCGGCCCGGACCCACGTCGCCGCAAGCCTGCTCCCCCGCATCCGGCCCGATAATCTGGATGCCCCGTGCTGCGAGCTGCTGCACATTTTCCTGAGTGGCCGCGTGCGCCCACATCTGTTGGTTCATGGCCGGCGCCACGGCAACCGGTGCAGGTGTGGCCAGGGCCACGGTCGTCAGGAGATCGTCAGCTCTGCCTTGAGCGAGCCGTGACAAGACGTCGGCTGTCGCCGGCGCAATCACCAACATGTCTGCCCATCGCGCCAGTTCGATATGGCCCATGCCGGCCTCTGCAGCCTCATCAAGCAGCTCGGTGTGGGTCGGTTCACCCGACAGCGCTTGCATGGTAAGTGGGGTGATGAACTCTGTTGCGCCTCGAGACAGCACTACGCGCACCTGAGCACCTTGCTTTTTCAGCAATCTGACCAGTTCTGCGCCCTTATACGCTGCAATGCCGCCAGAGATGGCGACCAGGATGTGGCGTTGGTGTAAATGGCCCATAGGCCCTCAAGACAGCGATCAAACCGGTCGCACACTAGCATTTGCAGGCGTTTTTGCACACTTGATCGGTAAGCGGGCCTCTCTTGCTTGCGGACACAGGGCCCCTCTGGTATAAAACGCGCCCTTTTAGAAGCCTTGACGGGTAACACCATGTCACGTGTCTGTCAGGTTACGGGTAAGCGTCCTGTAACCGGTAATAACGTTTCGCACGCCAAGAATCGCACCAAGCGTCGGTTTTTGCCGAATCTACACAACCATCGTTTTTGGATTGAGTCTGAGAAGCGCTTTGTTTCCCTGCGCGTCTCATCCAAGGGCATGCGAATTATCGACAAGCGCGGCATTGAGTCGGTGCTCGAGGATATACGCGCTCGCGGCGAGAAAGTCTGAGGAATAAACCATGCGTGAAAAGATCAGAATGAATTCCACGGCAGGTACCGGCCATTTCTACACCACAGACAAGAACAAGCGGACCATGCCCGACAAGCTTGAAATGAAAAAGTACGATCCGGTTGCGCGCAAGCACGTGATCTATAAAGAAGCCAAGATCAAGTAAGCTTGGCGTCAGTCGATTCAAAAACCCCGGCGCATTGCCGGGGTTTTTTTTGCGCATCAAAAGGGCGTCTCGCGGGCCAGTCTGAAAACTGGTCAGTGGTCAGGCTTTGTGGTCCGATACGCACTCCCTAACCGATCGCTACGTCTCGCCCGGTTGCAAAGAGCATGCCTGAACTGCCAGAAGTCGAAACTACTTGCCGTGGCATAGCGCCGCACATACTTCGTCGCAAAGTGACCAAGGTGGTCGTTCGTGAGGCCCGCTTGCGGTGGCCTGTGCCGGAACGCTTGCACCAGCTTTTATCTGGGTCGCGATTTATCTCGGTCAGTCGTCGCGCGAAGTATCTGTTACTCGAAACTGATCACGGTATCTTGATGGTGCACTTGGGGATGTCGGGCAGTCTTCGCATTCTCCCAGCAACGACCCCGCCGATGTTCCATGACCACGTCGACATACTGCTCGATGACGGTCGCTGTCTTCGCTATCACGACCCCAGGCGCTTCGGGAGCTTTCACTGGTTGGGCGCGTGCCAGCAGCACCCGCTTCTCGACCACCTGGGTCCTGAGCCGTTGTCTGAGGATTTCACCGGGCAATATCTCTATGCGCGCTCCCGAGGCCGGCGCGTCCCCGTCAAGCAGTTCGTCATGGATGGCAAGATCGTCGTGGGAGTCGGCAATATCTACGCTAACGAAGCGCTGTTTATGTCAGGGATCCACCCCATTCGTGCCGCTGGGCGCATCGGACAGGCGCGCTACGAGGCGTTGGCTGACGCCATCAAAACGGTGCTGGGTGACGCAATTGCACAGGGGGGCACCACGCTTCGCGATTTTGTGGGGGGTGATGGCGCCCCGGGATATTTTGCTCAGCAGCTGCGAGTTTATGGGCGCGACGGTCAGCCTTGTCGCGTCTGCCAAAATGGTTTGAAGGAAATCCGGCAGGGCGGCAGAAGCACCGTTTTGTGCACGCGCTGTCAGCGTTAGTGCGGGGTGCTAAATGTATTGGGCCCGGTCAACAAAGCACCCTGTCTGATCAAAGAATAGCTAGCCAAATTTCTGTTTCAGTGCCTGAGCGACATTGGGTGTTACAAAACCGCTGACATCGCCGCCAAGACTCGCGATTTCTCTGACCAGAGAGGAAGAGATGTAGGAGAGTTCGGCACTGGGTGTCAAAAAGACGCTTTCAAACTCGGGGTTCATCGCACGGTTCATATTGGCCAGTTGAAACTCGTATTCAAAATCTGCAACGGCACGAAGTCCCCGCAGAACGCAGTGGGACTGCTGTGCTGTGACAAAGTCGATGAGCAATCCCTGAAAAGGCACCACTTCTGCGGCAGGAACCTGGCGCAGACTCTCTTGAAGCAGGGAGACGCGCTCTTCAAGGGAGAACAGGGGGGCTTTTTTTTCACTGGTCGCGACTGCGACAACGACTCGCTCAAACAGCTTTGCCGCCCTCTCCACCAAGTCGATATGGCCATTGGTTACGGGGTCGAAAGTCCCCGGATACACGACGGTATGAGTCAACACGGCAGGCATCCTTCAGTGCGTTGCTCGAGACTACACAAGTCTCCCTGAGCGGACAAACTTCGCGTCAGTTCCTGTCAACGGGCGCCAGTAAACGATAGAGCACGTCCCCTGCGGTTTTTTCGCGGTGCACCGTGTACCGATGCTCGGGAATGGGTTCTGGTTGAGATTGGCGCGTTTCAAAATAGACCCAGCTGTCACGTGCCAGGCAGTTGTGATCGATCAGCTGGTTCAGTGCGGGTTCAGCCAGCCCCTGGCCAAAGGGCGGATCGACAAAGACGATGTGCCATTCTGCAGGGCGGGTGCTCAGAAATTGCTGGGCGTTGTTCAGGGTCACCTGAGCGCGTGCCGCAGGGCAGTCGGATCCCAATGCAGTGAGATTGGCTCTCAGCGAGGCTGCCGCTTGGCGATCCGAGTCCACAAATTCGCAGTGTTCAGCGCCCCGCGACAGTGCTTCTATGCCGAGTGCACCGGAACCCGCGAATAAATCGAGGCAACGTGCGCCGTGTAAATAGGGCGCAAGCCAGTTAAACAGTGTTTCCCGCACCCGGTCTCCGGTCGGTCGCAGCCCCGGGCGCTCGGTGAACGTGAGTTTGCGGCCGCGCCAAGCACCGCCGATGATGCGGAGCTGAGATGCGTTGTGGGCAGGAGTCCGTTTCATACTGGTTTTGTTTCCGGTGCTAAACTCTGCTTGTTCGCCCGCCTCTTTGTGCAGTGGACCTGATGCCCCCATTCGAGTCAAACACATCATGAAGTTTTTCAAACGCCGCACTAAGCCAGAGCGTGGCGCCGACGCTGAATCGTCATCGGATAGCGTGAACGCCCCCTCCTCTGGGCAGCCGTTAGCGCTCCAAGAGGATGGTAATCGTGATGCCGCTGATCGCGCGCAACAGGAAGTAGCGCAGGATCCGCCGGTTTCCAGCCCGCTCTCTGCCGACGATCCTGATGAAAAAGTGGGTATGTTCGATCGCTTGCGGGCAGGTCTCAGCCGCAGCCGCGGGCAATTTGCAGAAGGCCTCGCCAATGTGGTGCTGGGCAAAAAGCAGCTAGACCCGGCGTTGTTGGAGGCGCTCGAGGAGCAGCTCATCATGGCAGACCTCGGGTTGGATACCACTGAGCGGGTGCTTGATTCATTGCGTCAAAGGCTGGATCGCAAGGATCTGGGGGCTGAAGAACCGGTGATGGCCGCATTGAGAGAGACATTGGTCGACTTGCTCGCGGAGCATCAAGCGCCGCTGGATGTTCGTCTGCATCAGCCCTTCGTCATTCTGGTGGTCGGCGTTAATGGCGCCGGTAAAACCACCACCATTGGCAAGTTGGCGCACCGCTACAAACAGCAAGGCTTGAACGTGATGCTGGCAGCGGGGGATACCTTTAGAGCGGCCGCAGTCGAGCAGCTGCAGGTGTGGGGGGAGCGGCACGACGTTCCCGTGATTGCCCAGCACACGGGAGCCGACAGTGCCTCTGTCCTGTATGACGCGCTCGAGGCGGCCACGGCAAGAAACGTTGACGTATTGATTGCCGATACGGCCGGCCGACTGCAGAACAAAACCCACCTGATGGATGAACTCAGCAAGGTTGTTCGGGTGATGAAAAAACAGAATGACGCAGTGCCGCACGAAGTATTGCTGGTGCTGGATGCCGGTACCGGCCAGAACGCTGTTTCGCAGGCGGTAGAGTTTGATCAGGCTGTTGGTGTCAGCGGTGTGGCGGTGACCAAGCTCGACGGCACTGCGCGCGGGGGCGTGCTCTTCGCGATTGCCGATAAGTTGCGTAGGCCCATCCGCTTTATTGGCGTGGGCGAGCAACCCGATGATTTGCGCGATTTCTCCGCCACTGAATTTGTCGATGCATTGGTTGATTTTCAGTGAATGACAGTGCTCTGGTTCGTTGCACCGTGAGGGTTGCCGCAGGTGATTGAGTTTGACCGGGTCAGCCGCAGGTTCGGCGACCTCGACGCTCTACGCAATCTCAATTTAACCATCGAACAAGGCGAGATGGCGTTTTTGACGGGCCACTCGGGAGCTGGCAAAAGCACCTTGCTGCGGTTGTTGCTCTTGTTGGATCGGCCCACAGGCGGTGAGATTCGCGTCAACGGCGAGAGCACCCGGCAGATACGGCCCCGATCGCTACCTGGGTATCGGCGCCGGTTCGGTGTGGTGTTCCAGGATCATCGCCTTCTATTTGACCGCAACGTTCACGAAAATGTCGCGCTGCCACTGGTGATGGCCGGATTCTCGCCTCGCGACACGGCGCGAAGGGTGCGAGCGGCCTTAGACAAGGTCGGCCTTCTGACCAGTGAATATGCCAACCCGGAGAGCCTGTCGGGCGGCGAGCAACAGCGTGTGGGAATTGCTCGGGCGGTTGTGGCCAGGCCTGAGTTTCTGATCGCTGATGAACCCACTGGCAATCTTGACCCTCATTTGTCCGCTGAAATCATGGCGCTGTTCGAGGCGTTCAACCGGGTTGGCGTAACGGTGCTGGTCGCAACGCACGATCTGCCGCTGATTTCGCGATTGCGGCATCGCATTATTACGTTAACTTCGGGGCGTCTGGCCGGCGCGGGCACCACATGAAAGCGCCGTCCACCTCTAGCGCAGAGTCCTGGGGCCGGTTGGCGGCCTGGCGGGCTCATCATCGCGCGGCGGCACAAAGTAGCTGGCAAAAGTTGACGGCTCAGCCGCTGACCACCGGGTTAGTCTGGTTGGTGATCGCTATTTCATTCGCTCTACCGAGCACACTGTTATTGACGCTCGACAATCTCCAGCTGGTCGCCCCTGATACTGAGACGTCAGTGAGACTGTCGGTCTTGTTGGATCTTGATGTGCCACTTGGTGAGGCCAACGCATTGCGGGATCAAATTGCCAACGTCGCCGACGTTGATGCGGTGTCAGTCATCTCGCAGGAACAGGCGCTGGCGGAGTTCGCACAGCAAACGGGGCTGTCGACCTTGCTGGCATCCTTGGACCGCAATCCGCTACCCCATACGCTGACGGTATCGCTGGTGCCCGGCGTCAATGAGGCAGAAGAGAGGGGCCTCGTCGAGAGGCTACAGTCTCTACAGCAGGTGAACCAGGTGGTGCGGGACACCCGTTGGATCGCGAGGTTGAATGAAGCCCTGTCGGCTGGCTGGCGCTGGGTATTGGCACTAGGGGGCGCGATGGTATTGGGTGCGGTGCTGGCGCTGGTGAATACTTTGCACTTGGCCATTGACGCGCGCAGGGATGAAATTCTGGTAGTGCGGTTGATCGGCGGTTCAGCGGCCTTCACCCGCAGGCCTTTTCTTTACACCGGACTCTTTTATGGAGGTGGTGGCGGTCTGCTGGCGGCGCTGCTGCTATGGCTAGTCAGTATCTGGCTCGCTGCACCGGTTAATGCGCTTTTTCAGTTATATGACTCACCTGGCCAGCTTCAGGGTCCCGGCCCGATTTACCCCATCATATTGACCGCGCTGGGAGCCGGTTTGGGCTGGCTGGCCTCGTTTGTGGCGACTGAGCGCTATTTAAGCCGCTTAAAATCAGGCTAAGCCACTGAAAAACGGTATTTTTCAGTATTTAGCACTCTGTGGGGGAGAGTGCTAAAATAACGAGGTTAAAGCCTTTTGGAGGCGTGAAATATGACCGAGACAAGCCGTGCGCTCGCTGTCCCCAACAGCGCAGTGCTCAATATGGCACCTGGCGCCAATCTGGCCGCTTATGTGCAGGCGGTCAGCGGGATCGCAGTGCTATCAGCCGAGCGAGAGCAGGAGCTGGCGGAGCGACTGTATTACGACGAGTGCGTCGACTCTGCTCGTGAGCTGGTGCTCGCCCATCTGAGATTCGTTGTGCATATTGCTCGCAGCTATTCTGGGTATGGATTGGCGGAAGCCGATCTGATTCAGGAAGGTAACGTGGGCTTGATGAAAGCGGTAAAGCGCTTTGATCCCAACAAGGGCGTTCGTCTGGTGTCGTTCGCGGTGCACTGGATTAAAGCGGAGATGCACGAATATATCCTGCGTAACTGGCGCATCGTCAAAGTGGCGACAACCAAGGCGCAGCGAAAGCTATTTTTTAATCTACGCAGTCAGAAGAAGGCGCTCGGTTGGTTATCAGCTGAGGAAACGCGGGCTATCGCCGCCGATCTGGGCGTTGATGAGGCAGAAGTAACGCGGATGGAGGGCCGGCTGGCCAGTCGCGATATTGCCTTTGATGCACCGGCCGACACTGACGAAGAGGAAAGCTGGCAGGCACCTCAGCACTTTTTGTCTGATGGTCAGATGGATCCCAGTCAGCTGGCAGAAGCGGAAGACTTTGCCGAGAGTAGTGCGGCACAGTTACAGGTAGCGCTTATCGATCTTGACGAGCGAAGCCGTGATATTCTGGAGCGGCGCTGGTTGATCGAGGATAAGGCCACGTTGCACGAATTGGCGGCGGAGTATGGCGTTTCTGCCGAGCGCATCCGGCAGCTGGAAGCCAACGCGCTGAAGAAATTACGCACCGCAATGGTGGCCTGAACACCTCAGACGCCCCACTGTTTTCCCTCGCAACCTTGTGGCTTCCACAGATCAACCGCTGACGGCGAGAGTGCGCAGTTTTGTCATGCGGGCCGGGCGTATGACTGCCGGTCAAGAGCGCGGCTGGCAGCAAGGGTTTCCCAAATTCGGTCTCACGCTCACCAACGGCATCCTAGATTGGGATGCCAGCTTTGGTGGTGCGGGCCGGCGTGTGGTGGAGATCGGTTTCGGTATGGGGGATAGCCTCCTTAGCATGGCGCAGGCCGACCCCGAAACCCAGTTTGTCGGTATCGAGGTACACCGCCCTGGAGTGGGCCGGTTACTCGCTCAGGTGATGGCGACAGAGGTCTCTAATCTTCGCGTCTTTGCAGATGACGCCGTAGAGGTCATGTCTCACTGCTTGGCGCCAGACTCCATTGA
>JAYOUT010000024.1:0-2352 GCA_038151055.1 Luminiphilus sp.
ACACCCAAAGATGGCCCGAGCGCCGGCATCGCCATGTGTACCGCCCTAGTGAGTAGCCTCACCGAAATTCCGGTGCGAGCTGATGTGGCAATGACCGGTGAGATCACGTTGCGTGGTGAAGTGTTGCCGATTGGTGGGCTAAAGGAAAAGTTATTGGCGGCACGAAGAGGCGGGATAGGCACGGTCGTTATTCCGCACGAAAACGAGCGGGATCTGCAGGAAGTGCCTGACAACATTAAGGAAAATTTAGAAATTCGACCGGTGAAGTGGATCGACGAAGTGTTGGCGATCGCACTCGAGCGGCCGCCAGAACCGCTGTCTGACGAAGCTTACCTCGATGGATCCGTCTCTGTTGGTCAAAGTGACGATCCTGATGCGGCGTCCAAGGGCGAAAATCGGCCTAGATCCCACTGATTTAGCGGCTTTCGCGCGTTGACCGACGTTATCGTCAGGAGTAGTCTATCCGCAGGCACTGGGATATGTGCCACAGCCAATTCAGCTCAAACCACTCGAGGGGTAACAACGTGAACAAAAATGACTTGATTGATGCCATCGCCGCAGACGCGGATCTTTCCAAAGCTTCTGCCGGTCGCGCATTGGATGCTGCGATCAGTGCAATCACCGGTGCGCTTGCCAAGGGCGGCAGTGTCTCTTTGGTTGGCTTTGGAACTTTCTCCGTGAAAGCGCGAGCGGCGCGTCAGGGACGTAATCCGCGCACTGGTGAGACGATTCAGATCGCGGCCTCGAACACGCCTGGATTCAAAGCAGGTAAGGCGCTCAAGGATGCCGTTAATAAGTAACTGAATCCACATGCCGTCTTGGGGCGGCTCTAAGGAAGGCGCCATTGTGCGCCTTCTTTACGTCTGACGGCCGGTATTTTTAGCTCGATCGATGCGAATCATCATTGGGCTAGCCCACCACCGGTTTCATCCAAGCATTCACTAACTGAGTAACCGAGAACATGCTTCAATCTATGCGCCAGGGGGCACAGAGCACAGCCGCCAAAATCATTATTGGCCTGATCGTGCTGTCATTTGCGGCATTTGGCCTTGAAACTCTGCTGCCGGGCGGAGCAGGCTCTTCTGTGGCGGACGTGAATGGTGAAGAGATCAGTCCATTCGCCCTGCAGGAGGCCGTTACTCAGCAAAAGCGCCAGTTGGTCAGCATTTTGGGCGACAACATCGATCCTGCGATGCTGGACGACGATCGTCTGCAGCCCCGCGCATTGGAATCACTCATTCAGCGCATCCTGCTGCTGCAGAAATCTACGTCGTTAAATCTGGTTGCCTCCGAGGCGCAGGTAGGCAAATCGATTACGTCGATGGAAGCGTTCCAGCTTAACGGCGCCTTCTCGCCTGATGCGTATCGCAGTGTGCTAGCCAATGCCGGCTATACCCCGGAGCGATTTCGACGGGCGCAGGCAGAAGATATTGTGCTGACCCAGCTGCAGACCGCTATCAGCGAGACCGAATTCACAACGGCCAATGAGCTCTCCGCAGCAGCCAATATCATTGCCGAGGAGCGAGACGTCCGTTACCTCGTCGTATCGGACGCGGACCTTGTCCCGCAGGACGCCCTGTCTTTTAGCGCCTTGCAGCAATACTACACGGATAATCAAGAGGCCTTTTTCAACCCCGAGCAGGTGATTGCCGACTATATCCTGCTCGAGGGATCAAGCTTCGCAGTCACTGTGGACGAGTCTGTCGTTAGAGAGCAATACGAGGCCGTAAAGGACGAATACAACGTTGCAGAGCAGGCCCGGGTGTCGCACATCTTGCTGATACAAGGTGATGAAGAGTCTGATGCCGACTATGCGCAGCGCATCATGGCCGTCTCCGATCGGCTGGCAATAGAGGAATCCTTTGCTGACCTCGCAGCCGAGCTATCGGATGATTTGGGCTCTGCCAGTATGGGTGGAGAATTAGGCTTCACAGATGGCACGGCTTTTCCGGATGAAATGGAAGAGGCGATTGCTTTGCTTGCAAACCCGGGCGAGATCTCCCCGCCGGTAGAGACCGATGCGGGCACCCACTTTATTCGCTTGGAGGAGCGCATCAGCGGGGATTCCGTGGATTACGAGTCAGTACGCGAAGAGCTCCGGGCTTCAATTGAGGCGGCAGAGGCAGAGCGGGCGTTGCTGGTAGCAGTAGAGGAGCTTCGCGACCTGGTCTTCAATGCGGCGGATCTCGACGAGCCTGCGCAAGCTATCGGTGCAGCGGTGTCTCGCTCAATGCCGTTTTCTCGCGCTGAGGGTGAGGGCCTTTTTGCAGAGGCGCGCCTGCGCGACGTGGCGTTCTCGGCGGACGTTAAGGATGCGGGTAATAACAGCGAGGTCATTGAGCTATCAGGCCA
>JAYOUT010000024.1:2452-7075 GCA_038151055.1 Luminiphilus sp.
GGGTATGCGATGGTGCAGTTGGCAAGGGTTGCCCCGGGAGACGCGCAAGCATTAAGTAGTGCCGAGACCGAGCGACTGTTGGATCTGCGCAGCGGTGAACAGCGTCAGCTGAGCTTTGATGAATTTCTCCTGCATCAGCGCGACGTCGCAGACATTGTTATTCGCTAGCCTGCAAGGGGCCGACTGAGCGCGCTGTATGTCCGAAGACCCCGCCGACGGCACTTTGCATTCCCTGTTGGGGCAGGTGCCTGACAGACACCATGTGTACACCCGTAGCAAGGGAGTGCCTTCCATTAACGGCCGGCATCCTGCGCCCTTGGAGCAATGGCAGCCCGATTACTGTGGCGACATCGAGATGGCCATTGCCGCCGATGGCACTTGGTACCACGAGGGCATTCCTATCAAGCGAGCCGAACTCTGGCAGCTTTTTTCGGGGATTCTCCGCAGAGAGGCAGACGGTGAGTACTATTTGGTGACCCCGGTAGAGAAGTGCCGTGTCACCGTGGCGCTTCACCCCCTGATCATCACCGACGTTGAGACAGTCACTGAGGAGGATGGGCCGACGCTCATCGCCACGCTTAACGCGGGCGGCCAATTCCCCGTATGTGCAGACTATCCACTTAGACTCGAGAGCAGGGCGAGCGGTGCCGCTTACCTTGAACTCTCGCACGGGCTTTCCGCGTTGTGCTCCCGTCCAGCCTGGTATCGGCTTGTCGACCTCGCTGATGAAGACTACGGCATCAACAGCGCAGGCATGAGATTTTTTCTAGCCTGATCAGCCCTACATATTGGGGTAGTTAGGACCGCCGAAGCCTTCAGGCGTCACCCAAGTGATATTTTGTGACGGGTCCTTGATATCACAGGTCTTACAATGCACGCAGTTCTGCGCATTGATTTGAAACCGCGGCCCCTCGGTCTCCTCGACGATCTCATACACGCCTGCAGGGCAGTATCGTTGCGCCGGTTCGGCGTATTTCGGCAAGTTCACGCTAATTGGGATCGCATTGTCTTTTAGCGTCAGGTGACAAGGCTGATCCTCTTCGTGGTTGGTGTTGGACAGAAAGACTGATGACAGCCGGTCAAAAGTAATTTGGTTGTCTGGTTTTGGATAACTAATCGGCTTGGCCGTTGCCGCGTCATCGAGGCACGCGTAATCGGGCTTCGCGTCGTGTAACGTAAAGGGCATGCGTCCAGCGAACAGGTTTTGATCGATCCAGACCATCGCCGCGCCCAGCAGCGTGCCGAATTTGTGCATGAAGCCCGAAAAGTTTCTCGAGCTGTGCAATTCCTTACCGAGCCAAGACTGTTTGAGCCGATCCGAGAAGTCTGCCAGAAGGGCTGGAGGCGTCTCTGTCTGCAGAGCGCTCATGATGCTCTCGGCGGCCAGCATGCCGCTCTTCATGGCGGTGTGATTGCCTTTGATCTTAACGCTGTTGAGGGTCCCGGCATCGCAGCCCACCAGCACACCCCCGGGGAACGCCATTTCCGGCAGTGAATTCTGTCCGCCCTTTGCCAGTGCGCGGGCGCCGTAGGCGATGCGTTCGCCACCCTCAAGCACCTCACGGGTCTTGGAGTGGGTTTTCCAGCGCTGAAATTCCTCAAATGGACTGAGGTGAGGGTTGCTGTAATTGAGGTCAGCAATCAGGCCGAGGTAAACCTCGTGGTTCTCGGCGTGATACAGAAAGGCACCGCCGCTGGATTTGGACTCGGATAGTGGCCAGCCAATACCGTGCACGACCAAACCTTCCTGGTGTTTCTCAGGATCAATCTTCCAGACTTCTTTAATGCCAATGCCGTAGTGCTGGGGGTCTTTACCTTCATCCAGCGAAAAATGGGAGATCAACTGTTTGCCGAGATGTCCCCGGCAGCCCTCAGCGAAGACCGTGTAGCGGGCGTGGAGCTCCATACTGGGGACGTAGCTGTCTTTTTGAGCGCCATCGGCACCGACGCCCATTTCACCGGTAGCAATGCCTTTGACCGCCCCTGTATCGTCAAACAACACCTCCGCGGCCGTGAAACCGGGGTAGATTTCTACGCCTAACCCCTCGGCCTGTTCAGCCAGCCAGCGGCACACGTTGCCCATGGAGACGATGTAGTTACCGTCGTTATGTGTGGGCCGCGGAATTGCGAAACCGGGCAACTTGATGGCGCTGTCCTGGCCTGTGTAGAAGTAGAATGTGTCGCCTTTCACCGGCGTATTTAGCGGTGCGTTGCGGTCTTGCCAATCGGGGAATAATTCCTCCAAGGCCCGTGGCTCCAGCACAGCCCCTGACAGAATATGCGCACCCACCTCAGAGCCTTTTTCGACCACGCAGACAGTCGTCTCGCGTCCCTCAGATTCTGCCAATTGCATCAATCGGATCGCCGCGGACAGGCCCGCAGGTCCGGCGCCTACAACGACCACGTCAAATTCCATCGACTCTCTTTCCACAACACACCTCGCAACTTTTGGCGGCTATCTTTTGGTTATCTCCAACATCACTGAAATCCATTAAAATCACAGCGGGTTGGGTGCTTTCATTTCGGGCGGCATGATACACTAAGCGGGCCTTGGCGGCAGGTTGAAACGGCTGTCTTAATGGGCGATGGAGCGCCGATTTGAGACGGCTTCACGTCTGTTGAAAGTGACCGTAATGCGCGTCGGGGCTGCGCGGTAATAAGACAATTCGATATCTGCATTCAGTTCCAAACTTCATCTGGAGACACCATGAAAGCATTGGTCGCGGTAAAACGCGTGGTTGATTACAACGTAAAAGTGCGCGCGAAGGCGGACGGCACCGACGTTGATTTGAATAACGTCAAGATGGCGATAAATCCCTTCTGTGAAATTGCCGTTGAAGAGGCCGTCCGACTGAAAGAAGCCGGCACCGTTACCGAAATTGTCGCTGTTTCAGTCGGCGAAAGTAGCTGTCAGGAGCAGATCCGCACCGCTTTGGCGCTGGGCGCCGACCGCGGCATCCATGTTGAGGTCGACGGGAAGCCCGAGCCCTTGGCGATTGCCAAGCTCCTCAAGGGCGTCGTCGAACAAGAGAATCCCGACATCGTGATTATGGGCAAACAGTCCATCGACGGTGACAACAACCAAACAGGCCAGATGCTGGGTGCATTGACGGGCATGGGGCAGGGCACTTTTGCTTCAGAGATCAAAATTGGTGACGGCGCAGTTGAGGTTGTCCGAGAGGTGGACGGCGGTCTTCAAACACTGTCTCTGAAGCTCCCGGCGATTATCACGACGGATCTTCGCTTGAACGAGCCGCGTTACGCGTCACTGCCAAACATTATGAAAGCCAAGAAAAAGCAGTTGGACACGCTGACCCCGGAGCAGCTCTCCGTGACAGTGCAGTCGACGGTATCTCAAATTGGTGTCACGCCACCGCCAGAGCGCGCGGCTGGCATCAAAGTCGAAGATGTCGCCCAACTGGTAGACAAACTCAAGAACGAAGCGAAGGTGATCTGATGAAGACCTTAGTCATTGCTGAACACGATAATGCGACACTGAAAACTGCCACGTTGAACGCGGTTGCCGCGGCAGGCGCGCTGGGTGGGGATGTCGATATTTTGGTGGCCGGAGCAGGGTGCGCGGGGGCGGCCGACGCGGCCGCAAAGGTGCCTGGGGTCGCCAAGGTCATCTGCGCTGATAATGCAGCCTATGAGCACCAGCTTGCAGAAAATGTCAGCTTGTTGGTCGCCGAACTGGGTGCTGATTACGACAATTTGCTGGCCCCATCGACGGCAAATGGTAAAAACATCATGCCTCGCGTAGCGGCTTTGTTGGATGTCGGTCAGATCTCGGACATCTTGTCCGTCGAAAGCGCGGATACCTTCAAGCGGCCGATCTACGCCGGCAATGTCATTGCTACCGTGCAATCCACCGATGCTAAAAAGGTCATCACGGTTCGTACCACAGCCTTTGACGCTGTGCCGGCTGACGGTGGAAGTGCTTCCATCGAGGCCTGTGGCGCTGCTCACGATGCCGGAGTCTCGCAGTTTATTCGAGAGGAAGTTGCTGTATCTGATCGACCTGAACTGACCTCCGCTTCAGTGGTGATTTCCGGTGGCAGAGGCATGCAGAATGGCGATAACTTCAGTTTGCTGGAGGGTATTGCCGATAAACTGAATGCAGCGATTGGCGCCTCTCGGGCTGCGGTCGATGCTGGCTTCGTGCCGAACGACTATCAGGTGGGCCAGACTGGCAAGATCGTCGCCCCCGATTTGTATATTGCAGTGGGCATCTCCGGGGCGATTCAGCACCTCGCTGGCATGAAGGACAGCAAGGTGATTGTCGCGATTAATAAGGACGAAGATGCGCCGATTTTTCAGGTAGCAGACTACGGCCTGGTCGCTGACCTGTTCGAAGCACTGCCAGAGCTAGAAGCGGCTATTTGAAGTAGAGGGCTCGTCGCGGCTTCAGTCGGCGAGCCCCCTTCTATCCCTCAATACTCCTCAATCTCGTCGTAAGCGTTCCCTGATGGCGATGGGGTTGGGTAGCGTTAACACCACGAGATAAGAAGACACCAGCAAAGTCACGACAGTCGTTGTCTGTATTAACGTCGCGGCCGGTGCGCTCAAGATGCCTTTCGATAGCCCAAGGAAAGCGATCAAAAGCGCAAATTCGCTGCACTG
>JAYOUT010000024.1:7175-29481 GCA_038151055.1 Luminiphilus sp.
AGATGCCTTTCGATAGCCCAAGGAAAGCGATCAAAAGCGCAAATTCGCTGCACTGGCCTAGCCTCAAACCTAGATTCCACGCCAGTTTTCGCTCATCGAACACGCCTCTAACCAATACCTGGAATACCGCCGGCTTTAGCGCCAGCAACACTGCCGCGATCACCAGAGCCGGTAGTGCTATTTCGGGTAGCAATTGCATATCGAGGCCGCTGCCGACCGAGAAAAAAAACACTACCAAAAAGAAGTCTCGCAACGGTTTAAGACTGATGGCGATGTACTGCGCAATGGGGCTACTGGCGATGCTGATGCCGGCAATAAACGCGCCTATTTCTGCAGACAGCCCCATCCAAATTGCCAGCTCGGCCATGCCCAGGCACCAACCGATCGACAGCAGGAAGATGTACTCGTGATAACGATCGAATCGTTGAATTAATGTGAGTAGCAGTGTTTTGACGCTGAGCCAGCTTACGAACCCGAGCACGGGCAGCATCAGCAAAGGTTTCAGCAGGCTGATCCATGTCAATTCACCCGCGCCAGCACTCTCCATTAGCACCAAAACGATGATGGCGAGTAAATCCTGAAACAGGAGCAGGGCGATCATCAGTTCGCCCAAGTGTCGATGGTGTAAAACGGTGGTGGGTAGCAACTTGATGCCGATAATCGTTGAGGAAAACACCAGTGCGGCGCCAATGAGTAGGGCATCCATCCCTGAAAAACCAAATAAAAGGCTCAACCCATAGCCCGTACCCGCGAAGATGATAGCGCTGAATACCGCTACCAGCGTCGACTGTCGTAAGCTATTCCAGAGCGCTATTGGCTTCATATCCAAGCCAAGCAGAAACAGCAGCAAAATAATGCCCACGTGACCTGCGCCTGACACCAGTGCCATATCGGAGACGACACCCAGCCCAAATGGACCCAGTGCAACGCCCAGCGCGATATACGCGATGATGATGGGCTGGCGCGCGTAGAGTGCGACAGAGGACAAAATGGCCGCGCCCAAAAAAATAGCCGCGAAAGTAAATGTGATGCCGGTTTCCATCGTGATTACCGTTGAAAAATAACTTCACTGCCCATCGCTGTTGGTGAGGGGTATAGCGCTTCACCAAGGCAGGAGGAGGTATTCTCGCACACCTGCTATCTGTGGCAGAGAGCGGCTGTGAATACGACGAAGTGGGTGGTAGCCAGATATGACAACCGGTTACAATCGCGCCGCGTCGCTAACGGACTATCTCTGGCTCGGTTCCGTAGCGATGCATTACGCATACCCTGACCGGAAGGAACGTTATGTCTAAGAGCAATTTGGAAGACGGTGTCGCTGACGCCATCGCCGCGACCGCGTTGATCAGCATTGGTCTGACGACCCTGATTATTTGGCTAGGCAGCTTCCCCAGCTAACGCCAGCGCCTCGCTAAACCGCGCTTCATCAACATTGCCGCCTGTCAGGGTCACCAGCAAGCGCTGTTCTTTAAACCGCTCAAGATTTGACAACACGCAAGCCAGTGCCACGGCGCCACTGGGCTCGAGGCGCAGCCCCAACGCCCGCCAGGCGTAAAGCATGGCTCGGAAGATGCTGCTGTCAGAGGCCGTCAATCCGGTTGCTTGATTTGCTTGGTTGATGCCAAAGGTCAACTCACCTGGCATCGGTGCGAGCAACCCATCGCACCACTGCGATCCAGTGCCTGCCGCGGAGGTCCGCGACCCTACGCTGAGAGATTGACGATGATCATCCCATCCTGCGGGTTCTGCGGTAAAAATAGATGCGTCTGGATTGTGGTGCCTGAGGTACGTGCCAATACCTGCGGCTAAACCGCCGCCTCCGGTGCACACAATCGCGCTATCGAAAGGTTTCGTGCTCTGACGCAAGGCCTCCAGACCACAAGTTCCCTGACCCGCGATGGTGTCCCAGTCGTCATAAGGCTTAACCAGGGGGGCGGGCTGTTGTGCTATCAAGCGAGCCGCGACCTCCTCACGATCCTCGGCGTTTCGATCGTAAAAAACGACCTCGGCCCCCAAACCACGAATACGGTCAACTTTGGTCACCGGCGCATCGTGCGGCACGACAATGACCGACTTCATATTCAGGCATCTGCCCGCATAGGCGACGCCAATACCATGGTTGCCCGATGAAAATGCGATCACCCGGTCAACCGCTTGAGTTTCCCGCAACGCCGACATGGCATTGAGTGCCCCCCGGATCTTGAAAGACCCGGTCGGCTGAAGACATTCCGCTTTGAGATAGACCTCTCCTTGAGTACGGCGGTCCAGTTCTGGGATTCGTAGTAGCGGTGTTTCAGACGAGAAGGCCGCGATGCGCCCTGCGGCGGTGTCAATCTCGGAAGCAAGACTTGCCAGCCGCGCGACATCCATCAAGACACAACCAACGAGACGATTGCTACCAGTCCCAACACAAAGATTACCGAGACGCCGATGCCCGCGAGTATGAAGCGCCCCGGAGACGCTTGCTGGAAATCACGTTTTTGATTCTCTCCTGATTGCACGCCAAATGCTGCTGATGCCACCGAGCGCCAAACGGTGAGCCATGACAGATTTCTAGGCGGCGGCTCATTCTGCGCGGTATCAGTTGCGTCATTGTGTTGAGGATCTGTTTGCACGCTCATTAGCCGTATCCATGCTCGCGGAAGTTTAGGCGCTCAGGATCGGTGCGCAAAGCGTGGTGTGATGATTCATGAGCAGCGCTTTACAGAGCGGGGTCTCCGTGGCATGCATCAAGAGTTCAGGTTATTATCCGACTAACGCACTGGGTTATTGATCGGACTGAATTAACATGATCACCATTACAGAGTCGGCGCAGGAATACTTAGCAGAACTGCTTGCAAAGCAAGAAGATGCGTTGGGCGTCAGGGTATTTATTAACGACCCTGGAACGCCCCGAGCTGAGACCTGTATCGCCTACTGTCGTGAAGGCGATATCGAAGAAGGGGATATCGAGCAGGCTTTCGACAGTTTTACTGCGTGGTTTCAGGGCAGGAGCATTCCGTTCCTTGAGGACGCTTTGGTTGACTATTCTCCCGACCGCATGGGAGGGCAGCTCACCATTAAGGCGCCGAACGCCAAAATGCCGCGTGTGTCCGATGACAGCCCAATCGAAGATCGCATCAACTACGTGCTGTACAACGAGATCAATCCCTCGCTCGCTGCGCACGGTGGTGAGGTGTCATTGATCGAGGTGACTGATGACCAGTTTGCAGTACTGCGTTTCGGTGGTGGATGTCAGGGCTGTAGCGCCGTAGACATGACGCTGAAAGGCGGCGTGGAAAAGACCTTGCTGGAGCAAATTCCGCAATTGGCGGGCGTTCGCGATAATACCGATCATAGCGACCGGAGTCAGGCCTACTACTAAGCTCGTGCGGCGAGAGCGGGTGCTGTGATCTCGGCCAGCTCGCGGAGCAAGCGCTCGGTCGTTGGCCAATCTATGCAGCCGTCAGTAACGGATTGACCATATTGAAGCTGGGAGAGGTCAGCGGGAATCCTCTGGTTCCCCGCCTCAAGATTGCTCTCCAACATCACCCCAATAATGGACGTATTGCCGCCAGCGATTTGCTGCGCCACGTTGTGCGCCACGTTAGGCTGCTTGGCGGGGTCCTTTTCTGAGTTGGCATGGCTACAGTCGACCATGATATTGGCCCGCAAGCCCGCGCTGGCAAGGGCCAGTTCGCAGCCATGGATATGCTCGGCGCTGTAGTTTGGGCCATTGGATCCGCCCCTAAGCACCACATGCCCATAGTGATTGCCCCGCGTTTCGAATACTGACACTTTGCCCTCTGAATTAATGCCCAGAAAGCGATGAGCGTTGGCGACAGATTGCAGTGCGTTAATGGCCACGTCGAGACCTCCATCGGTGCCATTTTTGAAGCCCACTGCAGACGATAATCCGCTGGCCATTTCGCGATGGGTTTGTGACTCCGTTGTGCGAGCGCCAATGGCTGACCAGCTAATCAGATCTTGCAGATATTGCGGGGTGATGGGGTCCAGCGCTTCCGTTGCGGTCGGCAAGCCTATCTCTAAGATGTCCCTGAGCAGGGAGCGCCCAATTTTCAATCCCTGCTCAATCTCGAACGAGTCATCGAGCATTGGGTCATTGATTAAGCCCTTCCAGCCAACGGTGGTACGCGGTTTCTCAAAGTAGACGCGCATCACGAGATATAAACTGTCTGCGACTTCGCTCGCCAGTGCTTTTAAACGCCGCGCATAGTCCAATGCCGCCGTCGGATCATGGATAGAGCAAGGACCGACCACGACAATGAGACGGGCGTCCTGTCCATCAATAATCCGTTCAATGGTCTTGCGTGAGTCGGCCACAAAATCGTGCAGAGAGGGCGAAACGGGGACCGCATCGCGGAGCTGCTGCGGTGATAGCAGCACCCGTTGATCAGCGACATTAACATTGTGTATTCGGGGGTTTGACACCATCTGTACTCTCGCCATGACGTATTCGCTCGGTGAGCAGGCTGGGACGCTGACGGTCGTGCGCTCGTTGCCCGGGCAGGCGGGAGTGTAGCGTCAGCCCGTTGTGAATTCAGCTATAAAGCGCTGAGCCGGACGCCCATGGTGTTTTGACAGCGGCTTTGCGCTTAATGTGTTGGCCGGGATTTATGTGCCACCTAGGTCGTGGGATACTTCAGTGATGCGAGCGAGCGTCGATCTAGCCCTGTTTATGCCATTTTTGCAGGCGGGACATCAAATTTTGACGCCCGGCAAACGATTGGCGCGCGAAATAGGACAAAGCTGGACGGCACACTGCGCGCAGTCTGCGTCCGTGATCAAAACACCGCCCATTGAACCGGTAGACGGCTGGCTCGAGCGACGCTGGCGCAAGGCAGTAGAAGATGGAGTGCTGCCATTGCAGCGCTGGCTGACATCGCATCAGGAGGCCGCTCTCTGGCAGAACATCGTGCGTGCCGATCTGGCTGGCAACACTGAGTTCTCACTGACGCATCCCGGTGCTGCAGCGCGCCATGCACAGTCTGCTTGGCACCGTTTAGCGATGCAAGACGGCGCAGCGCTCGATGATCTATGGTCCTATTTTCAATTCGACGAGGATAGCCAACGGTTTGCTAAGTGGGTCGACCAATACCGGCGCAGGTGCCAGGACCTTGAGATGGTGGATCGGTGCGAGGCCTACCGGCAGCTGTGTCGATTGCCAGCGGGTCTGTTGGTTAAAAAGCAGCCGGTTGCGCTATTTTCCCTGCCCGACCTTCCGCCACTGACTCGAAGAGCGCTGAACCATCTTGCTGAGGTCGAACTGATCCTGCCACCCCATGATGATGGCGCCATTGGCGTGAAGGCGTTTGCAGCGAGAGACGACGAGCTGGCGGCCATCGCAGAGTGGGCTTTCGTAAGAAGTCGAGAAACCGAGGATCGTATCGGTATTGTTCTGCTCGACATGGCCGCGGATCGACAACGTATCGAGTATTTCCTAAGGCAGGAATTTGACTGTCTGGATGCGAGATATAACGACTTGCCGGTTAATTTCTCCACTGGCATGTCGCTGTTGAGCACGCCGATGTATCGAGATGCCATCGCTGCTCTCGAATGGGAGGGGAAGCCCGCATCCAGATCGGAGTGGCTGTCTATATTGCGCTCCCCATACCTCGATCTTGGACTCGAGCAGAAAGCGCGCCTGCAGATCATCGAAGCGCTCTTTAACACCGGTTACCGGGAGCTATCGGTCAGTCAGGTTATGCATGTCACGGCGCGAGAGGCGCCGGAGTCGGATTTTCTGGGCAAGCTGCGAATTTTGCGGTCCGACCGCAAGATCAAAGGCGTGAAAAATCTTCTTGATTGGTGCGAGGTGATTCGTGAGCGACTGGGTTTGTGGGGCTGGCCTGCTCGAGCACCCCTTGATTCGATTGAGTATCAGCAGTACGAGAGATTCGAAATGAGTTTGGAAGCATTGGCTGAGTTATCGGCAGTTCTGCCGCACCAGTCCTATGAGTCCGCTTTGGCGTTTTGGCGAGGCAGTCTCGACAAAACGACATTCCAACCCAAAACTCCCCACGACAGCATTCAGGTTCTCGGGCCACTCGAAGCATTGGGCGGTCGGTTTGACGCCTTGTGGGTATGTGGCGCGCAACAAAGTGTCTTGCCGCGTCGCGTTCACGTCGATCCGTTTTTACCGGTGACCCTGCAAAAAAAATTGGCTTTTCAAGACCTGGATCATCAAACACTCGCTGATGAAGCGCGCTCACTCTTGGCGGTGTGGAACGCGCAAAGCCCCAATACGGTTGTCAGCTTCCATCAAACAGATCAAGGCTTGCCAAGCTTACCGAGCCCTTTGCTGCCTACAGATTTTGCAGCAGCCGAGCCGCAGTGGTTTCCGCCGAAGTCATGGCAGTTGAGCGCCGCGCTAGAGCCATTTCCTGCCGAGGATCGCGTTCCGTGCTCGTCGTCCTCATGGCAGGGCGGTGCCAGTTTGATTAAGGATCAAGCGGCCTGTCCTTTCAGGTCATTTGTAAAACATCGCCTGAAAGCCTCCTCGTTGCCAGAGCCCACTATTGGCGTGTCTGCGGCCGAGCGCGGAGGCTTGATTCATGAGGCGTTGTTTATAGCCTGGCGCGACATTGGCTCTTCTGATGCCCTGCAAGCACTGAATGAGTCAGACATTGCGGAGGTTGCGGAAAGCGCTGTCCAGGCCGCCATGCAACGTTTTGATAATCGATGTGAGGCTCGCGGCTACAGCTTGAAGGAGCGAGTCGGGGCGGCATGTTGGCAACTCGAAGCGCAGGTTTGCCGGAGGCTGGTCAGCGAATGGCTGCAATTGGAGCAGCAACGTGAGCTCTCGTTTCAGGTGCTGGAAATGGAGTCTGACCATACCCTAGACCTCGAGGGCCTCTCACTGACTTTAAGACCCGACCGCATTGATCGTCTCGCCGATGGTCGACGCGTAGTGATCGATTACAAGACACGAGCGCCAGCCAGAAGTAAATGGCTTGGAACGCAACCCGAAGAGCCTCAGCTGCCCCTTTACGCCCTGCTGGACCAGGCTATTGAGGGTATCGCTTTCGGTGCATTGACCTTGTCAGAACCGGCCACATTTGTCGCCATGGGGTCCGAGCTTGGGCTCGGTGCTCGCAATGAAAAACCGATGGAGCAGCAAACCAGCGGGCTGGCGACAGACTGGCGAGAGATGGTGAGACACTGGCACAGTGCACTGCATCAATTGGCCGGGGATTTTTTGTCGGGCAACGCTGCCGTACTCCCCACCGCAACGGCTTGCCAGTACTGCGATCTGGAAGCAGTCTGTCGAATCAATCAGCGGCGCGACCTTTTGGCCTCCACTGATGAGGTGAGCGGCTCGTGAGAGCGGTAGATCAATCGGCGCGCGATACCGCGATTGATCCGGCTAAAAGCTTTTGCGTCAGTGCGCCAGCGGGATCGGGCAAAACCGAGCTTCTGACTCAGCGGCTGCTCGCGCTTCTAGCGAGGGTAGAGCGGCCTGAGCAAGTGCTGGCAATTACTTTTACTCGCAAAGCCGCGAGTGAAATGTCGATCCGATTACTTGAAAAGCTTGAGCAGGCGCGCATCGGCACCCCGATCACTGCAGAGCATGAGCGACACACCCGGCAGCTCGCCACGGACCTTTTGGCTCACGCCGAGCAAAGACAATGGCGGCTGGATCAGACCACGCTGAACATCCGCACCATCGACAGTCTGTGTCACGAATTAACCCGGCAAATGCCGATCCTCAGCGGCTTGGGGGGGCTGGTGGAGGCCGTCGATAACGCGCAGCCTCTCTATGAGGAGGCCGTGAGTGAATTTCTGTCGCAAGCGGGCGAGGGGGATGTTGGGCGTCGCATCATCCAGTTGCTCGCTCATTTTGATAACCGCTGGTCAAAAGTCAGCGAGCTGCTGGTTGCCATGTTGGGTCGCCGCGGAGATTGGGGCCAGCTGATACAGACCGGCCAAGATCCTGCTGCAGCAGAGGCTGTGATCTCAGCCACAATCCGAGATCTCAGTACCCATCGCATCGCCAACATAGCTCATCAACTCGGCTCCGATCTAGACGCGTTGCTCAATGCCGTTAACCAAGCCCGCGAGCACCTCGAGGAACCGACTTTAACGCTTACCCCCGATGTCGAGTCGCTATCAGACTGGCAGGCGATGGTGCGCTGGTTGCTGACATCCCAATTCGAATGGCGCAAGCCGGGTGGCATCAACGCGAAACTGGGGTTTCCACCGAAAAGCCCACACAAGGCTACGTTTGTCTCGGTATTGGAATCGATCAGCGGGAATGAAGCACTGCGAGAGGCGTTGATTGACTTGGCCCATCTGCCACTGCTCGATAGTGACGTCGGTGCTTGGGAGCGCGTGGTACTGGTGGCTTCGCTGTTGCCAGTGCTGCAAGCACATTTACTGCTGGTTTTTCAGCGTAGCGGGGCGGTAGACCATACACACATCGCGCTGGCCGCCATACAGGCTTTGGGGTCGGACGAGTATCCCACGGAGCTGGCACAGCGCGTGGACTACCAGCTAGAGCACATCCTGGTTGACGAGTTTCAGGACACCTCTGCTTCGCAAGCCGAATTACTCCGGCGTTTGATGCGGGGCTGGGAGGAGCACAATGCGAGCGGTGCGGCTCCGCGGACGGTGTTCGTAGTAGGCGATGCGATGCAATCAATTTACGGTTTTCGCTATGCCGACGTATCGCTTTTTTTAAAAGCGATGCGAGGACAGCTGGCTGGCGTGTCTCTCGAGCCACTGACGCTCACGCAAAACTTTCGGTCGCGCCCTGAGGTGGTCAGTTGGGTAAACGACAGATTTTCATCTCTGTTTGCAGGTGAAGACGATCCTAGCTTTGGGCGAGTAAAGCATGTTCAAGCGGATGCAATCGCAGTGGAGCCAGATAGTGAGGATGCAGGAGTTCGCTTAGCGATCATCCGGGCAGAGAGTGACGAGGGCGAAGCGCAATACATTGCTCAGGAGATAGCGCTATTGCGCCGGCGTTATCCCTCACAAACGGTTGCGGTATTGGTGAGGGCAAAAACCCACGCAAGCCTCGTTGGTGACGCGCTGACAGAACTCAACATTCCGTACACCGGTGATGCAATTCAATCGCTGTTACAAGAGCCCGTTGTCACAGACTTAATGAGCGTCTGTCGTTGGCTCGCCAACCCCGCCGACATGGTGGCCGCACTGGCCCTGCTCACTGGGCCTTGGTGCGGGATCACGCTGTCGTCAATTTCCATGTTGCTCTCAGAATACGATGAACGGCCGCTGGACCTGATGTCCGCTCTGGAAAAGCCACCTGCCAATATCAATACAGAGGATCTTGCTCGCCTGCACCACCTGCGGGAAGCGCTATGCTGGGCGGAAGCCAAACGCGATCGTCTATCGCTGCCTGTCTGGATCGAGCAGATATGGCTGCGTTTAGGCGGCGCACATACAGCGCGTGCGCGAGACCAGCGCTGTGTCGAGGCCTTTCTCAGCGCACTGAGGCAAGCCGAACAAATCGGTGCTGGCCTCGACCCTGGATGGCTGGAGCGCGAACTGGGTAGCATGGCCATGGAATCGACGACTGATGTTGACGTGGTGCGAATCATGACCTTGCACAAAGCCAAGGGACTCGAATTTGACAACGTGTTGATGCCTTACCTGCACAAGCGGACACGGGGGCTACACGGAGACCTGATTCGTTGGCACTGGCATCATGAAACTCAGCCATCCGGGCTTCTCATCGCCGCCAACGATGAAAATAAAAACTCAGGTTCTCTTTATAACTATCTGAGTTTCCTTCAGAAAAAGAAAGATAGAGAAGAGCTTAAACGGCTGTTGTATGTGGGTATTACTCGAGCCAAACGCCAGTGCATCCTCAGCGGCACCCTGGACTGGGAGGGTGACGCCGCACTTCCCAAGCCCCCGGCAGGCTCTCTGTTGGAGGTATTGCTCGACGGGGTAGGCGTGCAGGGGACAAACGTCATCACCAGCGCTGACCTTGCTGCCGCTGAGACGCCCTTGTTGAGCGACGCGCCGGCCCGCCCGGAGGGGAGAGGAAGGCTCGCGCAGGTCCGCCTGGGAAGCGGCGAGCCTATGCAAGAAGTCTCGACCCATCAGCAACTCGCTGAGCCGTTGCACGCGAATGAACACCGCACCGAGCGACTGATCGGCACGATTACTCATCGCATTCTGGAGCTTTTGGCGGGCGCCGAGACACTGCCGACGCCCGATGACCCGCAGGTTGCGATGTGGATTGAGCGCAATGCTCAATGCCAGGTGTTAACGCCTGACGTGACGCAGGCTATCTGTCAGCGAGTTCAGTCGCTGATCGCTCAAACACTGAGTTGCGAGACCGGGCAGTGGATTCTGTCTTCACATCCTGACTCTGGTGTAGAGATGTCCCTGAGCTGCATCGAGGACAGTGAAGTGAAACGCTACGTGATCGACAGAACGTTTCTGAATGTCGCTGACGGTATTCGTTGGGTAATCGACTATAAAACGGGCGAGCCGGCTGACGGCGAGGACCTATCGGCCTTTGAGGCGCGACAAACGGAGTTGTATCGCGATCAGTTACACCAGTACGCGCATCTACTGGCGCGCTATTACGAAAGCAGCGAAGCACCCATCAAGACGGCCCTGTATTTTCCAGCGACTCAGCGTCTGGTCGAGTGCCCCTAAAAAAAACCCGGCTGACGCCGGGTTCTTGTTAAACATTGACGAGTTTTCTGTCGACTAGATCTCTTTGAGAGACAGGACCAGCGCCTCGGTAAAGACAACGACGACCGTGTCGCCAAGACGAACGTTGTCCAGCTTGGACATCTCAACGCCGCCTACAGTATGCATGCGTCCGCGTGCATCTTTAATCATGACGTTACCGTTTCGGTCCATTGCCTCGATTGTGCAAACCGCCCTCACCAGACGCGCGGCACCCGCAGCGGTCATATCCGCTTCGTCGGCAGTGCGGCCCATTTCACCCAATACAACCCAGGGGTTAGCCTCTTCTTCGTCGGTCGGCGCACGAACTTCCGCCTCAATCGACGCGACGTAATCTGCAATGATGGTATCGCCGGGTGCGATCTTGGAGAGATCGACGCCATCTTCTCGCGCCGTCAGCGTCACAAAATTACCAGCGGGTCCGCGGACAACCACTTCACGGGTTTCGAGATCGACTGCGATCACTTCACCTTCTACCTCGGCCACGATGGCCCTGCCGCCAGACGCCCATACGACATCGTCGCCAGCCGTCTCAGCGTGTACTGAGTGGTCCTCGCCTTCATGGTGAGCAGCCGAGGCTAAGCCAGGAATCAAGGCAAGCGAAGCGACCAGCGAAAGCAACGTTTTTGTATACAGTTTCATAACAATTTCCTTATCAAAAGAGGTGCGCGTTGGCCGCGCCGCGAACGTTTCAGGCCGAGCAAGATACCGCAAACTGTGGCTGGCTAAAAGTTCAGAAAGTGACGTTATATCGGGCTCACTCTAGGCGTTGTTTTTCCATTCGCGAACAGCCGTGAATACTCCGTCGGGGGTGTCATCGATCAGGCGGCCTGATGCAACGAGGGTTTGATGGATTTCGGGACTGTCCCAGCGCAAGAAGGGATTATGCGCCAATTCGTCGCCAATCAGCGACGGCACCGTTGGCTGGTCCTCCTGCCGTCTCTCCTCGCATCGCTTGAGAAAATCTTGAAGGTCACGATTCTCCGGCTCAACGAGGGTCGCAAAGTGGAGGTTCGCCAGCGTGTACTCATGAGCACAAAAAATACGGGTATCCGGTGGTAATTGACTGAGTTTTTGAAGGGACATTCGCATTTGCGATGGTGTCCCTTCAAACACCCGACCACAACCTCCCACAAAAAGGGTGTCTCCACAGAACAACGCCTTCTCAGCCGAGCTGTAATAAGCAATGTGATCGAGAGTGTGCCCCGGCACAGCAAGCACCTCGAAATCCACGCCGAGCACGCTGATCGTGTCACCTTCAGCCACGGTGTGTTGATAGGGCCCCGCCGGGCTGTCCGGAGGGCCCCAAACATCACATTCGGTTTGTTGCTGTAACACCTCGACAGCCCCGGTGTGATCGTAGTGATGATGCGTCACGAGAATGCCTGCTAAGCGCAGCTGTGCTGCTTCGAGCGCCTTCGTCACAGGCTCGGGATCACCCGGATCCACCACATAGGCGAGATCGCCCTTGGCAATTAGCCAAATGTAGTTATCGCTGAAGGCACGGATCGGCGATATAGTCGAAGAGTTCATAATTCGTTCCGTTGTGCTGTCCGATACGAGGCTACCTTTTGCCAGTGAATGTGACTACCCCTCCGACCGCCGAAGCCCACCAGCAGTCAGGCCTGCGGCATTGGTACCACCAAAAACGCTTGGGTCAGCGGCTGACCGAACAACTGACTGAGGTTCTGAATAAAGAGCTGGAGCAGGTCTTTGGCTATCACATGCTGGTCACGGGCGCTGATATTGGGCTTGAGTTCAGCCGAATTGGCAAAACGCAACGCTTGTTCAGGCTGCTGAGCCGACGCGACCTGGATCAGGCCTTTCCTTCGGTCATCGGCCAGAGCAACGAATTACCGTTTGACAGCGACTCTTTAGACGCATTGGTGCTGTGCCACACCTTGAACGCGTCTCCGATACCTCATCAGGTACTGCGGGAGTGTCAGCGGGTCTTGGTGCCAAATGGGCACCTTTTTGTGATTAATTTCAATCCTTTCAGCCTGTGGGGAGTAGGGCATTGGATTCGCAGGATGTTGACGCGGCGTGGTCGTCGTCTCGCGACGGTGAGTAGCCGGAGGCTGGGTGACTGGCTCTCGCTACTCGGATTTTCTCACTCAGAGCCTCAATACCTCGCCAATCTCGCCCCACTCGGTCAGGGCCGCGCTGGGCGGATGATGGATCGCATCGACAAGTGGCTGGTGAGGCACAACATACCTACGGGCACAGTGTATTTGCTTCATGCCCGCAAGCGGGTCGCCGGGCATCTCAATCAAGCCGCAACCCTCTCAGAAAGACCGAGGCTTATTTCTATCCCTCTGGGTAAAACACAGGAAGGCATTCCCGTGCCTCGGCAGGTGACACGTGGTCACCCGGATGGAGCAGAAAACCCCTCGTGAAACAGGTGCAGGTCTATACAGACGGTGCTTGCAGCGGAAATCCCGGCCCCGGTGGCTGGGGTGCCGTTCTCCGTTTTGGGGACAAGGAGCGAGAGCTGTGCGGCGGCGCCGATAACACCACCAATAACCGCATGGAACTGACTGCGGCAATAGAGGGGTTGCGCGCGCTGAACGAGCCCTGCGAGGTCGTGCTGACAACCGATTCCACATACGTCAAAGACGGTATTACTCGCTGGCTGGCAAACTGGAAAAAAAATGGCTGGAAAACCGCTGCCAAAAAAGCCGTCAAGAATCAGGATTTGTGGCAGGAACTTGACCTTCAAACTTCTCGGCACACAGTGCAGTGGCAGTGGGTTAAGGGGCACAGTGGGCACCCTGAGAATGAGCGAGCCGATGCGCTGGCTAACCAGGGCATGGATAAGGTGAAAGGATCAGCCAATGGATAGGCGGCAGATTGTATTGGATACCGAAACCACGGGGCTCGAGGTTAATCAGGGGCATCGTATTATCGAGATTGGCTGCGTGGAGCTCGTCAACCGACGCATCACGGGACGGCACTATCACCAATACATTCATCCGGAGCGGGAAATTGATGCCGGCGCCATGGAGGTGCACGGCATCACCCTCGACTTTCTGGCGGGTAAACCCAAGTTTGCGGAGGTGGCCCCAGAGTTCGTTGAATTTGTGAAGGGCGCCGAGCTCATTATTCATAACGCGCCCTTCGATGTTGGATTCATTGACGCTGAACTAGACCGCCTGGAGCCTCACGGGCAGGACGTTGGGTCACTATGCAACGTGATCGACACCTTGCAGATGGCGCGTCACAAGCATCCGGGTCAGCGCAACAATCTCGACGCGTTGTGTCAGCGATATGAAATCGACAACTCGAGCCGGTCGTTGCACGGCGCATTGCTAGACGCCGAAATTCTTGCTGAGGTCTATCTGGCGATGACCGGCGGGCAGGCCTCGCTGGGATTGGGCGCAGAGGCGGGCGATGCCGAAGGGGGGAATGCGGCCGTGAGTGGCGGCATACGGCGCCTGCCAGCGAGCCGCCAGCCCTTGCCCGTCCTGCGAGCGACAACCGAGGAAGTCGAGCGCCACGAAGCAAAGCTCAGAGAGCTCGACCAAAGCGCAGGAGAGGCGATCTGGCGGAGAACACTCCGCCATTGATTGCTACTGATTGCTACTACAGGTTGACGATGACGGCGGCCAGTCCAACGCTGGTCAGCACGATCGTGTAGGGCAGCGCCATCAACACCATTTTGCCGTAGGAAAGCCTGATCAGCGGTGCCAGGGCAGACGTTAACAAGAACAAGAACGCAGCCTGGCCATTGGGTGTTGCCACAGACGGCAGGTTAGTGCCCGTGTTGATGGCGATCGCCAATCGATCAAACTCCGCGCGGTCAATTTCTCCTGCCTTCAACGCCGCATCGATCTCGCCAATGTAAACGGTCGCCACAAAGACATTGTCCGAAATGGCGGACAAAATGCCGTTGGCCAAGAAGAACATGGCAGGCCTCACGTCACTGGACATGGCCAACACCGACTCGATGACCGGCGTAAACAAATGCTGCTCATGAATCACAGCGACGATAGCGAAGAACACAACCAGCAGCGCGGTGAAGGGCAGGGCCTCCTGAAACGCATGCCCGATTTCATGCTCGTCGGTGATGCCATTGAAGGCCGTCAGCAAAACAATCACCAACAAGCCAATCAAGCCCACCGCAGCGAGGTGAAATGCCAAGGCAAATACCAGAATCACCGCGACAAGCGCCTGTATCTTGAGTTTTGCCCGGGATCTGGCGGTGGAGCTGGCTTGCTGGTCCTCGTCGAAACTGGTTAGGACCTGGCGCACGTTTTCAGGCATCAGCGCGCCGTAGCCAAACCAGCCCGTTACCTCGAGCAAGACACAGGTAATGAGTCCACAGACCAAGACCGGCATTGTGATGGGCGCCATGTAAAGGAAGAAGGTCTGGAAGTCCCAGCCAGCCACCGTTGCAATCAATAGATTTTGCGGCTCACCGACGAGCGTACATACCCCGCCCAGTGCGGTGCCGACAGCACCGTGCATGAGCAGACTTCTCAGGAACGCCCTGAAGGCCTCGAGGTCGGCAGCAGAATCCGCCTGAACTGAGGTGTCCTGCGTATGATCATGGCTCTTGTCGGTCACGGAAAGTCCAGAGGCCACCCGGTGGAAGACCGCATAGAAACCGACGCCGACGCTGATCAATACTGCAGTCACCGTGAGCGCATCGAGGAAGGCAGACAGCACAGCTGAGACGATCGAGAACAGGAACGCCAGCATCTTTTTCGAGCGCACATTGAGCAGAATTTTTGTGAAAACAAAGAGCAGCAGATCTTTCATGAAGTAAATGCCTGCCACCATGAACATGAGCAGCAGAATGACTTCGAAGTTGGCCTCAGCTTCATGGAACACGCTATGAGGGTCTGCGAGCCCGAGCAATATGCCCTCGATCGCCAGTAGCCCGCCCGGCTGCAAGGGATAACACCGAAGTGCCAGCGCCAAGGTAAAAATAAACTCCCCAATCAGCGCCCAGCCGGTTACCACTGGACCCGCCACCATCAACAAAATCGGGTTGATGACGATAAAGCCGATGATGGTCTGCTTATACCAAGTCGGGGATTCGCCCAGGAAGTTACTCCAGAACGCGTTCATAGAAGATTCACTCATGATGGATAGCCTGTCTCGTTGTTATCTCTCTGTACCGCATACGGAGATCAGTCCCCGGCGCTAAGACGCACGGCGTCGAAACATCCAGAGCCGCTTGAAGACCCCTTGCGACTGCCTTTAAGAGTACACCGGATGTTGTGGTGCTGGGTATACGGCGATTGGCGGCGCTCGGTTTGGGATAGATACACGGCTGTAAGAGGTTCTTGTGTTGGTGCGGGGGTGTTCCTAGACTGTGTCCTCCGCTTTATAGGTCAGCATGCTGTGCTCGATATCTCTGAGCTTCCCCTTAAGCCCCAGGCCGACGACTGGGCGTTTGTTTTCCAGGGCCGCAATACCATCACCTCTCTGCGAGGGGCACCCGGGCTGCCCTGGCGGGTGAGTGAAATAGACGTGCGCTGGGAGGCGCATCTCACTAAAGCGATCCCGATAGGGCATTGGCAAGGTAAAGGCGCGTGGGCGCTCTCGGTGCCGGAAGACAGCATCAGTGCGACCGAGCAACTCTCTGGCAATCTCTATAGCCTGCTCGGTCGTGTAGACGACGCTATTTTTCACGCTCATGGCCGTGCGTATCAATTACTTCATTGGCGGGATACCCACCGCTACTGCGGTCGTTGCGGCAGCGCTACTGATTTAGTGGAAGATGGGCGTGCGGTGCTGTGCGGCGGATGTGCTCTGCGGGTTTACCCGCGAGTATCACCCTGCGTCATCGTCTTGGTGAGCAAGGGCGACAAAATGTTGCTGGCCGCCGCAGCCGGGTTCCAGAAACGCTTCTACAGCACGCTGGCGGGGTTTATGGAGCCGGGTGAGACCTGCGAGGCCGCTGTCATCCGAGAGGTCAGAGAAGAGGTGGGCATTGAAGTCGGAAACGTACGCTACTTCGCTTCGCAACCATGGCCATTCCCCAGTCAGGTCATGCTTGGGTTCTTCGCTGAGTGGCAATCTGGAGAGTTAATGCCAAACCCTGATGAGATTGAGGACGCCGACTGGTTTGACGTCGACGCCATGCCGCCGACACCCCCTAACGCCTCAATCTCAGGCCAACTCATCTCCGACTTCATAGAGAGACGGTAACCGTTATGGAATTTCTTCTGGATATTGCTGAGTTTTTACTGCAAGCGGTCATCTTATTGGGCGTGTTCTTGGTGGCCTTTGCGGGCGTGGTGGCGATCAGTCAGCGAAAGCGCGGCGCAGGAGAAGAAGGGAGTGTTGAAGCGCGGTCTCTCAATGAGCGTCTTGAGGCGCAGCAAGATGTGATTCGCTCAGTCGTTGAGGAGCCTGCTGCAAACAAAGCTCGAGAAAAAGAACTCAAAAAGCAGAAAAAGCAGAAGGACAAGGCGGCAAAACAAGCGCTCAAAAAGAAAACTGAAGACAGTGAAGACTCGGGGCGGCCGCGGATCTTTGTGTTGGATTTCGATGGCGACATTCAGGCCAGTCAAGTCGATCAGCTGCGGGAGGAGATATCCGCCATTTTGCCCGTCGCCAGAGGCTCCGATGAGGTGTTGTTGCGTCTCGAAAGCGGTGGCGGGGCAGTGCATGGCTATGGACTCGCGGCGAGTCAATTGGTGCGACTCAAAGATGCTGGCGTCAAGCTCACAGTCGCTGTAGATAAAGTTGCCGCCAGTGGTGGCTATATGATGGCCTGCGTCGCCGACGAGATTATTGCCGCACCCTTTGCGATTCTCGGCTCAATTGGCGTCGTAGCTCAATTGCCCAACTTTCATCGCCTGCTAAAGAAAAACGATATCGATTTTGAGATGCATACGGCCGGGGAGTTCAAGCGCACCCTGACACTCTTTGGGGAAAACACCGACAAGGCCCGGGAGAAATTTCAGTCCGACATCGACGACATTCATCTGCTGTTTAAGGACTTTGTTGCCAGTAATCGACCCGCTTTGGCGATCGATGAGGTGGCCACCGGCGAGTACTGGTTTGGACAGCGCGCCCTAGAAAAAAATCTCACTGATCGGCTCTGCACCTCTGATGGCTTTTTATTAGAGCGGCTGGATACTTGTGACCTCATCGAGGTGCGCTACCGCTTCAAACGAGGTTGGCAGGATCGTCTGGGCCTGGCCGCCGAGGCTGCTGTGGAGCGAGGCTTTAGGCGGCTCCTGCAATCAGAGCAGGATCAGCGATTTCTCTAGCGCGGAGCGGCGTCGGCCGACAATTGCAGTTCTGCCTCATGCTGGGACAGGAAAACGTCACCGGTAAGTTGCGAGATAAAGTCACTGCGGTTCAGCGCGTCCATAACGGGACCTTTGACTTCCGTGAGATGCAAAGTGATGCCTCGCTCAGACAGCCGAGTATTAATTTCTTGGAGCGCCTCCAGCGCACTCAGATCAATTCGATTCACCGCTGGACACATGAGAATCACGTCGGTGGTGTCAGGCTTTCGTCCCACTTCGTCGAAAACAATTTCTTCTAGGTAGCTCGCATTCGCAAAGTAGAGTGACTCATCGACGCGGATGGAGAGGATATGTGGATAGGTGATCACGTCGTGTCGCTTTACGTTGCGATAGTGCTCTGTATCCGGCACCTGCCCGACGACGGCAAAGTGCGGCGTGCTCGTTTGGTAAAGATGAAGCCCTACCGATACCGCCACGCCGGTGAGGACACCTAGCTCGACACCTGCGGCCAGCGTCACCAATATGGTGAGCGAAACAGCCGAGAAGTCGGCTGACGAGAAGCGTTTGGCTTCACGAAGTACCTGCCAATCGATCAGGTTCAATACCGCGACAATGATAGTCGCAGCCAAAACCGCTTTGGGAAGAAAGAAGAGCGTCGGCGTAAGAAACAGCGCGGCTAACGCGATGCCCAAGGCTGCCAGAATGGACGCCATCTGGGTTTCGGCACCGGCGTCGAAATTAACAACCGATCGGGAAAATCCGCCAGTGACCGGGAAGCCACCCGACAGCGCCGCAGCCGTATTCGCAGCGCCCAAGCCAATCAACTCTTGATTAGCATCGATACGTTGTCGTCTTTTTGCGCCCAGTGTTCGGCCCACCGAAACAGATTCGACGAAACCAATTAACGCAATCAGTAAAGCAGGAACAAACAACTCTTTGATGAGAGGCCAGTCGACCGCGGGGGCACTAAAAGCAGGCAGGCCGGTCGGCACCTTGCCCACCAAAGGGACACCCTTCGCCAAAAAGTCCAGCGAAGCCGACAGAGGAATGACAGCTAACATAATCATCACGGGTGCGGCTCGCACCAGCAGATTGGCGGCGCGAGTAGACAGGCCTGCAGCACTGAGTAGTGCAGCCAGTTGATAACGCGCAAAAAGCAGAAAGCCGATCGACCCTACGCCGACCATAGCGGTCAGCCCATGGATATGGTCTCGCTGCGCGAACAGACCGGTTAGCAGGCGGGGGAGGGTGTCACCCTGCAGGCTGATACCGGTTAAAGAGCCCATCTGCCCCACCGCGATGACGATGCCCGATGCAGTAATGAATCCCGACACCACGGGATGAGAAAGAAAGTTGGCGATAAAGCCAAATTTCAATAGACCGAGGACCACCAGCATCAGACCACCCAGTAGTGCCAGTGTGGTCGCTGCGGTGGCGTAATCCACAACTCCCTGTGCAGTCACCGAACCGACCGCAGACGCGGTCATCAGGGAAGCGACGGCAACCGGTCCGACCGACAAGGTTCGACTGCTGCCAAATGCCGCGTACGCAATGAGCGGTAGGATTGAGGCATACAGTCCCATCTCTGCAGGCAAGCCGGCCAATAAGGCATAGGCCAGAGACTGTGGGATTAGCATGATTGTGACGATCAGCGCCGCCAGCGAGTCATTGATGAATTGGTCGCGGGTGTAATCGGCAAGCCATGCGCTTGCGGGGAATAACCTGCTCGCGGGTTTCACCGCACTAACGCCTGCGTAACCACAACCGCAGCGAGTCTGGTGGCCTTCGCGCGCAACAAAATCGCCTGGTAAGACGCATCCCCCGCATGACGCTTCAGGGCTCTTTCGCTGCCAATGACGTCAGACCCTCGCCTCCAAAGGCATTAAGGGGAACCTTGAGAAAAAGACGGCCCTGCTCGTCAATGGGCGGCAGATATCCCGCGCGCATATTCACCTGCAGCGAGGGCAAGATGAGGGAGGGCATGTCTAGTGTGGCGTCTCGCGCTTCCCGCATTGCAACAAATTCATCTTCTGTGATGCCGCCGCCTACGTGGATGTTGTCGCGCTGATGATCTGCAACCGTGGCGACGTAGGCTAGATCGCGCCCACCAGGCTGATAATCGTGGCAAACAAATACCCGCGTGTCGCCGGGCAGGCTCAGTAGGCGCTGACAAGATCGATACAGGGCTCTCGCGTCGCCACCTGGAAAGTCACAGCGCGCCGTGCCCGCGTCAGGCATAAACAAGGTGTCGCCCACAAATAATGCATCGCCGATGCGATAGGCCATGCAGGCCGGGGTATGTCCGGGCACATGGAACGCTTCGGCTTCCAAAGAGCCGATATTGAATCGATCACCATCAGATAGAATACGATCGAATTGACCGCCGTCCCTGCTGAACCCGTCACCCTCATTGAAAATGGCGCCGAATGTGGACTGGATGGTGGTGATGTGAGCGCCGATGCCAATATCACCGCCCAGCTGTGCCTTAATATACGGCGCGCTGGACAAGTGATCTGCGTGGATGTGACTTTCTAGGATGCAATCTACCGTCAGGCCCTCTGCAGCGACAAATTCGATCAATTTATCGGCTGAGGCCGTCGTCAAGGTGCCCGAGGCGTAGTCGAGGTCCAGAACCGGATCAATAATGGCGCATTGCCGGGACTGCTCGTCGCTGACAACATAGGTCAACGTGGAGGTTGCCTTGTCGAAAAAGGGCGTCACAGTCATCGTCATGGGCAGCGTTGGCACTTTTAGTCCGCGAGACCCCATTTTAACATACTAAAATGGAATATGCTTAATAGCTTTTGGAATAACCAAGGTTTTTCCGATAACAGGAACCGACCATCATGCGGCGGCCCACAGTAATGAGAGCGATGCAGCTGACTGGACACGGCGGATTTGAGACCCTGTGTTACCGGGATGATGTCACGGTACCAGAACCCCACTCAGGCGAGGTGCTGGTGAAGGTTTTGGCGGCTGGCATCAATAACACTGACATCAATACTCGCGTCGGTTGGTACTCCAAAGGCGATGGCGATGCTGAAGACGCCAGCTGGGGAGGGCAGGCGCTCAGTTTCCCTCGCATTCAAGGCGCCGATATTTGTGGAGAAGTCGCGGAGGTTGGAGAGGGCGCTGATGCGGGATTAATAGGGAAGAGGGTGCTAGTAGAGCCCTGCCTGCGCGAAGCCCGTGGTCAAACCCTTGGAACCCCTTGGTATATTGGGTCCGAGTGTGACGGCGGGTTTGCGGACTATGTGACAGTGGCGGCGCGCCATGCGTACCCCATTGAAACGTCGCTATCAGATGCAGAATTGGCGTCTTTTCCATGCTCCTACTCGACTGCTGAAAACATGCTGACCCGCGCTCAAGTCACCGAAAATGACACGTTGCTCATCACCGGCGCCTCGGGGGGTGTAGGATCCGCCGCCATACAGCTGGCAAAGGCCCGTGGCGCGCGAGTCATAGCCGTAGCGGGCGATAAAAAGCAGCAATCGGTGCTGGATGCCGGTGCTGATCAAGCGCTTGTTAGGGGCGCCAGCCTAGAGGCGGCATTGGGCGAAAATGGCGTGGATGTTGTGATTGACCTGGTTGGCGGCGGGGATTGGCCTGAATTACTCACGATTCTGCGGCCTTTTGGCCGTTATGCGGTCTCCGGCGCCATCGCTGGGCCGATTGTGGAGCTCGATCTGAGAACGCTGTATTTAAAAGATCAGTGGTTTATGGGATGCACCGTGTTAGATGACGGCGTGTTTGGGCGTTTAGTGGGCTTGATTGAGCGCGGTGACATCAAGCCCCTGCTTGCTCGCTGTTTTGCACTGGATGCGGTGGCAGAGGCACAGGCATTCTTTCTCGACAAGAAATTCACGGGCAAATTGGTCATTGATATGGCGCTGTGACGGGGTTCCGGTCGCCCGTGAAGGCAGGGATGTGTGCCTCGGCAGCGGAAAGATCCGGGCGAGTAAACCACTTATGGTGACGTTGATACGGAGATTTACGCCACTTAATTTGAGGAGGGGTTGTATCATAACTTCCTTAAATGTATATTTACGTCAGTTAAAGCAACCCTTATGGGGGGCGGCCTGCCATGGATACCAATAAAAAGACTGCGAATCAGGAGATCAGTAGCTGGCTGGCAACGGTGGGCTCCGATGCACCTCTGCAGCACAGTAATCCCGCCTCACTGTACCTGGCGTCTCTGCAAGGCTCTGAAGCGAGTAGAACGACCGCACGCTCCGTCATGAAGCACATCGCCGTGCTGTGTGATCAAACCCCCGATTCGTTTCCCTGGCATCGACTGGATCGCGCCACGGTGCTGGCGCTGATGGAAAAGCTCAAGCAAAAAGGCCTATCAGACAATACCCGTAACCTTTATTTGTCGATTATTAAAGGTGTCGCACGCGAAGCCATGCTTCACCAGCAAATGA
>JAYOUT010000025.1:0-1312 GCA_038151055.1 Luminiphilus sp.
TAGGTCTCAAAACTGTTGTTCATGGTGTTGAGCTGCAGGGCACCCAAGCCCAATAGACCAATCGCAATGATCAAAAACGTCACCAGCACCTCAATCAGTGTGAAACCGGACTGTGGGCGACGTGTTTTCACGAGCACGCTCCCGCCCAGCTCATCTCTTCACCTTCCTGATCGCAGTCGCTGGGGCAGTCACCGGTGTGGCTCTGCACGCGACCATCCATCGACACCGTCAAACATAATGTGCAGGCGCTGCCCGCGGCCGAGGTAGTCAAGGTGAAAGTGGGGCAGCTGGTCACACGCCCCCACGCATTGAACTGCAGCGCAGTGCCGCCACTGACGCCGGCTACCGTGAGCTTCACCTGCTCAACGGGGATATTAAATTGCTGGATGGGTTGGCCGGAGCAACTCGTCTCGGTGCTGGGTTCGATACACCAACCGTTACTCCAGTCACTGCCCTGCTGTATCAGCGACACGCCCTCGTTTCGCTTAACGGCCTCAGAGCGCGCAGACGAGAGTGACACCCTAAGTTCAGTCCCTACCTGGCGCAGCCGCTGCTCGGCCAACATTCTTGAGAACGACGGCGCTGCCAGTGACACAAGTATCGACAGAATGACCAGCGTCGCCAGCAATTCAAATAAAGACAGCCCTCTGACGCGCTGGATTACCACGGTGTCTCGTTTGCGCCGCCACAATAACGTGCGCGCGCCCCAGTATTGGCCAAACAAAGACTACCGTCACTTGTCTGAAGAGAATTCGGCTGAGGGCTGAGCGTTATATTGAAGCTGGGCGGTGGTCCAGTGACCACACCCAAGTTCATACTGGTGAGGTCATACGCTGAGGCAAGCGAGGCTAAATCCGCCCCCAAAGAACCACCCTCGGTACCAACCGTGACCCCCAGATCCGCAAGTGTTGCCGCATACTGCCGATTAACCAGCAAGTAATTTTGCTGCCGCTGCGCCACATCCATGAGGAAGGCCTGGGCCTTGGCTCGGTTGCCCTTGCGTACGTGGTCCATATAAGAGGGATAGGCAATGCTGGCCAAAATGCCCACAATCGCCACCACGATCATTAATTCAAGCAAGGTAAACCCGTGTCCAGCGCGCCACGAGGCAGCAAGACCGCTGTGGGCGGTCTTCCCAAGTTGCTTCGCCAGTACCTGCTTCACTCAACTCTCCTGCATGCGGCTCGGCGCCATCACAGCTTTACCAAACCTTCTCCTCGCAATCTGCTAATAAATCGCATTTTGCAACTATTATGTGACACTTTACGCCCTTCTGGCGCTAAACCAAAGCCCCAACTTTTCACGAATCTGG
>JAYOUT010000025.1:1412-17493 GCA_038151055.1 Luminiphilus sp.
GAGGCCATGGGGACCTCGACTGATGTGATGCGCCAGTCACGCACATTCTCAATAAGCACCTCTGCAACGGTCCAGCGCTGCCCACCGTCAGCCGTGAGTGTCTGTAGCCGCAGCTCCGGCGGCCGTGTCGAATCGCCCAGCGTTTTACGGTGGGTGATCATCTGGCGTTCGAGGCGCGCCCAAGGTGTGCCCTCGGGGCAATGCTCCAGCATGGCCGTGGTGCGCTGCCAATGCGCTCGCCAGCGAACAAGCGCGGGATCGAAGGCACCCGAGCCCGCCAAGCATCCGTCTGGATAGATCACGTAGCCAGCACCCTCGGCGCAGTGCTCGGGGCATTCGCTCACCATCTCGATATATAACCCCTGCTCGGCCGCCCCGACAGAGATACAGGGATGCTCGGCTAACTTTACAACTGACCAGCCACCCCAAACAGGCTTGGGTTCCATCAGATCCGGCGCCAAACAGGGGTCAGCGGGGTGCCGCATGGCAAGCATCGCGCCATCGCCCTGCACCGCGGCGCGCCATGCGGTCGGCATCCCAGCTCTCGCGAGTGCGCCATCCAGATAGCGATTCAGTTGGCGCAATTGAATCACTTGATCAGTCCTCGCTGCGGCCAGACTGACCGTCGCGATCACTTCGAGGCTGCTGCCCAGCAGCGCGGTGAGCAACAGCAGTGTGAGCGCATTGGCGACCAGACACTCCACTAGCGAAAAGCCGATGAGCCGCCTGCTACACGACTCCCACACCCTCTCGTGGTGCCCCACACGCAAACCGAGAATCTGCGGGACGGCAAGCTTCGTGACGGGACCCCTGGGCCCAGTAATGTCAGTGGATAGCAAGGTGACGGGAGAGCGCCAATTGGGTCGGGTGCTCATCAGGGACATTGCTCTCATGGGGGGTCGGAGGTGAGCGTTACACGAGCACCGTCAGCGAGTTGCCATGACAGTTCAATGACGCCATCAGGATGCTTCGCAATATGATGCTCAGGCAGGTGCAGCAGCCACCGATCAGTCGAACGGCAGGTTGGCTCAAGTGTGTGACCGGATGGGCTTTCGCACACACCCTGAAACTCGACTGGGCCATACTCCGCGAACCGGTGCAAAACAGTCAGCTCCCGCAACACCGTTTGCGCGGCAGTCTGCTGCAAGATCCGGTTTTCAAAGGTGGCGACATTTCCCGCCATATGCAGCAGTGAGAGCATCCCTGCGACACCGACGACAGCCGCCACCAGATACTCAAGGAGCACTGGCGGGATCCTCCACTGCAGAGCCACTCCATAACCCCAGATGGTTAAGACTCAAAGACGGCCAGGCATGATCGCCGCTGTTCAGATGCAACTGAAATCCGTCGGGTGGGAGGTCTACCTGCAGGGTGTAATAGCGCGCCACGCGCGGCGACAGGCTTGCCAGCGAGGGTAAGTCGCTCACCCCAGCGTATCGGCCATGCTCCTGCCAAAAGGCCCGCTGTTTGAGATCGAGGCGCGTTAACACCAACCGAGCCTCGTCCAAGACCCCGTCCACATGAAAGTTCTGCCAAGAGGGCGCCGCTATCGAAATGAGCACCCCGGTGATCACCAGCACGATCAGTAGCTCGATCAGCGTCAGTCCCCAGTGACGATGCCGCTTGGTCAGTGCCATCTCTCATCGGCCTCAAGCAATGTGTCATGCACCACACTGCCTGCAGACCTGCGATCAGCAAAGACCCCTGGTCAGTCCCGATGACTGGAGCCCGGGTATGGGCGCGAGACTATGCGACCTGCGACACGTCTGCCGCCTTCGAGAATCGCATGTCCTGCCCAACACGGTTCACCTCGATGACATCCCCGGGTTCGAAATCTCCAGCCAGCAAGGATTCGGCCAGCGGGTTTTCAATCAGCCGCTGAATCGCGCGCTTGAGCGGTCGAGCACCATAGACAGGATCAAAGCCCTGATCGGCGAGATAGGCCATCACCTCATCACTGATCGACAGTGACAGTGAACGTTCCGCCAACCTGGCCTTGAGAGCACTGAGCTGCAGGTCGGCAATCTCGCGGATATGCTCCTGACCCAACGCATGAAAGACTACCGACTCGTCGATGCGGTTGAGAAATTCCGGTCTGAAGTGCATGGCCACGTCGGACATCACCTTCGCCTGAAGGGTCGCCTTCAATGCACCCGTATCGCCGTCGCTCTGACCCTCATCGAGGGCCTCACGAATATGCTCTGACCCCAGATTCGATGTCATGACCACAACGGTATTGCGAAAATCGACCGTGCGACCCTGCCCGTCGGTCAGGCGACCATCCTCAAGCACCTGTAACAAAATGTTGAATACATCGGGATGCGCTTTCTCCACTTCGTCCAACAACAACAATGAGTAGGGGCGTCGTCGAACCGCTTCGGTGAGATAACCCCCCTCCTCGTAACCCACATAACCGGGCGGCGCGCCGATCAGTCGGGCAACAGAGTGCTGCTCCATAAACTCAGACATGTCGATGCGCACCATGGCCTGCTCACTGTCGAACAGATAATCCGCCAGCGCCTTGCACAACTCGGTTTTCCCGACACCGGTCGGGCCGAGAAACAGAAACGAACCATTGGGCCGCTGCGGGTCTGCAAGCCCGGCGCGCGCACGCCGCACGGCGTGTGACACCGCCGTCACTGCCTCGTTCTGCCCAATGACGCGTCCGTGCAGCGTCTCCTCCATGTTGAGCAGCCGCTCGCGGTCGCCCTCGAGCATTTTGGCTATCGGAATACCCGTCCAGCGCGAGACCACTTCTGCCACTTCCTCCTCGGTCACCCGGGAACGGAGCAACGTCGGTTCTGGCTGCTCACCATCAGAGGCGGAAGCCAGGCGGCGCTCCAATTCGGGTAATTGCCCGTGCTGAATTTCAGACATTTTGGTCAGATCGCCCGCTCGGCGGGCCACTTCGAGATCGAGCTTGGCCTGCTCAATGTCACTTTTGATCTGCGTAACACTCTGCACCGCCGCCTTTTCTGCCAGCCAGATCTCTTCCAGACCCGCATACTCGCGTTCGATGCTCTCAATCTGCTCATCGAGCTGAGCCAGCTCTTTGCTGGCTGCAGAGGATTCTTCCTTCTTGACCGCTTCACGCTCGATTTTCAGCTGAATCAGCCGCCGCTCAAGCCGGTCCATCGATTCAGGCTTCGAATCGATTTCCATGCGGATTCGACTCGCCGCCTCGTCAATCAGATCGATAGCCTTGTCAGGCAGCTGACGATCCGTGATGTATCGCTGGCTGAGTTTGGCGGCCGCGATAATGGCGCTGTCGGTAATGTCGACACTGTGATGCACCTCGTAGCGCTCCTTGAGGCCACGCAAAATGGCAATCGTGTCCTCTTCGTTGGGCTCCTCGACCAGTACCTTTTGAAAGCGCCGCTCCAGCGCCGCGTCTTTTTCGACGTACTGCCGATATTCATTGAGGGTCGTAGCGCCCACGCAATGCAATTCTCCCCGGGCCAATGCGGGCTTGAGCATATTGCCCGCGTCCATGGAGCCCTCAGCCTTGCCGGCGCCCACCATGGTGTGCAGCTCGTCCACAAACAGAATGATGCGGCCCTCTTCCTTCGACAATGCTTTGAGCACCGCCTTCAACCGCTCTTCAAAGTCGCCCCGAAATTTCGCTCCGGCCAGCAATGCACCCAAATCCAGAGCCAGTATGCGCTTGTCCTTCAGGCCCTCGGGCACCTCGCCGTTTACGACGCGCTGCGCCAAACCCTCAATGATGGCCGTCTTGCCCACGCCGGGCTCGCCGATCAATACGGGGTTATTTTTGGTTCGTCGCTGCAACACCTGAATCGTGCGCCGAATTTCATCGTCGCGGCCGATAACCGGATCCAGCTGCCCGGCGGCTGCGCGCTCCGTCAGATCAACGGTGTATTTCTCTAGCGCCTGGCGCGTCTCCTCCGATTCAGCAGCGTTGACAGCCTCGCCGCCCCGCGCTGCCTCAACTGCCTTGGCGAGCGCCTCGGGGGTCACACCCGCTTCGCTGAGTAGCGCTGCGGTGGACGAGGTCTCGAGCATGGCGAGGAGCACTGAGTCCGTCGATAAATAGGCATCACCCGCCTGTTGGGACAATTTGTCAGCCCGGTTCAGCAGGCGCTGGGTATCCTGACTGATATGCACATCATCACTGCCCGTTACGGTCGGCATTGACGCCACGGCGGCATCGACCGCCGCCTGAAGCGACGCCAACGTGGCGCCTGCTGCACGGAGCAATGCCCGTGTCGGCGAACTGGCAGGGTCCAGCATGGCCTTCAAAACATGAAGGGGCTCTATGTAAGGATGATCTCGCCCCACCGCCAACGATTGTGCATCGCCCAGCGCGGCTTGCAGTGAATGGGTTAGCTTGTCCATGCGCATCGCTCTCTCCTTGTCTCCGCAGTGCGGATCAGCGTTGTCTGTGAAGAGATATGGGGGGTAAATCCCCCTTTTCAAGTGCGGGAATAGCGCGCTGCACGTCGAGACCAATGGCTGCGCGGTGATGCGGCCAAGGTGAGCGCTATGACTCGCGCCAGATTATTGTTGCCATGCGCCCTGTGGCTGGACCGTCACGACGGTGGGAAAAAAATTGCTCGGGCTCGCTGTAGGTACAGCGATCTCCACCCAGCACCCGCGCGATGCCCATCGCCTCGAGTCGCCGTTTGGCAAGCCCCGCCAAGTCAGCCATCCAATGCCCGTCACGCTCACACGAGGGCTCAAAGCACTCTTGGCTGTCCGCGCCCGAGGCGGCCATCAATGCGTCTTTCACCTCGGGGCCCACTTCATAAGCGGCCGCCCCGATGGCTGGCCCCAACCAAGCAATGATGCGGCCGCTCTCGGTCGGCATGGCTGCCACCAGAGATTCCAGAACGCCGGCAGCCAGACCGCGCCAGCCGGCATGCGCGACCCCGACACACGCGCCATCCAATGTTGCCAGCGCCACGGGTAAACAATCGGCGGTCAAGATGCCCAGCGCCACTCCGGTTTCACAGGTCCATTGCGCATCGGCTTCAACGGCCGTGGCATGGGTGGCTTGAACCACTCTTGTGCCATGAACCTGCTTCAGCCACTGCAGCCTGGTGACGGGCAGTGTCTGCTTCAGCCGTTGCTGGTTCTCCTCCACGTGCGCCGCCACATCGCCTACGTGACCACCCAAATTCAAGCTATCGTAAGGACGCGAACTGACACCTCCCTGCCTGGTCGTCACTCTGATTTGGACGCCATCAATCCCCAAATCTGGCGCCAGCATCGGCAGGGTCTCAATCAAGCAGGATCCTCCTCAGCGAGACACCCAAGTAACTCGGCCAGATCCTCGGGGATGGGTGCCGAGAACTGCAACGATTCGTCTGACTCGGGATGCAGAAATGCCAGCTCCCGCGCGTGCAGTGCCTGACGGGGGAATTCCTGCAACGCAGACAAAAGCCGATCGCTGGCACCGGCAGGCCGCATTGCGCGACCGCCGTATACGGGATCGCCGATCAGCGGGTGTTTGCGCCAGGCGAGATGCACTCGTATCTGATGCGTTCTACCCGACTCCAAGCTCACATCGAGGTGCGTATGCGCACCAAAGCGCTCCGCGATCCGATAATGGGTTACCGCCGGCTTGCCATCGGGCACCACTGCCATTTTGATGCGCGAGGTCGGATGCCGGCCAATTGGAGCGTCTATGGTGCCCCCACCGGAAAACGTGCCCCGGCAAACAGCGCTGTAATGGCGGCTGACCGTGCGCTCCGCCAGCTGTGCGACCAGCGATTTGTGGGCGAGGGTCGACTTGGCGGCCAACATGACACCCGACGTATCCTTGTCGAGTCGGTGAACAATGCCGCCCCGGGGCAAACTTGCCATCTCCGGCGCATGGGCGAGGAGCCGGTTTACCAGCGTGCCACTGTGATGACCGGCCGCGGGGTGAACCACCAGCCCCGCCGGTTTGTTAAGGACGATGACATGATCGTCCTCATACAGCAGATCCAGCGGTAGCGCCTCGGGCGCCCACTCCACGCGATCGTCATATTCTGGGGTCAGGGTAATGCGGTCTGAGACGGCCACCTTGTCTCGCGGCTTGGCGGTGCCATGGTTGCGCTGCAGCCGACCCGACTTGATCCAGTCTGCCAACCGGCTGCGAGAAAATGCGGGAAAAAGCGATGCGGCGGCGGCGTCCAGCCGAGCACCGTGGAGTGCTTCAGGCACCTGCGCGGTCATCGTGCCATCACCCGCCAAATCTTCGTCTTCCAAGTGCTGTGACTCCCGCACCGATGCGTTTACACTACCGCCCCAGAATGTATCACGGCGGACGTTCAGACTTGGTGTTCAGACAATCCCTCACCCGCGCTTTACTCATCACGTTGCTGGTCTTAACCGCTGGCTGCTCGTGGTTTGGGGGCGATGACGATGAACTCGTCGCTGACTCGGGCGAGCAACAGCTGTATCGCGAAGCTCAGCGACATCTGAAAAACGAAAACTTCAGTCTGGCGGTGCGCAGCCTGCAAATGCTCGAGAGCCGGTACCCTTTTGGCCGCTACGCTGAACAAGCGCAGCTTGAGCTGATCTACGCCCACTACGGCGCCTACGAATTTGCCGCCGCCACCGAGTCGGCGGATCGATTTATCCGATTACACCCTCGCCACCCTAACGTTGACTATGCGTTTTACATGAAAGGTCTGGCGGCCTATGACATCGAGCCCGGCTTCTTTTCACGGTTTATCCCGTCTGATGACACGAAAAGAGACGTTAGCCATATCCAGATCGCGTTCGGCGAATTCGCGCAGCTGCTTGCCCGATATCCCGACAGTGCCTACGCGCCCGATGCTCGCCAGCGGATGGTGCACATGCGCAACATGCTGGCCCGCCACGAAATCCACGTCGCCAACTACTATTTCCGTCGCGGGGCCTATATGGCGGCGCTGAATCGCGGCAAATATGTTGTTGAGCACATGCAGCAGACACCCAGCGTTGCCGACGGCCTCGCGATCATGGCGCAGGCTTATTTGCTTCTGGGCCTGAATGATTTAGCAGAGGACTCCATTGATGTGCTCTGCGAGAACTACCCCGACCATCCGAATCTCGCGTCGGGGTGCATGTTTGACAGCGTCTACACCATTGACGGCCTGCAACGCTCTTGGATTAATCGCGCAACGCTGGGATTATTTGATCCACCCGAGCCGCCGCAGTTTAACTATCGGCCAAAATCCTGACCTCAGCCGTCGGCTGATCGCCATGCCCAGGTGATGGGATAACGCCGATCGCGGCCAAATCCCCGTCGAGAAATCCGCACCCCTACCGGCGCTTGTCGTCGCTTGTATTCGTTCAGGTCCACCAGCCTGATCACCCGTTGCACGTCCTCACGGCTGAACCCCGCGGCAATCATTTCCTCTCTTGAGGCATCCTGCTCAACATAGAGCTCCACGATTTGATCCAGCACATCGTATGCCGGCAAGCTGTCCTCGTCCTTCTGATCTGGCGCCAGCTCGGCCGAGGGCGGTCTGGTGATCACTCTTTCGGGGATGCAGTCACCCAAGGTATTGCGGTAGCGCGCCAGCGCGTAAACCAACATCTTTGGGCAGTCCTTCAAGACATCAAAGCCCCCCGCCATATCGCCATAAAGGGTGGAGTAGCCCACGGCGAGCTCGCTTTTGTTACCCGTAGTGAGCACCAGCAAGTTCTTCTTGTTGGAGATCGACATGAGTAATACGCCCCGGCAGCGAGCCTGCAGATTTTCCTCGGTGATATTGGGCGGCAGGCCCGCAAATTCATCAGCGAGCGCCCCCATAAAGGACTCGTACAACGGCTCGATTGAGATGTTGCTGAAGCGCACGCCCAAGGCGGCCGCTTCCGACTCAGCGTCTTCAACACTCATCGAAGCGGTGTAACGAAAAGGCATCATCACTGCTTCGACCCGATCAGCGCCCAGCGCATCTGCCGCCACCGCCAATGTCACCGCCGAATCAATGCCACCTGATAATCCCAGTACCACACCCGGAAAGCCGTTTTTATCGACGTAGTCGCGCAGTCCGATCACCAATGCCTGCCAGACTGATTCCAAATCATCCCTGGGAGGGACGTTGTCTCCGGGCAGGACGCCCCCGTCTGCGGAAGCATCCAGCGTCACAATGGGAAACGCCTCAGAAAAAGTCGCCGTGCGAACGCAAAGCCGGCCAAGGCAGTCGACCGCAAAAGAGCCTCCGTCGAACACTAATTCGTCTTGACCCCCTACCTGATTGACATACAGCACAGGGATTTGATGCAGGTTCGCGCATTCCGTTACCCGCGCGAGTCGCTCCGCCTCCTTACCGCGATGAAAAGGCGAGGCGTTCAAGTTAATCAGGACCTGAGCGCCCGCTGCCTTCGCCTGCGCGGCGGGCTCCGGGTGCCAAATATCCTCACAGATTGTGATGCCCACTTGCCAATCTCCCAAGGTGACCACACAAGGGCTGTCTCCGGCAGCGAAGTAGCGCTTCTCATCAAATACTTGATAGTTCGGCAGGCATTGCTTGTCATATTCGGCGATCACCTGGCCGTTCTGGATGACCCCCGCAGTGTTGAAAAGCGCCCCATCGCGAGCAGTCGGGTACCCGACCACAGCGACCTGCCCGGCTGGCAATTGCTCACACAGCGAGGTCAGCGCAGACTGCGTACGCTCGACAAGATCGTTGCGCAGCAAAAGATCTTCAGGGGGATAGCCCGTCAGGGTGAGCTCCGGGAACACCACCACGTCGACACCGGCTTTATGCTGTGCTTCGCACACCTCGAGCACACGCCGGGTATTGCCCGCAATGTCGCCTACCAAAGTGTTGATCTGCGCCATGCAGAAATTCATTGGGTGTTCACCACGCTGTTGTGCCTGCCTACTGAAAACCGGGAGGCGAAGGTTACCGTATTTGCGGCCCAGCGGGCGGACGACTTCGCATGCCAGCGCACTGGGTAGCCGCGCAGCCCTGCTGAGACCGGCGCCGACGGTCATGCGGCTGATATAGTGCAATCATGGCAATTTCAACCAACACCCTGGGCGATTCAACCGGCCACCCGTCCTCACCTTTACGACGAGCAGGGGCCGATGTGGCGAAATTACTCGCTGTCTACAACGCGTATCGCGCTGTGGTTGCCGCGTCACTGCTGGCGCTCGGGCTGCTTGACCTCTCCGGCATCTCGACGATCCCGGGCTACAACACCGACCTCCTCTGGTTATCGGGGTTGTGGTCTCTGAGCATCTTGCTGCTGTTCACTCAGAATCGACGGTTGGCCTCATGGCCGGAACTTGGGCCGCTGGCGGTCACGCTCTTTGACCTGGTTATGATCGCCTTCCTGGTAGGTTTTGGCGACGAACTGGGTGCAGGCCTACCGCTACTGTATCTGCCAACGGTTGCCGCCAGCGCCGTACTCATCCCGAATCGTGTCACGGCGACGGCGGTCGCAGCGCTGGCCACACTTGCGGTCCTATCAGACAGCGCTTATCAGCTGCAGCAACATGCCATTGATGCCAGCGACATGCTCTCTGCAGGGCTGCTCGGCCTGCTGATCTTCCTTATTTCTCTACTGCTGCAACTCATCGTTGCAAGAATGGCTAACATTGAGCAGCTCGCGGATACCGCGACCACCCAGGTCGCGACACTGGAAGAGCTTAATGAACAAGTCATTGCGCACATGACGACCGGCGTCTGTCGTATTTCGCCGAACAATCAGCTCACTGCGATGAATCGGGCCGCCGCAAGACTCCTCGAGCTATCCGATGCCGGCACCCCCATACCGCTTGAGGCTATCGATGAAAAGCTGGCACGGCATGTCACTCAATGGCGCGCGGGCCACCACACCGACGCAACACCATTTAAGCGCCATGCTGAGGGTAAGTTGCTCATGCCCGAACTGGTGCGCATCGGGCATGACTTCGACCCCGAAACCCTGTTGTTTGTCGAGGACTACACGCCGGTGACAGAGGCAGCGCAGACACTGAAACTCAATGCGCTGGGGAAATTAACGGCCAGTATCGCTCATGAAATTCGCAATCCGCTAACGGCCATCAGTCATGCCTCTCAGCTGATGGAAGACACTGCCGACAGTAGCGCCTCTGAGCAAAAGGCACTGCGCGAGATCATTGCCAACAATACCCAGCGAGTAAACGAAATCATCGAAAACATTCTGCAGTTGTCGCGCAGAGAGGACGCCAAGCAAGAACCTCTGGATTTGCTCGCGTGGCTTCGCCTGTTCATTCCAGAATACGAGCAAGGACAAGACCATGGTGCTTGCGTGACGTTGCGGGCGCCAAAGCCGGTCGGTACGATCTCGTTTGACCCCAGTCATCTGCGTCGCATACTGACTAACTTGCTCGATAACGGGGTCAGGCATGGAGGAGAGCGAACAGGACAGTTCGCGGTGACGCTGGAATTGAGCAAAGACATTGCAAGCAATAGGGCACACATGGACGTGATTGATGCAGGGTCGGGCGTTCCCGACACGATGCGTGACAGACTTTTTGAACCGTTTTTTACCACCTCACCGCAGGGTAGCGGGCTGGGCTTGTATCTCTGCCGTGAGCTCTGTGCGAGTAACAATGCCACACTGAGCTACGACCGAACCGAGGATGAAGGCACGCGTTTTCGGGTTGCGATTCCGTTGCAAGGACGCTCGGCATGAGCCGGCCCTGCGTGTTGTTGGTCGATGACGAGCCTGATCTGCTGACGCTGCTGGAAATGACGCTGGCTCGCATGGAGCTCGATACCTTATCGGCCGGGACGCTAACCGAAGCTAGAGCACTGCTGGCCAAGCGCACCCCGGACCTGTGCCTGACCGACATGAAACTCCCTGATGGCAATGGGCTGGAGCTTATCGCCGAGATCCAGCAACGCTCCCCCGATCTGCCGGTTGCCATGATGACCGCTCACGGCAGTGTGGACAGCGCCATCGAGGCGCTCAAGTTGGGCGCTTTTGATTTTGTCAGCAAGCCCGTGGCGCTGGATCGTCTGCGCGACCTGATACACCAGGCACTCAAGCTCGGCACTGTCGACGAAGCCATCAGCGATGACACCTTGATCGGTGAAACCCCCGTTATGGCAACCCTGAAACGGGACATCCAGCGAGTCGCTCGCAGTCAGGCCCCGGTACATATTCACGGCGAGTCTGGCGTCGGAAAAGAAGTTGTCGCCAGGCTGATTCATGATTCGGGGCCGCGCCACAGCGGCCCCTTTCTGGCGATCAACTGCGGCGCTATTCCTGCAGATCTGGTCGAAAGCGAGCTGTTCGGGCATCGCAAAGGGTCTTTTACCGGCGCTACCGCCGACAAGGCGGGCTTATTCCAAGCCGCTGCCGGCGGCACCTTGCTACTGGACGAGATTGCAGATCTGCCGCTGCCTGTTCAGGTAAAGTTGCTGCGGGCCATCCAAGAGAAAGCTGTCCGCCCTATCGGGTCCGAAAAAGAGATTCCCATCGATGTCCGCCTCATCAGTGCGACTCACAAAAACTTGCTCAATGAGGTTCAGCACGGCCATTTTCGCGACGACCTCTATTACCGGGTTAATGTGATTGACCTGGCCGTGCCGCCGCTTCGCAATCGCCGCGCTGATGTGCCACTGATCGCGGCCCACATCCTGAAAAAGATGGCGGGCAATGATCACCCTCTCAAACTGACCCACAACGCCCGCGCGTGCCTCATGTCGTATGACTACCCCGGCAATATCAGAGAGCTGGAAAATATCTTGGCTCGAGCGGCGGCGTTGTTGGACGGTAGCGTCATAGACGTCCATGACCTCGAACTCAACGTGGCGGGCGAGGCTGTTGACGTTCCGGAGCAGCCTGAGGCTGCCGGGATCACGGCATCAAAGGAAGGCACAGCCTCGACGGCGCCCACGGGGGGACCAGACGGTGACCTCGATGGCTACCTTGCTGGCATTGAGAGAGGGATCATTGAGACCGCGCTGAATCAGCACCGATGGAACCGCACCGCGGCGGCGAAGTCGCTCGGTATTACGCTGCGCAGCCTGCGGTACCGCCTGAAAAAGCTGGGAATCGAGGACTAGCCTCAGACTGCGGGGCATTCCCCCCAATCCTCTGCCAGGCGAGGTCGGCCCAATCGATTGGTAATCACCGCCCAGTTCCTGCCGTCCGCACAGACTGACAGCGTCAGATTCCGCCCGCCAACACCCCAAGCATCCCACGACAACATGCCCGTCACAGGCAGAGCACCCGACCGATTCCTTACCCGGACCCCCTCGGTCGGCAACCACACTCTCAGCAACTGGTGTCGGTTATCAGTGATCAGTATGGCGCCAAGCCGTTGCCCAAAATGCCCCGCACACTGGGGTTGTTCTGGGTTGATCTCGACCATTGGACACAACACGACGACCTGGCCACGACGTTGTGCTGTACTGCGAGCGAACTGCATTGCCGCGTACAGTGTCGTCGCCGCAGCGCGCGCTTGTGCATCGGCGATCTGATCGCGAAATGAGGGGATGGCGATCGCGGTCACTATGGCGATGATGGCCAGCGTGGCAAGGCACTCCAGCAGCGTCAGTCCTTGCTGACCCTCGCCACATGTACGCTCTCTATCCGCCATCAGGAAAAGATGCCTGATCTACAGGCCCATGCGCAGACCTCTGATTAGGACGGATGAATTAAACAGTCGGCGTGATTAGCTTGCGGATCGCGCCGGTCAGGCGGCTTAGATTTGTCAGCCCTTAAGGGCCTAGAACACAGACGGCCCTATTCGACTGCCACGCTGGGGATACGTAACCCCTTTGGTAGCGAAAAGGTAATGTTCTCCTCACGACCGTCCAGATCGCGCACGCTCAGGCCACCGTGATTCCGCAAGGTATCGATGACTTGTTGCACCAGCAGCTCTGGCGCCGATGCGCCGGCGGTGACACCCACGCGCTGCTTGCCCGACAGCCACTCAGCGTCGATCATGCTGGCGTCATCAATCAGATAAGCATTCGCACCACAGCGCTCTGCTAATTCACGCAGTCGATTGGAGTTAGAGCTGTTGGTAGAACCGACCACCAAGACCAGATCGACCTCGTCGGCGAGCGATTTCACGGCATCCTGACGATTCTGCGTGGCGTAACAAATATCGTCCTTGCGGGGGCCCTGAATCTCGGGGAACTTTGCGCGCAAGGCGTCTATGACTTTGGCCGTATCGTCCACCGACAGGGTGGTTTGCGTCACAAACGCCAGGGAAGCGGGATCACGCACTTCCAGTGCCGCCGCCTGCTCCTCGTCTTCTACCAGATAAATGGCTCCGCCATGGCGGGTATCGTATCGACCCATGGTGCCCTCGACCTCGGGGTGTCCCGCGTGGCCAATCAGCACGCATTCACGTCCTGCCGTGCTGAAGGCGGCCACTTCGACGTGCACTTTGGTGACCAATGGGCAGGTCGCATCGAACACCTGCAGCCCCCTACCCTCGGCCTCTTCCTGCACCGCCCGGGATACGCCGTGAGCACTGAAGATGACAATGGCATCGTCGGGCACCTCGGCCAGCTCGTCGACAAAAACAGCCCCACGGGTGCGCAGGTCATCAACGACATGGCGGTTATGCACCACCTCATGCCGGACATAAACCGGTCCACCGAACACTTCCAGTGCACGATTGACGATATCGATCGCGCGGTCTACACCGGCACAGAACCCCCTCGGGTTGGCAAGAACAATGTCCATCAATGCAGCTCCGCCGGCTCGACGTGCGCGATTCGCACTTTGAAGTGAATAGTACGCCCTGACAGCGGATGATTGAAATCCACGGTCACCGACTCGTCACTCACCTCAGCAATCATGCCCGGCACTTCGCCGCCCGCGGCGTCGGCAAACGTAAACAGCATGCCGGGCTCTAAGGGCGCATCATCATCAAAATCGTCTCTAGGAATCGACTGGATGTTGTCATCCTGAGGCTCGCCAAACCCTTCATCAGGCGGAATCCGAAATTCAGCCTCGTCGCCAGCGCGCATCCCAATAAGCCGGCGCTCAAAACCGGGCAGCAACGAACCGTCGCCCATGACAAAGGAGACAGGCTCAGCGCCAAAGTTCGAGTCGACCTGTTCGCCCGTCTCAAGTGCGAGCGAGAAATTGAGCGTGACCCGGGTATTGGATTCGATTTCCAGATTCATAAGGTCAGGATACGGCGGCTTCTTCTGACTGGGAAGTCTTGCTAAAAAACGTTAGCAGCAGCCACCAAGCAAAGCCCACCGTGATCGCCGAATCTGCCAGATTAAAGGCCGGCCAGTACCAATGCTGATAATGCAGGGAGATAAAATCGACAACATGGCCCAGCTGTACGCGATCAATCAGATTGCCGACCCCGCCACCCAAAATGAGCCCCATAGGGATCACCAGCCCGCGATCCTTTGCATCGAGCCTGAACAGCCACACCAAAATCGCGACGCTGACACAGCCCGCTACACCCGAGAGAAACCAGCGCTGCCACCCTCCGGCGTTCGCCAAAAAGCTGAATGCGGCGCCGGTGTTATACGTGAGCATCCAATCAAACCAGCTCGTGACGCGCTCGGGGTTGCGAAACTCTAGTGCCGTCACGGCTATCTGTTTGGTCCATTGATCCAGACCAATGACAACGGCCGCAATCAGTAAGCCCATCCAGGGGCGTTGGCTTAACGGGCGACTGGCATCGCGCTCAGGCAAAACGGCGTTCCTCACCCGGGCCCTCGATGTTCGTGACACACCGCCCGCATAACGTCGGATGCGCTGCGAGTTGTCCTACATCGTCTCGTCGATGCCAGCAACGCTCACATTTCTCGGCGGTTGCCGCCACGGCGATGATACGCAGCGGCAGTTCCTCGGCCTCCATGGCGTGATCAGGTGCTTGGTCCCAATCAGCCACCGTTGCCTCAGAGGTGATCAATACGAACCGCAGCTCCTCGTCCAGCGAACGCAGTCGTGCAGCCAGCTCCGGTTTCGCATAGAGGGTCACGGCTGCATCCAGCGAACCGCGCAAGGCGCCCTGCTCCCGGGCAAGCTCCAACGCCTTGTTGACCTGTTGGCGGACCGCCATCATTTCGGACCAGAATGCCGTGTCCGTGCTGGCGTCTGCCGAAGCCAAGGCGTCATACCACTCTGTTAAAAACACCGAATCTGCCCGGTCGCCAGGCAGGTTTTCCCATATTTCCTCAGCGGTAAAACTCAGTATGGGCGCGATCCATCGGCAAAGCGCCTCGGCCAAGTGAAACAGACTGGTTTGTGCGGATCGGCGGGGCAGTGAGTCAGTGCCAGTGGTGTACTGCCGATCTTTAATGATGTCGAGGTAGAAGCCACCCAGTTCCCCGCTACAGAAATTGTGCACCCGGTGATAAACATGATGAAACTGGTAGTCATCGTAGGCGCGCCGCACGTCTTCTTGTAACGCGAGCGCCTGTCCCACAATCCAGCGATCCAGAGGCAGACATTGCTCTGGTGGCAACGCATCGGTCTCGGGGTCAAAGCCAGCAAGGTTGGAAAGCAAAAAGCGGGCGGTGTTGCGAATACGCCGGTAGGCATCCCCCGTGCGCTTGAAAATTTCGTCAGACGCAGAAATCTCGTTGCGGTAATCGGCGGCAGACACATACAGCCGCAGTACGTCGGCGCCGAGATCATTCATCGCTTTGCCGGCCGGGATAATGTTACCCAGCGACTTCGACATCTTTCGGCCCTCACCGTCGACCGTGAAACCATGGGTCAGCACGCTTCGATACGGCGCCGCATCGTGAGCGCCAATGCCGGTCAGCAAAGAAGACTGGAACCAACCCCGGTGCTGGTCTGACCCCTCTAAATAGAGATCAGCTGGCCACTGCAATCCATCGCGCTCGCGCAGGACGCAGTCGTGGGTGACCCCTGAATCGAACCAAACATCGAGCGTATCGGTCACTTTCTCGTAGTCGTCCGCCTCGGCGCCCAGCAAATCGGCGGTATCGAGATCAAACCAGGCGTCGATGCCTTCGCCTTCCATGCGCACCGCCACTTGCTCCATCAGCGCCTGGGTGTCGGGGTGTAAATCCCCCGTGACTTTATGTACAAACAGGGCGATGGGTACCCCCCAAGTACGTTGACGGGAAATACACCAGTCAGGGCGCTCGGATAGCATGCTGTCGATGCGCGCACGTCCCCAGTCTGGAACCCACTGCACGCCGTCTAC
>JAYOUT010000025.1:17593-28642 GCA_038151055.1 Luminiphilus sp.
GCAAGCCGTTACCCGACATGCTGATAAACCACTGCGGCGTCGCCCGGAAAATGATGGGCGTTTTATGACGCCAGCAATGAGGGTAACTGTGCTCGAAGGGTCGATGACAGAGCAGGACATTGCGCTCTGCGAGCGCGGCAATAATGTCGTCATTGGCCTTAAAAATATGCTGCCCGGCGAAGACCGGCGTGCCGGGGTGATACACCCCGTTACCTCCAACCGGGTTATACACTTCCAGTCCGTAGCGGCGACCCATCTCAAAGTCTTCAAGGCCATGGGCGGGCGCCGTATGCACGCACCCGGTGCCTGCCTCGGTGGTGACGTGCTCACCGAGCACGATGGGTACCGGGTCGGTGCCAAAAGGTGGCGTTAGCAGCAGCCCCTCCAGCTCGCCCCCCTTGGCGCGACCCACAATCTCGAACGACTCACTGCCGAAGCGCTGCGCACACGCCTCCGCCAACGCCTCTGCGACGAGGATACGGCGATCCGCCACCGACAGGAGCACGTAATCCAGCTCTGCAGAGAGCGCCACGCCGCGGTTAGCGGGCAACGTCCATGGTGTGGTCGTCCATATCGCCAGCTCAATGTCACCACTCTCATCACAGCCCAATCGACCGGCGGCCTCGGACTGATCAACAAAGGGAAACGCCACATCCACGGCGGATGAGTGCTTATCCTGATATTCCACCTCGGCCTCGGCCAGGGCCGAGCCGCAATCGAGACACCAGTGCACCGGCTTGAACCCCCGGTTCAGGTGCCCACGATCGATAATCTTGGCCAGCGCCCGAACGATATTGGCCTCAAACCGAAAATCCATCGTGAGGTACGGACGATCCCAATCTCCGAAAACGCCCATGCGGACAAAATCGGCTTTTTGCGCGGCCACCTGCTTACCGGCGTATTCTCGGCAGTGTTGACGGAACTCGCCTGCGGTCACTTTGTGGCCGGGCTTACCGACCTTCTTTTCGACATTCAGCTCAATAGGCAGGCCGTGGCAGTCCCAGCCCGGCACGTAGGGCGCGTCAAAGCCCGACAGCGTTTTTGATTTGATGATGATGTCTTTGAGAATTTTGTTGATCGCATGGCCAACGTGTAACTCACCGTTTGCATAGGGTGGGCCATCGTGAAGGATGAACAGCGGTTTACCGGCGCCCTGCTCGCGCATGCGCTGATAAAGATTCATTTCCGCCCACGCCTCAAGCCGCGCCGGCTCGCGCTGCGGCAAATTGGCTTTCATGGGGAAATCTGTCTGGGGCAGATTCAGCGTGGCTTTGTAATCACTCATACCTTATCCGTGTTCTGCTAACCATGCCCGGGCAACGGTCTTGTCCGATGCAATCCCTTCTTTGAGGGCATCGAGCGACGGAAACTTCTGTTCGTCGCGCAGCTTATGTCGAAACCGAACGGTCAACCGCTCGCCATACAAGTTGGGGGACCCCTCCAACACATGCACTTCGAGGGTTGCCTCGAGGCTTTCACCTATCGTTGGCTTAACACCCACATTGGCAACGGCAGCCGCTCCATCGAGACCGCCACCCCACACCCTCACCGCATACACACCATGGAGCGGTGACCGGATGCGGTGGAGCGCGATATTGGCAGTCGGTGCATCCAATTGCCTTCCCAGCTTCTGTCCGTGCTGCACACGTCCCGCCATCTCAAAGGGTCGGCCCAATAAAGCCTGCGCGCCCTCAAAGTCTGCTTCGGATAACGCGGCCCGAATACGGGTGCTACTGATGCGCGCTCCACCCGCCTCCAACGTGGGCGTGGGGGCGACAGCATAGCCAAATTCGTCTGCCAACGCGCGGACATAATCCAGATCGCCCTCGCGACGATTACCGAAGCGAAAATCATCGCCAAAGGCGAGATATCGAACGCCCAAACCGGCGACGAAGACTTGCTCGACAAACTCGCGGGCGCTCAAAGTGCGCAGGCTGTCGTTGAATGGGAGACAGAGCACTCTCTCCACACCGCAAGCCGCCAGTAGCGGCCATTTGTCACGCAGGGTGGTGATACGGGGCGGCGCTTCCAGCGGTCGGAGATACTCCCGTGGCAGAGGCTCGAACGTCACCACCGTGGTCGCGACACCCAGCGCTGCGGCCTGCTCCTTGAGATGCGCGAGCACCGCCTGGTGCCCCAGATGGACGCCGTCGAATGCACCGATGGTCACGGCGCATCCGCGGTGACGGGGTCGCAAATTGTGCCGCCCGCGGATGAGCTCCATCCCCGTTAATCTTCCCGTTGGATTAAAAGCGCAGTATACCTGCTCGGGCCCAATCAGATCAGCCGTGGGGGGTGAGCGGTGCGGCCGGCAAGGTCGCGGCAACACCCAATGCTTGGCTCTCTAGCGACGCAAGTCCGAAGGGCGCACGCCCGCTAGCCACAAGGCGGCAACAAAGACCACAAAACCGCTCGCGCAGAGGACGCCGAGATCAATTGCTCGCTGCCACCAGTGCCAACTCTGCCACAGGTCCACATCAGGCATTTGCCACAGGAGCGCGATGCCCATTGCCGCGGTCGCCACAATGATCTGTGCCAACCACCTGAAAGGCAGACTCCCGGCGGGCAAGACAGCGCCTCTGCGCAGCCCGCGATATAAAAGCCCCGCATTCAGCCACGCCGATACGCTGGTCGCCAATGCCAGCCCAACGTGACCCAGATTCAGCCACCACATCAAAGGGAAGACGAAGGCAACATTGAGCACCATGTTGGCAGCCATGGCGATGATGCCAATCCGCACCGGGGTGCGCATATCCTCCCGGGCATAAAAACCGGGTGCCAATACTTTGACCAACATGAAAGCGCCCAAACCCAGCGTGTACGCGCGCAGGCTGGCCGCTGCCATGGCGCGGTCGGTCTCGCCAAACGCGCCGTACTGGAATAGCGTGGCCAGCATTGGCTCGGCCAACAGCGCCAGCGCCACGGTGGCGGGGATGGCAACCAACAGCACATTACGAATCGCCCAACTCAGTGTCCCAGCAAAGGCAGGATCATCCGCGCGCGCGCGCTGACCCGACAATGTCGGCAATATGACGGTAGCAATCGCGATGGCGAACACGCCAAGCGGGAGCTCGGTCAATCTGTCGGAGTAGTACAGCCACGAAACGCTGCCGCTCGGTAGCAAAGAGGCCAGCACGGTATCCAGCAGCAAGTTAATTTGGCTCACCGAGACACCAAACAGCGCCGGCACCATCAACACTAAAATACGGTGGACGCCTTCATGCCGAGGCTCCCAACGCGGCCGCGGCACTAATCCAACGCCCGCCAAGGCGGGCAGTTGAAACAACAGCTGCGCGAAACCGGCTATGAGCACCCCCAGCGCCAGTGCCACCACGGGCTCGTCGAAACCCGGCGCCATCCACAGTGCTGCCGCGATCAAGCTTAAATTCAGCAGGATCGGAGTCAGTGCCGGCACAGCGAAACGCTGGTAGCTATTCAAGATGGCACCCGCAAAGCCAGTCAGAGAAATCAGCAGCAAATAGGGAAAGGTGAGTTTGATCAGGTCGCCGGTCAGCGCCAACTTGGCCGGGTCGCGGAGAAAACCTGGCGCAAATAACGTCGCAACCAAAGGCGACGCCATCACGGTGATGATGGTCAAGCCCAGCAATGTGCCGCCCAGCACGCCCGCAACACGATCCACCAAAGCCCGCACTGCGGCATACCCGCCCTTTTCTCGGGTGTCTGCGAGCACCGGAACAAACGCCTGTGCGAAGGCGCCTTCAGCAAACAGACGCCGTAAAAAATTGGGGATTTTAAATGCGACGAAAAAGGCGTCGGCGTTGCCGTTGGCGCCAATCAGATTCGCGAGCACCACGTCTCGCAGCAAGCCCAACACACGTGACAACAGGGTGGCGGACCCTACCACCGCGCTGGAACGCACCAACTTCGGATCGTCTGCGGGCACGTCAGACATCTAGGGTGACCGTGGCTCGCGTTCAGACATCGTGAACGGCTGTCTGCCATCTGGCGCGCAGACGCTCGCCATGACGCGCCAACCACTGCAATGCGATGAGCGTGTGGCCGTTGTTGATTTCATTCCGGTCCATCATCAACAGCGCCTGTTCACGGGCGATGGTATGAACCAGGATATCCTCGTGTTCGGTATCAAGGCCCTGAATCGTACCGGGCTGCGCATGAGTCACTTCGCCAATAAAAAGACGGATTTGCTCCGAGCAAGCACCCGCGCTCGGATAAAAAGTGGCGATGGGCTCAAGGCGCCCCAGCTCGCAACCTGCCTCCTCTTGAGCCTCGCGGTGCGCGACCGTGCTATCGGCCTCGCCCGGCTCCACAATGCCGGCAATTAATTCAAGCATCCAGGGGCTGTCGGATCCGCGGATGGCCCCCACACGAAATTGCTCAATCATCACCAGCTGATCGGTGACCGGATCCCATGGCAAAACGCCAATGGCATCGCCGCGTTGAAAGAGCTCTCGGCGCATCGGCGCAGACCACCCGCCCTCGAACAGGCGATGGCGTAACGTCAACGTCTCGAGAGAAAAGTAACCGTTATAGCTGGGCTCTCGCGCTTCAATGTCAACATCCGCCGCGCCGAAGCGGGTTTGAAATGATGTCAAAACCGACGCTCCGTGAACCAGTTCACGGGCCCCGCGTGCTTCTCGACTTGATCCGCCACGTCGAGAATGAGCGCGAACAATGCCATGCGCACCACCACGCCGTTATCGCTCTGACGAAATATCGCCAAATTTGGGTTGTCGTTGAGGTCAACATCCAACTCGCGAGCCCCCTCGCGTGAGTCGCGAGGCAATGGGTGCATGATGACCGTGTTCGGTTCACAGTTCGCGGTGTAAACGCTCTGATTCAGCCGGAAGCGGCCTCGATAAAGATCCGCCTCCTCTCGACTCGCGAAGCGTTCTTCCTGAATGCGCGTGCTATAGACAATATCAACGTCAGCAATGCCCGCCTCGAGCGCCTCGGTCTCCAAGACCTGGTGCCCGGTGCTGCGGAGTTCGTCCACAACCTCAGCCGGCATTCTCAGAGCCTCAGGTGATACCAGACTAATCTGCAAACCGGTGAACAGCGATAGCAATTTAGAGAGCGAATGGACCGTCCTGCCGTATCGGAGGTCACCCACCATCGCAATGCGCAAACCATCCAACCCCCGGGAGCGGCCGGCGAGTTCCGAGCGGATGGTATAGAGGTCTAAAAGCGCCTGGCTCGGGTGTTCATTGGCGCCATCGCCGCCGTTGATGACAGGCACGCGGCTGGCAGCGGCAAACTCCGCTACCGAGCCGTCCTCGGGGTGCCGCATGACGATAATGTCTGAGTAGCCACTCAATACCCGGGCGGTGTCGTACAGAGACTCGCCTTTTGCGATCGCGGAATGTTCGAAGCCAGTGGTTTCACGCACCTCGCCACCAAGCAGGTTAAAGGCGCTGCCAAAACTGATACGGGTTCGGGTGGACGGTTCGAAAAACATGGAGCCGAGAATCGCGCCGTCGAGCACGCGCGTCATCTGTTCACGATGCGCAAAGGGTCGCATCGCGTCGGCAACCGAGAATAACTGCTCCACCGCAGCCCGGTCGAACTGACTGATGCTCAGGACATGGCTACCGGCGAACTGCACGATATGCACTCCGTTGTTGATCTATCGGCCATTGCCCCCCGGAGCCGCCCCGCAACGGCCCTGCGGATGCCAACGTGCAAGACTGACCTGCCCCGTATTGATGACCCGTCATACAGTGCTCCCCAAGAGCCCGTTGCGATGCGAGACCGAGTAACGCCTGGCCTCCATTGACGGCTATTGTAGCGCCGATCATCCGTGGTTCGACAGCGCCCGCACCCAGGTCTCGAGTTGCTGCAAGGCTTGTTCGGTTTTTGGCGTCAGATCCTGTCGCGCACGTTCTTCCGTCAGGGCCGCCTCGAAATCCGCGAGCGTGAATTCGCCCTCAGCGTGCTGTAGCCGGCAGTGCTCCAGCCACTGTGCGGCCTCGTCGGCACTCAAGGTGTCGGGGAAGTTGCGCGCGCGGTAACGAAAGAGCAACTCCGGCAAACGCCGGTCAGCAAAGGGAAATTGCTGAGTAGCGAGGTCGCCGGGCGCCGCCGCAACTACTTGCTCACAGAGTGCACGATCACTGTTGTCAATAAATCCGTCGTACAGCATTTGATCAGGGTCATAGCGCTCGGGAAAATCCCGGCCCTGCCAGATCGATTGCAAACCCTCAACAAACCCAGCGGGGTCGGCCGATCTGGCTTCCCGAAGCGCTGCCAAATGCCGCCGATGAGCATCACCGTCAAGCCGCAAACGCTCCGCGACTTCACCCGCGACCCAGTGCGCCGGCAACAATACTGGCGCGCGATTCAGCCGCACAGTCTTGAGTGGTGGGCGGGCTGCGCCCTCGGGCAGCGCGTCGCGGGATGCGAACAGCAACTGCCGAACGTTTTCCGGATCTTGATCGAGAAAATCAGGAGGAAAAGCCAAGTCCACGCATATGACTTCACTGTTGTTTTGTGGATGCCAGGCCACCGGCACAATCAACGCCAGATTATGCCGCTCGGCACCGAACATGCCGGACACGTGCACCAAGGGCGTCATCTGCTCAAGATTTAAAAGCGCAGCGACAGCACGCTTCAGGCGTTGTTGATACAAGGTCGAAAACAGCGAGGCGTCCCGCGCATTCAACAGCTTGGCGAGCTCTATTGTTGCCACTACGTCGGCCATGGCGTCGTGGGCCGCGCCGTGCTCGATGCCGTTGGCCGCTGTGAGGTCCTCGAGCCGAAAGCTGGTCTGGCCGTCGTCACGAACGGGCCACTCAATCCCGTCGGGCCTCAGTGCTCGGTAGGCGCGGGCAACATCCAGCAAATCCCAGCGACTATTGCCATTTTGCCATTCACGGGCATAGGCATCGCGAAAGTTGCGCCACAGGGTGAAGCGGGTGACTTCGTCATCAAAACGAACCGAGTTGTAGCCCACACCGCAGGTACGAGGCTGAGCGAGTTCGGCGTGAATCCGGGCGATAAACTGCGCTTCGGGTACGCCCTTGGCGAGTGCCTCCTGCGGCGTGATGCCCGTCACCCGCACTGCCGCCGGGTGGGGCAACCGGTCTGGCGTGGGCTGCGCGTAAAGCGTTAGCGGCTCACCGATAATCTCAAGCTGGGCATTGGTCCGCACACCCGCAAACTGCCAGGGTCGATCCTGACTGGGGTCAGCGCCCGAGGTTTCGTAGTCGTGCCAGTAAAACGTATCAGATGAGCTCAAGCGCCTGCTCTTCGATCTGCGCTTTCCAGATCTGCGGGCCCGTCACGTGGACAGATTCCCCCAAGCTGTCGACGGCGACGCTGACCGGCATGTCCTTCACGGTGAAAGCGTAGATCGCCTCCATGCCCAGATCTTCAAAGGCAACCACCTCGGCTTTGGTGACCGCCTGCGAGACGAGATAAGCCGCGCCGCCCACTGCCATCAGGTAAACCGCGCCGTGCTTTTTGATGGCTTCAACCGCGACCGGGCCGCGCTCTGCCTTGCCAATCATGCCTGCCAGACCCGTTTGCTCGAGGATGTAATCCGTAAATTTGTCCATGCGGGTCGCAGTGGTGGGACCTGCGGGACCCACCGCTTCGTCACGCACCGGGTCGACCGGACCAACGTAATAGATAAACTTACCCCGCAAATCGACGGGCAAAGACTCGCCTTGCTCCAGCATCTGCGTCATGCGCTTATGTGCGGCGTCGCGGCCAGTCAGCATCGTGCCCGACAGCAGCAGCGTCTCACCCGGCTTCCAGCTCTGGGTCTCTTCGCGCGTCACGGTGTCGAGGTTGACCCGCCGCACCGATTCGCCCGGCTCCCAACTGATGTCAGGCCACTGGTCAATATCTGGCGGTGTTTGTAGGGCAGGCCCATCACCGGTCAGCGTAAAATGCGCATGGCGCGTCGCCGCGCAGTTGGGAATCATGGCTACCGGCAGAGACGCGGCGTGGGTCGGGTAGTCCTTGATTTTGACATCGAGCACCGTGGTCAAGCCGCCCAACCCCTGAGCGCCGATCCCGGTGCGATTAGCGGCATCCATGATCTCAAGGCGCAGCTCTTCAATGCGGTTCTGAGGACCTCTTTGGCGGAGCTCATGAATATCTACGGGCGCCATCAGCGACTCTTTCGCCAAGACCATGGCCTTTTCAGCGGTGCCGCCGATACCGATCCCGAGAATCCCCGGCGGACACCAGCCTGCCCCCATGGTGGGTAGGGTTTTCGCCACCCAATCGACGATGCTGTCAGAGGGATTGAGCATCACCAGCTTTGATTTGTTCTCTGAACCGCCACCTTTGGCTGCGACGTGCACGTCGACGGTATTACCGGGGACCAGCCGGGTGTGAATCACGGCGGGGGTGTTGTCCTTGGTGTTCTGTCGGCGCCCTGCCGGATCCTCAAGGATCGACGCTCTCAGCGTGTTATCCGGATGGGTGTAGGCCCGCCGCACCCCCTCATTGATCATGTCATCCAAGGAGCAATCCGCTTCCCACCGCACGTCCATGCCAATTTCAATAAAGACCGTGACAATGCCGGTATCCTGACAAATCGGCCGGTGCCCCATGGCACACATGCGCGAATTGATGAGAATCTGCGCCATCGCGTCTTTGGCGGCGGGGTTTTGTTCCATCTCCCAGGCTTTGTGCACCGCCTGCACAAAATCGAGCGGATGGTAGTAAGAGATGAATTGCAGCGCGTCGGCGACACTGTCGATCACATCCTGCTGCTTAATCACTGTCATAAACGTCGCGACCTCTAATGGATGGCGTCACTGCATGCCCGGCGCTTGCATCGCCGCAACATCCGCTTCGAGCTCTGCAATATTGGCATTAACCTGCCTGCGGAAAGCATTAATCGATTCGATCCATTCGGCATTGCTCTCAACCTGCTTGCGCAACGCGGCACGCTCAAGATTTGACTTATTCAGTCCGTCTGCCAAACGCTCTACGTCTGTCTGTGCACGCTGGGCACTCGCCGCCAAACGCTCGAGGTCGCCCGCCACCTTGGTAAGGGATTCGAGCTCAGCCTGCATGGCTTGAAGCGACTCAGCGTTGCTGCCGGTCTTGTTATTGAGCCCGGTAATCTGCTTTTCCTGCGTCACCACATTTTTTTCGAGCCGGGTGAGCTTTGCGTTGCTGACTTTTCTGGCATCCCAGAGCTTGCGGACTTCAGTATCCAGCAGACGGAGCTGCGCACCCATGGCGGCAGCGGACTTATTGACGGTTTCGTCGGTATCTGAGAGTAGCGCTTCCAAGTCGGCCACCCTGCCCTGCGTGGCTTTCTGTTGTGACTGCGCTTCATCCAGCATCATTTGCAGCTGCCATGCCCAACCGCAGGCGACGCCAGCCGCAGCCAGCGCGAGCGTGAGTGTCAACCTGGCCGCGACACCCATTGATCCCTGCGCGCGCGCCGCACGCGGAGGTATCGCACCGCGGGGCGCAGAGCTCACTGCCTCGTCCCGGCTGGCTGCAAATGAGGGGATGTCGTTTAGGTCGTCACGCGACATTGTGGTCACTCAAGCATCAAGTGTTCGAAGTATATCGCGGCTCATGCCCCGCGCATCAGCAGGTCGGATTATTCCCGCTCAGCAACGTGGTCGAGTCAGGTGATCGACTCGGACAGGGACCGTCAATGCGCTTGCAACGCGCTCTGACTGCCTCGACGTACACTGTATGGGATGCGTCTGGGAAAGCCTCTGTGAAGTTTAGGGGTCGACAAGCGCGGCTCGGAGCGTGCCGCCATCACTCTCAATATTGTCGGGCGCCTCCAGATCCAGGACCGCTGCTGCCACCGGATACACATCCAGCTGATGCGCCTCAGGGATGACCTGTTCTTGCTTAAACGCGGGCCCCACCGCGACCAAAAAGGCCGCCATATCCTCCACCGAAGCGGGATAGCCATGCATGCCACGCAAATCGGCGCCTTTTCCGCCCCCGCGGCGAAAGATCCGCGGTGGCGCCGTCTCGATGGTGAGGTCCCCCACCGCCGGATGGTTATCAAAGTGGCGGTCAGACAGCACAGCGGCCGGGACACGCCAGTATCGACCAGCACTGTCATCCTCGAGCATCATCGCCAGCGCTTCGAGATCTGCACTCGGGTCGCGCTGATAATAAGTGACGCGGGTACTCCCGTTGACCCGTTTGAACCCTCGCGGTCTCGGCAACGTGTTGGTGTCAATGAAGGCATCGGGGTCGACCTCTGCCATGCCATGATCTGACACCAGCAGCAAATTGATCTCTGCGTCGCCGCGCCCATTCAGTGCCGCAATAGCTCGCCAGAGTGTGGCAATGTGGTCGTCGACATCGGCGATGGCCGCGAGTGTCTCCGGCGCATCAGGACCGTAAGTGTGCCCCGCCGAGTCGACTGCCGAGAAATACAGCGTCACCAGATCGGGGCGCTGCCCGGCGGGAAGCGACAACCACTCAACAACCTGCGCCACCCGCTCGGTGTGCGGGACCCTGCCGTCATAAGCCCGGTAATCGGTCGGCAAGGTATTGTCAAAAGGTGCGTCAGACTCAGGCCAGAAAAAGGTCGATGCCCGACCGCCCTGCTGTTCTACCAGCGTCCAGAGTGGGACCCCTGCCAGCCAGTCAGGGTCCTTGCGGCCGCTGCCCATGGTGTAGCAATCGGGGCGGTCGCTTCGGCAAAAGTAATTATCCACGATCCCATGGCCGGTCGGGTGTAAACCCGTTGCAATAGATAGGTGACCTGGGAACGTTTTCGACGGATAGACCGTCCGCAACCGGGTCACGCGCGTGCCCTGCTTGGCGATCGTCTTCATTTTTTGGGCTTCGGGCCGATCGAGAAAATCCCAGCGAAAGCCGTCGATGGAGACCAACACCAACGTATTGGCAGCGCTGTTGCTCGCCCAGAGCACCGCTACCAGAAAAATCCAACTACCAATTCGTCTCATAACCTTCTGCCATGTACCCGACCACAACACAGCCACTCGCCAGATGACACGTTGCCACCTCACCGACTGGCGCTTGGGTCCTTTATGTTTCGCAACGGCGCGGTCGATGATAGCTGATCGGGTTTGCCAGTGAAGGATGCAATGCTCAGACGCCTTT
>JAYOUT010000026.1:0-3189 GCA_038151055.1 Luminiphilus sp.
CTCCGGCACTCTCTGATGCTGCTTAAGGCCGCGAAACAGTGAGCGGGTGTGCAACGCTCGCCCCGCCATCAGCTGCGACAATGCAATGCGGGTGATGCTTTTAAGCCTCTGCTGAGCTTCCCGCGAGAGTGGCCCATCCGCCTCAGACCATCGAGCAAAAGAGGCGATCTGCTCGCCTGTATACAACAGCGCCTCGTTTACACGATCCGAACCTGCCGGTACAGCACAGAAACCTCGCTCCGATTCATAGCAGTAGCGAGAGGCCAGCTGAATTGGCTCTCCGCAATCGTCTGTTAACCAGTTGATTTGGTAGCCAAGTGAGGTCAGTAGCGACAACTCGAACCGTCTCAGCGTCTGCTCAGGTGTAGCCTCACTCAAGCTATCGATGGCGCGGCCATACTCTGCGAACAGCTCGGGCATGACGTCGAATCGTGGCACCACCCGCGTTAGCAGTTCGTTAAGGTAGAGGCCACTCATCAATGCTTCACCACGCAACTGATAACCCACAGAGGCGGCTTCAACCTGACGCACTGATTTCAGCTCACTCCTGCCGACCAGAGAGATCAATAACGGCTGAAACGGCTGCAACAGCGACGCCATGCTGCCGCCCCGCTTCTTACGATGAGCACCACGGACGACACCGCTGCAGCGACCCGATACTGCACCGAAGAACTCGACCAGCAAGCCATTGTCCCCATAGCTTTTTCGCGACAGCACCCAGGCTGGCTGCTCGTTATTCACGCCTCACCCAACGGGTCAATACCCAACGTCTTGAGGGCGCGGGCATCGTCAGACCACCCCGACTTCACCTTGACCCACAGCTTAAGCATGACTTTATTGTCGAAGGCACGCTCCATGTCTTTTCGAGCGGCCGTCCCAATCGATTTAAGCCGCTCGCCAGACTCACCGACAAGTATTTTCTTTTGACCGGCACGCTCAACGAGAATCAACGCATGGATGTGCAGAACTCCTCGCTGGTCCTGAGCAAAGTCCTCTATTTCAACCGCAGTGGCGTAAGGCAACTCGTCTCCCAATTGCCTAATGATTTTTTCCCTGACCAATTCGGCAGCGAGAAACCGCTGACTGCGATCGGTCACCTGATCATCAGGAAATAAATGAGGGCCAACCGGAGCGCGGGACTCGATAAATTGCGCCAGCTCATCCAGTCCCCGGTCGCGCAGTGCAGAAACAGGAAAGACGGCCTCGAACCGGCCCCGTTGCGCTATGTCATCGGCAAAAGGCATCAATGAGTCCAGCTTGTCCACTAAATCGACTTTATTGATCACCAGAGCTGCGGGCGCCGACTCGCGAGAAACCAGATCCAATACGAAATCGTCCTCTTCCGTCCATTTACTTCGATCGCATAAGAACAAGATAAAATCGACATCGGACAGCGCCGACGCGGCGGATTTGTTCATCATCTTATTGATCGCCTTGGATTGCCCAAGGTGTAAGCCCGGCGTGTCGACAAAAATCAGCTGGGTGTCGCCATCCGTTCTGACCCCTAGAACCTGATGGCGCGTGGTTTGTGGCTTACGTGAAGTAATACTCAGCTTCTGCCCCAGCAAATGGTTCAACAGCGTCGACTTACCGACGTTGGGTCGCCCCACAATGGCCACATAGCCGCAGCGTTTATCGCTCACCAGCGGGCTCCAGAAGCGTCTCAAGCATCACGCCAGCAGCGCGCTTTTCGGCCCCTTTCCGCGTCGATCCGGTGGCCTCTGTGCGCGCATTGCGTCCCGGTAAAAAGCAACTCACGCGAAATGACTGCTGATGATCACCGCCCATGACCTCCTCGACCGTATATTGGGGTAGTTTTTCTCCTCGCGCCTGTAACCACTCCTGTAACCGCGTCTTGGCATCGACGATGTCATCGGGAGACGCGCTGCGCATCGCCTCCTCCAGCCAGCTTGAGACAACCCGCTGCGCGATATCCAAAGAGGCATCCAGCATGATGGCACCCGCCAACGCTTCCAACGCGTCTGCCAGAATGGAATCCCGGTGCCGACCGCCACTCTTGCGCTCGCTCTCACCTAAGATCAGACAGTCAGACAGATCCAGATGCCGCGCCACGGCGGCTAGAGACTTACCGCTCACCACCGAAGCGCGGAGCCGACTCAGCACGCCCTCACTGGCGTCGGGGTAATCCTCGTAAAACGTAGCGGCCGCAATCATCCCAATCAGTGAGTCGCCCAAAAATTCCAAGCGCTCGTTATGGTCTTTTTGTGCGCTGCGGTGAGTGAGTGCCCTGTGCAAAAGGCCCGGATCAGAGAACTGATAGCCCAAACGCTGCTCAAGAGCAGCGAGCTGCACAGCACTAGGGAGACTCAAGTCCGACCCGTGGGCCCGGTCTCGACGATCAGGTCGTCAAATTTCATGACGCCGTCGAGAATCCAAAAAAGCGGAAACCGCTTCTCATAGTTCGCATCAATCACCACAACACCGCGCTCTCGATAAACTTCAATGTCATCGATACTGGTGTCATAGACCTGATTGGTATTCAGTAGTTTCGCAAGCCGAACCTTCAGGTCGGTGACGGTTTCATTACGGGGGTCGTACTCTTGTGCGGCACGAGTGATCAGGTCTCGCACCGTTAGATATTCCATGTAAGTGGGCACGATTCTGAGCGCCATCACCAGCAATGCCCCAAGTAGGAGCAAGTTGATTGATATCGCCCAAATGTTAAATCCCATAGCCCGTTTGCTGGGCTGGAATGAGTGACTAACAGAGTGTCTTGGCTTCACGACCTACCCTCCTGGCTGGTCAATCGATAGCGCCTGCGCGTCCAAACGAGGGCGCGCTGAGGAACGCCTCCCAGTGCATCCAAATCGCAACCGCCTTACCGACAATGTCACGCTCGGGCACCTGCCCCCACACGCGGCTGTCGCTACTGTTGTCGCGATTATCACCCATCATAAAATAATGGCCCGGTTTCACAACGACGGAAAAATTACGGGGCCCTCTGCGGTTGTCTGTCTGCATCAGGTGACCATCGGATCCGGGCAAAACTTCGCGACCCATCTTTACCGTGTACCGCCCGGTCGGCAATTCGGCCAGCCATTCTTGCGGGACCGGCTCCCCATTCACGGTGAGCTGTTTATTTCTGTATTCGATCCGATCTCCGGGCACACCGATGACCCGCTTGATGTAGTAGGTGTCATTTTGGTGGGGCGGGAAAAACACCATCAC
>JAYOUT010000026.1:3289-28453 GCA_038151055.1 Luminiphilus sp.
AAAGCCAGCGCAGCGTCTGAACCCGACTCCTCATGACCTGGAAATTGCGCTGCCAGTTCGCGGCGACGGGTGGCACGGCCACCGGCCAGCAGCATCCGGTCAAGCAACCAGATAACACCGCTGCCCAATACGACGATCACCAGGATCAGGGGGAAATCGATGTTCATGACGTACCGTTCAGAGATTTAACGACTACAAATCGGGCAGCGCCGAACCGATGAAGATGGCGCACCCGGTCTCGCGGCAAACCCGCGCCCGGCCATGATACCAGCCTAACAACCAGCGTCCGCTAACCATCGACTTGCAACACTGCCAAAAATGCTGACTGCGGAATCTCTACATTCCCCACTTGCTTCATACGCTTTTTGCCCGCCTTCTGTTTTTCGAGCAGCTTCTTTTTGCGCGTGACGTCTCCGCCGTAGCACTTTGCCGTCACATTTTTGCGAAGTGCCTTTACGGTTTGGCGCGCAACGATCTTTCCGCCTACGGCGGCCTGAATCGCCACGTCGAACATTTGCCGCGGTATCAACTCCTTCATTTTTTCGGTCAGGACTCGGCCGCGCGACTGCACGTGGTCACGATGAACGATAATTGCCAGTGCATCGACGCGGTCGCCATTGATCAGCACGTCCAAGCGAGACAGTGGAGCCGCTTCGAAGCGTTCAAACCCGTAATCCAGAGAAGCATACCCGCGACTCACTGACTTCAGTCGGTCAAAGAAGTCGAGCACCACCTCAGCCATAGGAATATCGTAGATCACCTGCACCTGTTGTCCGAGGAACTGCAGATCGACCTGAACGCCTCGCTTCTCAACGCACAAAGTAATGGCGGCGCCCAGATATTCCTGGGGCGTCAAAATCGTGCAGCGCGCAATGGGTTCGCGCATGATTTCGATATCGCCGACATCAGGCAGCTTGGAGGGATTGTCCACGTAGATCGTCTCCTGATTTTTTTTGACGATCTCGTAAATCACGGTGGGTGCTGTTGTGATCAGGTCCAGATTGTACTCGCGCTCCAACCGCTCCTGAATGATCTCCATGTGGAGCATCCCGAGGAATCCGCAGCGGAAGCCAAAGCCCAGCGCGTCCGACGTCTCTGGCTCATAGAACAGTGACGCATCGTTCAGCGTGAGCTTACCCAATGCATCGCGAAAATCTTCATAGTCGTCCGCGTTGACGGTAAATATGCCCGCGTAAACTTGGGGCTTCACGCTCTGAAAGCCCGGCAAGGCAGGTGTGTCCTGCTGTGACGCCGAGATCAAGGTATCGCCCACCGGCGCACCTTTAATATCTTTTATGCCGGCCACCACAAAACCCACCTCGCCGGCCATCAAACAACCCGTTTCAGTGCGCCTTGGCGTGAACACGCCGATCATGTCAGCTTGGTGTTGCTTCCCTGTCGACCTGACCAGAAATTTATCTCGCTTGCTCAACTGTCCCTGCTTCACACGGACCAAACTCACAACGCCAAGATAATTGTCAAACCAGGAATCGATAATCAGCGCCTGTAATGGCGCATCGCGATCACCTTCTGGGGCCGGGACCTCAGCCACTAAATATTCGAGCACATCCTCGATGCCCAAACCGGTTTTAGCGCTAGCTGGAACCGCACTGGAGGCGTCGATACCAATGATTTCCTCGATTTCCTGCTGCACCCGCTCAGGGTCCGCCTGCGGCAAATCCATTTTGTTCAGGACCGGCAAGACCTCCAAACCCTGCTCGATAGCGGTGTAGCAATTCGCAACCGACTGGGCCTCAACACCTTGACCCGCATCGACCACCAGCAAGGCGCCTTCGCAAGCAGCCAGTGAGCGCGACACCTCGTAAGAGAAGTCAACGTGGCCAGGCGTATCAATAAAGTTGAGCTGATACGTCACGCCATCACGGGCCTGATAATTGAGCGTCACGCTCTGCGCCTTGATCGTAATACCGCGCTCTCGTTCCAGATCCATGGAGTCGAGCACTTGCTCGGCCATTTCTCTCTCGGATAGCCCACCGCAATGCTGAATGAACCGATCGGCAAGCGTCGACTTGCCGTGATCAATATGCGCAATGATGGAGAAATTTCTTATATGACTGAGTTCAGCCACAGCTTGCACGCCTCAAAAAAGGGAGGGCCCGCCATGTAAGCGGGCCCAGAACGATCGCTCATTTTAGCACGAGCACTACGAGATCATCAGTCAGCCTCGGGTATACGAATACCAATGAATAGCGGGCTGCGACCCCTGATCAGCCTCGCTGGCACCGAACTCCCGGGTAACAATTGTTCCGCCAATCCGTCGAGATCCTCAATCCTGCCGACAGGCTGATTGCCCAACCTCGTCAGCACATCGCCGGTCATAACCCCTGCCTCATCGGCCGGAGAGCCCCGGTCAACCTCGCTGACTGCCACGCCACCCGACAACCCGATGCTCGACAGCTCCGCCGGATCAGCCTCAACCAGTCTCATCCCCAATATCGAGATACTGCCATCTGCCGCGACCCCGGCATTGACGCTCGCGACCTCATCGGCGCCCAAGCCGCCCACCTCCACGGTGAGATCCTGCTCTTGACCCTCGCGAAATATCACTGCAACCACTTTGGTGCCGGGGGCGATGAGTCCGACCACGTGAGGCAAATCGGCGGACGTTTCGATGGCTTCTCCTGCAAAAGACAAGATCACGTCACCGGGCTCAAGGCCCGCCTGCTCCGCAGGCGAGTCCTTACCGACCTGCGCGATCAGCGCCCCTCTTGGCCGATCCAAACCGAACGAATCTGCAAGGTTGCGATCGACATCTTGAATGCTGACACCCAGCCAGCCCCGCTCGACCACTCCCGCCTCTTGGATCTGCGCTACAACATTACGCACGACCGAAGCGGGGATCGCAAAGGACAGCCCGATGGAGCCCCCCGAACGCGTGAAGATCTGTGAATTGACGCCTATCACTTCCCCCTCCAAATTGAACAGCGGGCCGCCAGAATTACCCGGATTGATCGCGACATCGGTCTGGATGAACGGAACGTAGTTGTCCCCTGTTTCGGTGGGCAGACTGCGGCCCAAAGCGCTGACAATCCCCGCCGTGACCGAAAAATCGAGGCTGAAGGGGGATCCAATGGCCAATACCCACTGCCCCACCTTGACATCGCGACCCTCTGCCAAACTCAATGTGGGCAGCCCTTCTCCTTCTATCTTAAGCACAGCAAGGTCCGACCGAGGATCCAATCCGACTACCTCGGCATCAAACTCCTGACGGTCCGGTAGTCGAACCACGACTTGGCGGGCATTCTCGACAACGTGGTTATTGGTCACCACATACCCGTCGCCAGAAATAATGAATCCAGAACCCATGCCCGCGCGCTCACGCGGCACCGGCGGACCGCCGCGAAAGTCGAAGAAGCGCCGCAAATACTCTGGCAACTCCTCCAGCTGCTCCTGATAGCGCGGATTTTCGGATTCGTATTCAACGAGGACCTTGACCACGGCGGGTGAAGCCTCTTCGACGATCTCTGTAAAGTCAGGCAACTCTGCATAACTTTTTGGCGAGAGGATGACAGTGACCAAAAAAAGGACGCGGAAAATCATGGATTCACACCACTCCGTAACAACAAATACAGGTTTAGTTCTTGGCGAGCAGGTCGCCACTGTTTGAGGGCTGTTTCGCCGTCAGCCTCGGCTCAGCAGTGCCGGGTAGGACGCCGCCAGCGTTAGCACTCATCGTCCTAAGAATAGCAAACCCGAACAGCAGACCCGCGCCAAACCCAGCCGCGGCCCATAAGTCCCCGAAGCCGGCCGACAGCACAGACACCACCGCCCCAAGAAGCAAGGGCGCACCATAGATCATGAGCGTCCCACTCAGCAGGGTCGATTCAGGGACTTGAATCACGACCGCGTCACCCAGCTGACAGTCATCGGCCGCGAGTTGGTCACTCGATATTGCCCTGACGCGCCCCTTTCCGCTCTGCAGCAACGCAGATAGAGCGCCCTGACCACATCCCGCTCGGGCCGAACACTTGCCGCAGGCAGCGCTTCTGTCGGCTTCTACCCAGACAGCGCCATTTTCCACTGCGACAACACGCCCCGTCTCGGACAACCATCCCATCATCTGCTACCCGCTGGCGGGCGCACGGCGTCGGCTAACAGGCGTGCTGTCACCAGCGGCACCTCGCCCAAAACACTGATCAGCAGGCCTCGGTCAGCACTCCTCGAATCGGATCCGGCTGTCTGAGCAGCAGCGGTGCCGCGTGTATACGTGAGCGTCGCCCCCTCAATAATCGCGCCCTCACCCAGCGGTGCGCCAGCGGGCAACGGCTCGATAAAAATTGAGGCCGTCGCCAAACCGTCACTCACCACGAAAATCGCGTTGTCGGCGTCCTGACTGACCAGAAAATACCCGGGCACAACGCTACTACCTGGCAAATAAGCGGCCGGTGGTGAGCTCAACAGTCCGCTGTCAGGTGCTGTCTCAGCGTAGTCAATCGTGGCGTACTCGTAGCGCTCGAGCATCTGCCCCTCAGGCCCGGCTGTTGCCATGGCCAGCGCCATACCGGTTTCAGCATCCACATCAATGCGGTGCGCTAGACGCAGCGTGTCGCGCGGGCGCAACGTCAGCCGCCGTGTTTGACGGCCTGCTACTACGGGACCCGGATCCAGAGTCGGTATATAGACCTGAATGACATCACAAATACGTCGCGGGGAATCGATAGGGGCTGGCCAGGGCTCTGCAACGGGGTCCGCCGCCGCATTCATTCGCCGCAGCATGCCAGTGCCGGAGGCGTGGGGCCAAGTGACCGTCAGAAACTGCCGCCCTTGAGCACGCTCGTATAGCACGGTGCCCTCGAAAGCCAGCGCGGAAGGCGCTTGCAACATTTTATTGAGCAACTGCTTAGCCGGATTGTCTAAATCACAAGTTTGCGTCGGCGACTGTGCGGATACGCTCCCCGAAACGATGAGGGCGGCAAGCAGCGCCGACAGGTTTGATCGAAATAGCACCAGCGAGCTAGTCTTGCTCAGACTCGCTAGCCACCGGCGCATTCGGGGCGCGGACATAGGAGATGTAAGGCGCTGGATGGCTCAACGCTGCCGCCTGAGCGTGTCGCGGGTTCAACCTGCGATAACGATCCCGGGCCAAGCGCTCATACACCGCGGCGATATCCTCCGGCGCCATCGCAGAGTCTTGCGCGGGTCGAGTCGTCACCGGTATCGACTTCGCACCCAGGCTAGCCTGAATGGGCTGCGCACCCATCACGGGCACAACGCCTCCACCGATGTCACTGATAAGTGGCGTGCTGGTCACACTTGTCGATGAGGTCAGTAACTGCTGACCGCCCATGACCACAGCAATGGTCACTGATGCCGCGATGGCTGCGCTCCAGATCGGATTACGGCTCAGATTCGGCTTTTCCTCCAAAGACTGCATCACGCTACGCGATACATCGATGCTTGGCGCGCTAACACGCTTTGATTGAAGCGCCTCGCTCACCCGCTGGTGTCTCTGCCACCGAGCCCGCAAATCCGCATCTTCTGACACGCGACCCAGCGTTCTGCGGAGCTCAAGATCCTGCAGCTCACCGTCCACCAATGCCGAGAGTGCTTCCAAATCCCTGTCTGTGGTTGTCATCTAAACCCCGAGTCCCCGCTTATCTGTTGCCGCACCTGCTCGTCAATCGCCTCGCGAGCACGAAAAATCCTCGACCTCACCGTTCCAACCGGACATCCCAAAACCTCTGCGATGTCATCGTAACTCAATCCTTCCAGCTCCCTGAGCGTCAAAGCCGCTCTAAGCTCCTCGGGCAGTGACTGCAGGGCTTGCTCCACCACTGCTGCCAACTCATCACCCATGGCCATGGCCTCTGGAGAGCTCGTCTCCGACACCAGACCGCCGTCATCAAATACCTCGGCGTCTTCAATCGTCGCATCAGCACCCGGCCTGCGGCCCTTCGCCACCAAGTGGTTCTTGGCAGCGTTTGCTGCAATGCGATAGAGCCATGTATAGAAAGCGCTATCGCCTCTAAATTTACTCAACGCCCGGTAGGCCTTAATAAAGGCCTCTTGCGTGACGTCTTCCACTTCGCCGGCATCGGCGATGTAGCGGCTCACGAGCGCTCCGATGCGACCCTGATACTTGAGCACCAACAGATCGAAGGCCCTTAAATCACCGCGTTGCGCTCTCTGAACCAGCTGCTGATCTGTGTCAGAGGCCGTCACAACCCTGCCTTAACTCTACCCGACATAACGGGATGCCCGCCTTCCCGGACAACTGTTGCCTGTTATGAACGTTCCACAAGCAAAAAGTTCCCGATTCATTAAACTACCGTTCCTTTAATACTACCCCACGCCTCCCGGATAGACCGAAACCGAAACATGCCTAATTTGACGCAATATGACGTGCTGGTGGTCGGAAGCGGCGCCGCCGGTATGAGTTTGGCACTGCAACTACCCACAACGTTGCGTGTGGCTGTGCTCTCCAAGAGCCAGTTGGGCTCGGGCTCGACCTTCTGGGCACAGGGCGGCATGGCCGCAGTACTCCATGATCGCGACACGGTGCAGGCGCATGTCGACGACACGCTGAGCGCAGGCGCAGGGCTTTGCCACGAGCCAGCAGTTAACTTCACCGTCAGCCGGAGTCGGCAAACCGTGGACTGGCTCGTATCGCAAGGAATGAATTTTGACCTGAGAGAAGACCAGGCAGATGACGAGTTCCGCGAATTTCACCTCACCATGGAAGGCGGGCACAGCCACCGTCGAGTCATCCATGCGGCGGACCAAACCGGTCGAGCGCTGTCTGAAGTGCTCGCGAGCCGTGTCGCCGAGGCCAGTCACATTACGCTGCTCACCGATCGTTGTCTGGTCGATGTCATTAAGGCGGGCTCCCGCGTCTGCGGTGCCTACCTACTGCAGGTCCACAGCAATGAGGTCGAAACCGTCAAGGCAGATGCGGTTGTACTGGCGACCGGCGGGGCGAGCAAAGCCTATCGTTATACAACTAACCCAGATGGCGCGAGCGGAGACGGCATCGCAGTGGCATGGCGCGCCGGCTGCCGGGTGGCCAATCTCGAGTTCAATCAATTCCATCCCACCTGCTTGTATCACCCGAACAGCAAATCTTTTCTTATGACCGAAGCACTGCGTGGCGAGGGCGCCACACTGCACCTACCTAACGGTGATCGCTTCATGCCACGCTTCGATGACCGCCTAGAACTGGCCCCTCGCGACATCGTCGCTCGCGCGATTGATCATGAGATGAAACGCCTCGGCGCGGAGTGTGTGTACCTCGACATCAGCCACCGCCCCAGCGACTTTATCGTCAAGCACTTCCCTCAAGCCCACGAACGCTGCTTGGCACTCGGGCTGGACATTACGTCATCCCGGATACCGGTGGTGCCGGCGGCCCATTACACCTGCGGCGGCGTCGTGGTGGACCAACATGGCGCCACTGACGTGCCCGGCCTCTATGTCGTTGGAGAATCGGCCTGCACCGGACTGCATGGTGCCAACAGAATGGCCAGCAACTCGTTACTGGAGTGCTTCGTCTACGCCCAATCTGCTGCGCAACATATCGGCGCAACCATCACTCGATCTGAGATCAAGCCGGACGCTTGGGATGACAGCCGTGTAAAAGACTCCGATGAAGAAGTGATCATTCAACACAACTGGCAAGAGCTCCGGCGGCTAATGTGGGATTACGTGGGCATTGTGCGCACATCCCGCCGGCTCGATTATGCGGCGGAGCGCATCGAACTGCTGGAGCGCGAAGTCAGCGGCTATTACGCGCGCTTCCAAATTACCAAGCCTTTGCTGGAGATGCGCAACCTAGCGCGGGTTGCGCAACTCATGGTGCAGTGCGCTGCCGAGCGCAAAGAGAGCCGCGGTCTGCACTACAATTCCGACTATCCCGAGCTCACCGATATCGCGCGCGACTCTATTCTGGTGCCCGCGCACTGTGACCGAAACGCTGCGCTAGTGGGCCCTGTCGATCAGCTGCCCGCTTACACCGTATAGGCATTCCAAGGTGAGCCTAGCCAATAGCATGAAATGCTTGGATCGCAGCAATGATGCCGTCGAATCGTGGATCCGGTAACTCGGATCGACCCATGATCCACTCCATCAAATCTTGATCGTCCTGAAACAGCAGCTCGCGGTAGGCTGATCGCAACTCCGGGCTGAGATCCGAGAACGCGTTCGCCACAAAGGGCGATAGCAGCAGATCCAGTTCAAGCAACCCGCGGCGACTCGCCCACTTTGCTCTGTTCCACTCTTCTCTTTGGTCCATGGAAGCTCAAAATCTGACTGACGAAACGCGGTAGTATAGGCGTTCCTTGCCTGTGGTACTGACCATCCGAGCGACTGACCCATGACTTCTGACTCAGCGTCGCAACACCCTGACATCATTATGCGCTTGGAAGGCAGTGGCGCAGCCGACCTGCTCCACGGGCAGACAACTGCAGACTTCAGCGCGTGCCAGGAAGGAGACGTTCGCTACGCGGCGTTCTGCAACCCTAAAGGGCGTGTCCTCGCCGATGTGCGGGTTGTCGTGATTCACGAAAATGAAATGCTGCTTCGGGGCCGCAGAGAGGTCATGCTCCGGCTTGCTGAACATTTGAAACCTTTTTTGGCCTTCGCACGCAGCACACTGACGCCCACTGACTGGCAGGTGTCGATTACATCAGCGGAGGGAGCGACCGAAAGAGCGCTATTGGAGCGACTCGATGCCTCTCTGGAGAGGGTTGCCCTACCAGCAGAGGGTGATTGGCAAGAAATTTGGTCGTCGACCTCAGCGCACCCAGAAGACGCCGGGGACGGTGGGACATGGCACGACATCCTGGCAGCCCGCGCCCGGGTAGAGACCGCCACCGTGGGCGCCTACCTGCCTCAGGATCTCAACTACGACTTAAACCAAACGGTGAGCTTCAGCAAAGGCTGTTACACCGGACAGGAAATCGTCGCGCGTCTTCACTATCGGGGCACACCTAAGCGTCGTCTGCATCGCGCCGCCCTCGACGTAGGCGCGGAGCCCGGCGACCTATTGGTCAACGCCGGCGACCAGACTGTTGGTAGCGTCGTGAATAGCTGCAGCCGCGCAGACGTTAATGAGCTGCTAATCGAGTTAGTGCCCGATGCGGCGAATGAGACCATCGCGCTAAAAACCAATGGCGCTGAGCTCTCGAACATCAGCCGCTGTCATTCTGAAATCGACCAGTCGACAGGTCCCCGCTGATGCTCCACCAGGAAACGATTGGCCTGACTGAAGTGCTGACACCCCAAAAAGCCTCGATGCGCTGACAGCGGTGACGGGTGAGGCGCCGTCAAGACACAGTGGCGATCACGGTTTATAGCACTGCCTTTGCGCTGCGCCTGCGCACCCCAGAGCATAAAAACCACCGGTAATGTGCCCGCATTCACCGCGGCAATCACCGCATCTGTGAAGCGCTCCCAGCCCTTGCCCTGATGAGCTCCGGCTACGCCGCGCTCTACTGACAGGATACTGTTTAATAACAAGACGCCCTCGTCAGCCCACGCCGACAAATCACCATGAGAAGGCGTTCGCAATCCGAGATCAGACTGGAGTTCCCGAAAAACATTCTGAAGCGATGGCGGAATGCGCTGCCGGCCGCGGACAGAAAAACTCAAACCGTGTGCTTGTCCGGGGCCGTGATACGGATCCTGTCCCAAGATGACGACTTTAACGCTAGCCGGCGGCGTCGCCTCAAGAGCAGCGAAGAACTCCCCACCCGGTGGGTAGATCTCTTTACCTTGGGCCTTCTCTGCTCGTAAAAACTCGCCAAGCTGCTTCATATAATCTGAGCTGAATTCAGATTCGAGCAGCTGCAGCCATTCCGCTCGCAACTGGATTGCGCGGCTCATCGATAGTGCTCCCTGAAAACGCCGCTTTGAGATACGCCCATTGGATTATCCCCGCCGCCTACGCATCCTGATCAATCCCTGAGTGGATACCAGCAGTACACCCAACCAGACCAAACCAAAAGAGATCGCGGTAACCGTGTCGATCGACTCACCCAGCAACGTTTGTGCGACCAACAATTGCAGAGAGGGCCCGAGATACGAGGTAAAGCCCACCACGCTGAGGGGCAGCAGACGAGACGCCGCGATATAGGTCAGTAACGGCGCCGCGGTGTACAAGCCCGCGAAGAGTAAAAACAGATCCACCTTGATACCGTGCTGCCCCATTCCCGCACCCCCGGTATGCCATAGCCACACCAGCGCAAACGGCGCCATACAGAGGGTCTCGATAAAGAGCCCCTGCATGGTGTCCGCTTCAATATTTTTTCGTATAGCGCCATACATCGCGAAGCTCAGAGAGACCGCCAGGGAAATCCAGGGGAGCTGACCGTAAGCCATCACCTGCAGCAACACAGCGCAAACCGCGAGCAAGATTGCAATCCGTTGCGCGGGCCCAAGCGCCTCTCGAAACAACAGCCGACCCACCAAAACAGTCAGCAGCGGCAGCATGAAATAGCCCAGACTGGCTTCAGTTGCCTGCCCTTCAAACACCGCATAGATGAACACGCCCCAATTCACACTGAGGAGCAAAGTGGCCAACGCACTCCACACCAGCGTCTTGGGTCGCCTGATGAGTTGCCACGTCGCGCCCATTCGGCGCGCCCAGATCAATACCGCTGCCGCGATAGGCAAGCTCCATATCGCTCTGTGTGCGACCACGTTGGCTGGGCTGACCGGCTCGGTTTCAATCCAATACAGCGCCGAAACCCCCCAAATAATGTTAGCGATGACGGCGAGCAGCAGACCCTGACGGAGTTGTTGCGGCGTGATATCCAATACTTTCCTCACTCATTATGCTGAGTCATTCAGCAACTACCCTGACCGTTTTTTATTCGCACAAATTTGATACGTTGCGCGCTATGGCTCGACTGAACACAGTCTCTTCTCTCGTTATCCCCGGGGGCCCGCTTGGTAGGCTCCTAATGTGGTCTAGCTGTGTGCTCTCCTTAGCCTACTCTGTGACGGCTCTTGGAGAAGCCACCGCCGACCCCAGAGCGCCTATTCAGGCGCACACCGATCCATGGCACTCAGCGATCGGTCAGCTTGAGGTGCCGGTCACCCGGGTCGAACACGGCTATACAAGGCACTATACCGAGCACTGCACGGCGGTGGCGGTAACCGCCGGACCCAACCCACTCATACTCAGCGCGTGGCATTGCGTAGAGGGCTATCGATCACTGATCGAGCCCATCCAACTGAGGATGTCGGGCCAGCGCTCGCCGATCAGTGTGCAGCTCGTGGCCAGCGGCGGCTCCATGAAGCAGGATTGGGCGGCGTTCAGACCGACTTCCCCCCTTGCCGGCGCGTCTTGGATACCAATCTCTGCTCAAGCACTCTCTCATGACATGGCGGTAATGGCAGCCGGCTTTACCGAATATGCCGCGCCGCCAGGAGCGGGACCAAGGCCGAGGTCTCTGGTCACACACCGAACCTGCAGGATAACGGATAGCGATCAAATGCCGGTCGCTTCTGATTGTGTCGCCAAGCAAGGTGCATCCGGGGGCGCCATACTCAGGCGAACCCAGAGCGGTAGCCTACGTGTCATCGGCATCATCTCTGCCGGTGATGGCGAGAGCGTCAGTCTGTTCTACCCCGCCGGCTCACTCCTCCCGCGCTTTGCGAGTCTGCGCTGAGTCCGAATCTAACTGCCGGGCAGGCGGCGGCCCTCCGATGTGTCGTTCACCTCGGGCGACAGCCAGTTCGACCTGCTTCTGCCGCTCTGTGAAGCGCGCCTGACGGTCAGCGGTTAACTGCCCATAGCATCGGGGGCAAGAGACACCTTTCTCGTAGTGCTGCGACGCCTTATCGGCTTCAGTAATAGGATGTCTGCAGGCGTAGCACTGGTCGTAGCTACCCTTCTCCAGTTCATGATTGACGGCCACGCGCGAGTCGAATACAAAACACTCCCCTTGCCAGCGAGACTGCTCAGCCGGCACCGTCTCGAGGTATTTCAAAATACCGCCCTGCAAATGCCAGACCTCCTCAAAGCCCTCCGAGACGAGAAAAGAGGTCGACTTTTCACAGCGAATGCCCCCGGTACAAAACATCGCCACTTTTTTGTGTTGCTCCGGGTTGAGGTGCTGACGCACCCACTCAGGAAAATCGCGGAAACTCTCTGTGCCGGGATTGACCGCTCCCTCAAAGCTGCCGATCGCCACTTCGTAGTAATTTCGCGTGTCGATGATCAGGCACTCTGGATCGTCAACCAGCGCGTTCCATTGTTCGGGGGTGGCATAGCGCCCCACGCAGGCAGTGGGATCCACATCCTCGACCCCCATGGTGACAATTTCTTTTTTCAGCTTGACCTTCATCCGGTGAAATGGCGCATCAATGTGGAAGGACTCCTTCCAATCGAGCGCTGACAATCTGGGATCCTGTTGCAGCCAGCCGATCACCTGGTCGATGCCGGCGCGCGTTCCTGCGATGGTGCCGTTGATGCCCTCTCTGGCCAGCAACAGGGTCCCCTTCACCCCGGCCTCTAGGCAGACATCAAGCAACGGGGCTCTGAGATCGGCGAAATCGTCCAGCAAGACAAAACGGTACAGCGCGGCCACCACGCGATCGGACTGCGCGCCATTCGACGTCACTTGCCCGTGCCACCACGGCAATCCGGTGAGTCAGGCACTTCCCCCGAAGCGGCCCACTCCTCGGGCGTGAAAGTATGCAGCGCCAGCGCGTGTACGGGTCCAGCCAACCAGTCACCCAGCACGGCGTAAACGGCCTGATGTCGGCGCACACTGCGCTGACTCTCAAATGCGTCGCTCACCAGAGTGACTTTGAAATGCGTCTCTGAGTTGGGCGGCACGTTGTGCTTATGGCTTTCGTTCTCAACCCACATCGCGCTGGGTTCGAACGCCTCTTCCAGCGCCTCACTGATTTGAATTTGAATCGACATAGCATTCTGTAGAATTGACGAGAACCTATTTTACGCTGAAATGCCCGACACATCCCCACCAACCATGAACAAGCCAAATCGATCCACTGACAGCACGGCGACTCTGCCTTCGCCACCACTGTGGCGACACCTGCTGGCGATGCTGTATGACACGCTGCTGGTGCTCCCCCTGTTCATGGCCGCCGCGGGGCTGTGGGTAGCCATTTTGGGACCGACCAACAGCATCGAGGAGCCCGCTGTACCTGCGGCGCTACAATGGGTCAGCTGGGTGGTCATTCTGTGTCTATTCTTCGGCATTTTTTGGCGACGGGCTGGGCAAACGCTGGGCATGCAAGCCTGGCGGATCAAACTGGTGAGTGAGTCAGGCAATGACCTTACCTGGGGGCAAACAACGGTCAGAGTGTTTGGAGCAGCGCTATCCGCCGGCATGTTGGGAGCGGGTTATCTATGGCGGTATGTCCCCAGCCGCCAGCGCTACTGGCACGACCATCTGTCCGGCACCCGATTGGTGCAGCTACCCAAACCAGACTGAGCCGCCATCAGGCGCGCCGCCACAGCAACCATAGCCCACCGAGCCAACACAGCGTAATGGGCACTAACGCCGCCACCAGCGGGTCGTAGCCAAAAATAAGGCTCGCGGGGCCGAAGAAATCCTGGCTGATTCGGAATACCACCCCAACAATTACGCCAACGAAAATGCGCGCACCCATGGTTCCCTGACGCAGCGGACCGAAAATAAAAGACATGGCGACCAGCACCAGGCCTAAAGTCGCCAGCGGCTGTAATACTTTTCTCCAGAATGCCAGCTCGATATCGGCAAACACCATGCCCTGCTGTTTTAGGAATTGCGCATAGGGCCATAACTGCAGAACCGGCAGGGTCTCGGGCTCAACAACGTCCAACGTCAGAAGCTGTGGCGTGATCGCCGTATCCCAGCGCCACAAAGTGACCTCCTCGACGCTGGTTGCGCCGGCCTGTAGCGAGGTCAAATTCACCTGCTCCAGCATCCAGTGATCGCCTGCATGAGTCGCCCGCTCGGCGACCAGCGTTGTCGTCAAACGTCGATCCTCGTCGAAGCTGAGGAGCGTAACGCCATAGGCCACTCCGCCTCGCTGCACTGCGTCGACGTGAACAAACGTGTTGCCGTCGCGATTCCAGGCACCAAATCGCCCCGCCACGGCAGACTCTGAGCGCTGCGCGAGAGCCCGGTAGCTCATCGCCAGCTGCTCGGTATGGGGCGCAACAAACTCGCCTACCGAAAAGCCTACTGCGGCGAAGAGCAATGCGGGTTTCAACGCCATGGCGGCCATTCTGAACATTGAGACCCCAGCTGCGCGCATCACGGTCAACTCGCTAGTAGCCGCCAAGCGGCCCAGACCAATCAGGGCGCCGATCAATGCCGCAAAGGGCACAAATTCATGAATGCGACGAGGCAAGGTATAGGCTACGTACACCAAAATGTTCAGAAAGCCGTACCCATCTCTCATGTCGTCTGTTTCATCGACCACAGAAGTCAACGCATCCAGACCCACCAGCAACAGCAGCACACCCAAGGTCGCTGTTAGCACCGCCTTACCGACATACCAGTCGAATTTACCCACTCGTTCGTACCTTCCACTGCTTACTCAGTCGCTCCCACTGCAGCAGCAAGATCGCAATCACAGCGAATAGTAAGTGCACGGATACGAGCAGTACCGGGCTCTCGCCACCCTCTATGGCACTCCGGCCCTGCGTCATGCCAAGGAAGTAAAGCAGCAAGACCACCATCGCCGGCCCTATTTTTGCGTAGCGTCCCCGTCGCGCGTCCGTTCGACTTAACGCCAGAGCGATGATGGCAATCGCAGGCACCATGAGCGGCAACGAGACCCGCCACCACAAAGCACCCAGTAGGCGCGGGTCGTCACTGGACCACAGCACTGAGGTCGGAATAGATTCAACTTTGCCTTGACGCCGCAGGCTGTTGCGAGGCTCAGGAATCAGCTCTCCGTAGAGCTCAAAAGTGACCTCCTCAAGGGCCCTATCCCCGGGCTCACCCCGGTAGCGACTCCCGCCACGCAGCTCCAGATATCGTCGCCCCGTTTTCTCTTCAAAGACGATCTCGCCCTGCTCGGCAAAAGTGGCGGTATAGAGATCATCTGCAGCGCCGGGCTGGCGCTCGAACACAAAAATATTGTGCATGAGCCCATCGTCATCTATCCGCTCAGCGTAGGTCACATAATTGCCCCGCCGTTGCTTCCTGAAACGCCCCTCATTGAGCATATGCAGGCCCTCGGCAGATCGCGGGTTGTCGAGCAGAATCTGTGCTCTAGCCGAACCCTCGGGTGCGACCAGCAGTGCTAATACAGCGACGGCAGTCATGACCGTGAGCGCCGGCACCATGATGTACCGGGCGAGCTTGCCGGGGCCCACACCACAGGCACGGAGCACCACCATCTCGCTCTCCGCATAAAGCCTGCCGAGGCTCAGCAAAATGCCGATAAACAGACCCAAAGGCAAAATCATCTCGAAAAATCCGGGCAGCTTGTAAAGCATGATCGGCAGTAGCACGTCGCCCGTTAAAGACCCCACCGCAGCTTCGGCGAGGTAACGGATAAACCGCCCTGCGAAGACGACCAAGAACAAGACGAAGCTCACGGCCAACGTGTGCAGCAAAATGTCTCGGGTCAGGTAGCGAAGAATGCGCATAAGCTCAGCTTGGGGAATCCCGCCATCACAGGGTTATTTCGTTAATGGCGTCAGCATCATACACTAGCGCCCTTTTCACCCAAGGACATCCCGGGACATCAATATGGCCACACTGAGCATTACCGTAAAGGCAGCAGGCACATTGGCGAGCGCCAAAACCGACGCATTAATCGTGTTACTGCCCGATCGCAAAACCTTGCCAGCCGAACTGAAAGCCTTGGATGCGGTATTGAGTGGCACGCTTGGACGCGCGCTGAAGCAAGGAGACTTCTCGGGCACGGTCGGTGCGTCGCACTCGCTGCCCGGCGCCGGTGCGATCAAACGGGTGCTTTTAATCGGCTGCGGCAGCCCCGATAAAATGACCGTCGCTCAGGCAAAAAAGACTAGCGAAACCATGGCCCGCGCGTTGATGGCCACGCCTGCCACCGACGCCTTGATCGCTATGAACGCGCTGTCGGGAAAAGTCGCGGCACCGGAGACACTGATCGAACAATTGACCCTGCAAGCGACGCTTGCGCACTATCAATATAGTCACACGCTCAACAAGCGAAAAAAACCGACACGTGCGCTGAAGCGGGTGGCCATTTCTCCTGATGAGAGCTGCTCTGCAAGTCGCGCGCGCCGCGCAGTGCGGCTGGGTAGCGCAACCGGACAGGGTGCCAACTTGACCAGAGAACTGGTGAACTTACCCGGGAATATCTGTACGCCTAAGTATCTCGCCAGCGAAGCACGCAAGCTGGCGCGCGCTCATCAAAACCTCTCTGTATCTGTTCTCGATGAGCGAAAGATGGCCGACCTCGGGATGCACTCGCTGTTATCCGTCGGCAATGGCTCCGAGCAGCCCTCGCAGTTGATTGTCCTGAAATACAGTGGCGCACCCGCCAAGAGCCGTCCCTATTGCCTTGTTGGCAAAGGCATTACCTTCGACACGGGAGGCATCAGCCTGAAGCCCGGCGCAAAAATGGACGAGATGAAGTTCGATATGGGCGGAGCTGGCTCTGTGCTGGGGACACTTCATGCCGCTTCGCTGATGAAACTACCCATCAACATTGTCGGCGTGATTGCCGCCGCAGAAAATATGCCCAGTGGACGCGCCACCAAGCCGGGCGATGTCGTGACCAGCATGTCTGGCAGGACCATCGAGATCCTCAACACCGACGCAGAAGGTCGATTGGTGCTCTGCGACGCATTGACCTATGTGTCGCGGTTTTCCCCGGCAGAAGTCGTCGATATTGCGACTCTGACAGGCGCCATCATCGTGTCGCTGGGCCAGGAAGCGACCGGTATTTTCTCCAATGACGACGCACTTGCTGACAGCCTTTTGGCAGCCGGCGATCGAAGCCATGACCGGGGCTGGCGGTTCCCAATATGGGAGGAATACCACCGGCAACTCGACAGCCAATTTGCTGACCTCGCCAATATCGGCACCGGCGGCGCTGGCAGCATTACGGCTGCGTGCTTTTTGTCCCAGTTCGCTGAGGACTACAAGTGGGCCCACCTTGATATTGCGGGAACCGCGTTCCGCAGTGCGCCCAAGGGCGCCACCGGCAGGCCAGTTCCGCTGCTGGTTAACTACCTGCGCGAACGCGCCGGCATGCTGTGACAAAGGTCGATTTTTACGTGCTGCCCAAGGATGGCGGCCTCAATGTCATGTCCGCCGTTAGCCGCATCGCTGAAAAGGCCACAAGCCGAGGGCACCAGATATTCATTCAGGTCGGCAATGAATCGGACGCGAATGAGGTCCAGAACGCACTGTGGGCTGATCGCGCAGAGAGCTTTTTACCCAACGCAATCATGGGTCACGACGACGGCGAGTCGATATTGATCGGCTGGGAAGAACCACCACTGCAATACGACGATGTCATGATCAATATCACGGGCAAGGTACAAGGGCATTTCTCCCGCTTTCAGCGCTTGGCCGAAATCGTCATGCACGAGGAGCAAGCCTTAACCGCCTCAAGGGAAGCGTGGCGATTCTTTCGGGATCGTGGCTACCCGCTTGCCAAACACGACCTTTAAAATCACCGCTGCTGATATGAGCCCGCGCCTGTGACCATGGATAAAAACTTCTCGCCCACCGATATCGAGTCCCGCTGGTATGCCCGCTGGGAGTCGGAGGGTTACTTTGCGCCCAGCGGCAATGGACCTGCTTACTGCATCCCGATACCACCCCCCAACGTCACAGGCACGCTCCACATGGGGCACGGCTTTCAGCAGGCGATCATGGATGCCCTCATTCGCTACCACCGCATGCGCGGCCACAACACGCTGTGGCAAGTGGGCACAGACCACGCTGGCATTGCCACACAGATGGTCGTTGAGCGACAGCTCGAAGCCGAAGGCACCAGCCGTGAAGCGCTGGGCAGAGACGCCTTTATTGAGCGGGTTTGGGATTGGAAAAACCAATCAGGTGGCGCCATCACACAGCAGCTGAGAAGACTGGGTACCTCCCCTGACTGGTCTCGTGAACGTTTCACCATGGATCCGGGTCTGTCTCGAGCAGTGCAGCAGGTCTTTATCTCGCTCCATGAGAAGGGACTTATCTATCGCGGGTATCGTTTGGTTAACTGGGATCCAAAGTTCCTGACGGCCATCTCGGATCTTGAGGTGGTTCAAGAGGAAGAGACCGGGTCGCTGTGGCATCTCCGCTATCCGCTCAGCAGCGGGCAAGGTTTTCTTGTCGTCGCCACCACACGCCCGGAGACAATGCTTGGCGATACTGCCGTGGCGGTCCATCCCGAAGATGAGCGCTACCGGCACCTGATTGGGCAAACCATCGATCTGCCGCTAACCGACCGTGTGATCCCCATCATTGCTGATGACTACGTCGACCCAGAGTTCGGGTCGGGCTGCGTCAAGATTACCCCCGCCCACGACTTTAATGACTACGCCATGGGCGAGCGGCACGAGCTGCCAAAGATCAACGTTTTAACGGCCGAGGCCAAAATCAATGACGCGGCACCCGAGCGCTTTCGCGGCCTGGACCGGTTCGACGCGCGCAAACTGATTGTTGAGGAGTTCGAGGCGCTTGATCTGTTGGAGAAGATTGAGCCGCATACCCTTAAAGTGCCCAGAGGGGATCGATCTGGGGCCGTGATCGAGCCATGGCTGACACCGCAATGGTATGTCGATGCCAAGAAACTGGCAGAGCCTGCCATCACCGCCGTCGAAGACGGGTCTATCCAATTTGTCCCAAAGCAGTGGGAAAACACCTACTTTGCCTGGATGCGGGACATACAGGATTGGTGCATCAGTCGGCAGCTCTGGTGGGGACACCGAATTCCCGCATGGTACGACGAGGCCGACAACGTCTATGTGGGCGAATCGGAGGCGCAGGTTCGTGAAGCCTACAAGCTCGCCGATTCAGTCACACTGCGTCAGGACGAGGATGTGCTTGATACCTGGTTCTCGTCCGCGCTGTGGACCTTCTCCACGCTCGGCTGGCCCGACCAAAACAGCGACCTAAAGACCTTCCATCCGGCGTCTGTGCTGGTGACAGGCTTCGACATTATTTTCTTCTGGGTCGCCAGAATGATCATGATGTCGCTGCAGTTTATGGACGAGGTGCCCTTTCATACGGTTTACGTACACGGCTTGGTGCGCGACGGTGAAGGCCAAAAGATGTCCAAGTCAAAGGGCAATGTCCTGGATCCCATAGACTTAATCGACGGTATCGATCTTGAGACGCTCATTGCAAAGCGCACTGCCAATCTCATGCAGCCTCAACTTGCGGCTAAGATTGAAAAAGCGACGCGAAAACAATTTCCCGACGGCATTCCCGGTTATGGCACTGACGCCTTGCGTTATACCTTCTACTCCCTCGCTTCCACTGGCCGAGACATTAAGTTTGATATCGGTCGCATGGAGGGGTATCGAAACTTCTGTAACAAAATCTGGAACGCATCGCGGTACGTGCTCAGCCACACGCAAGAGCATGATCTCTCCAGCAACGATATCTCGCCCTCATTAGCGGATAGGTGGATCCGCAGTCGGGCCGAGGCCACACTCACAGCGGTCGAGGATGCCGTCGCTGGCTACCGCTTCGACCTCGCCTCGCAGGCGCTTTACGACTTTGTTTGGAACGAGTTCTGCGACTGGTATCTGGAGCTCTCAAAGCCGGTGCTGTGGGAAGAGAGCACAGCACAGACTGAGCAACTTGCAGCGCGAAAAACCCTTATTGAGGTGCTCGAGGAAGCGTTGCGGATGTTGCATCCGTTTATGCCGTTCCTGACAGAGGAAATTTGGCAGACAGTTAGCCCCTTGGTGGGTCAGCATCAGCAGAGCATCATGCTGGCTCCCTGGCCAGACCGACAACCCGACCGAGTTGACCTGGAAGCAGAGGGAGAAATCGAGTGGTTAAAGCAGGTGATTGTGGCCATCAGAACCATCCGCTCCGAGTCAAACATCCCGCCCGGCACCGAGCTTCCCGTTTTTGTCGTCAACGCATCAGCTACCGACGCCAAGCGGCTGGAGCAAAACGAAGCGTATCTGGGGCGACTGGCTAAAGTGAGCGGCATCAGCGTGCTCGCCCCGGAAGATGACGTGCCGGCCAGTCTGATGGCGCTGTGTGGTGAACTCGAAATCAGGGTCCCTATGGCCGGCGTCATCGACATCGATACCGAAGTTACCCGGCTGGACAAAGAAATCGCGCGTCAAAACCAAGAAATTAGCAAGCTGTCCGGCAAGCTTAATAACGCCGCTTTCGTCGAACGAGCGCCGGCCGAAATCGTGTCGGCCGAGAGACAGAAGCTGGAGCAAGCGGAGACGGCACTGCAAGTGCTCGAAAAGCAACGTGCGCAAATTGAGGAGTTGCGTTCTGCTTAAAGCCCTGATACACCTATACCCCATAATAATTCTAATGCGGTGGAATCAGTCATGTCAGACCGCCAGACGGGAACCGTCAAGTGGTTCAATAACGCCAAGGGTTTCGGCTTCATCACAATGGCCGACAGGCCAGATGACATCTTCGTTCACTTTCGCGCTATTCAGGGGGATGGATACCGTAGCTTGAACGAAGGCCAAGAAGTCGAATTTACTCTGGTCGAGGGCCCCAAGGGCCTCCAGGCAGAAGAAGTCACCAAACGCTGATACCTTAGTCAGCACAGGTTTGGTAAGCTCGCGGTCTTTTCGACTGCGGCACCTATCATGGCACCCTCAAAACCCTCGCCTTCTCGATCGAGTAGCACAAAAAAACGCGCCAAAACCGCTGCGACAGTCGCCGGCAAATCCGCAGATAAAAAACTCCGACGCTTTCGGGGCGTTGTCATGCCCTACTCCGGACATAGCAGCATACGGGCAGTGAAACGCGCGGGGCATGAGCCCACTATCCACGGCACCAAGCTGTGGAAATCAAGCTGCCTCATCATCGACTATTTGAAAAAGCACCCCCCCGCCCGTCGAAAAAAAATACTCGACGCCGGCTGCGGCTGGGGCATCACCGGCATCTGGTGTGCCAAGCAATGGGGATCGGACGTCATATCAATGGACGCGGATGCCGCGGTATTCCCCTACCTTGACGCTGTCGCCGCCCTGAACGGCGTTGAAACGGCGTCATGGGTACAGCGGTTTGAAAAGGTCCAAAAGAGAGATCTGAAGAACGTTGATATTTTGTTTGGCGGCGACATTTGCTTCTGGGACGAGCTGGTAAAGCCTGTCGGCAAGATGATAGATCGCGCTATTGATGCCGGCGTGGGTACGATCGTGATCGGCGATCCCGAGAGACCCACATTTCACGAGATGGCAGAAAAAGCGATTGAGCGCCACGGCGGCGAACTGCTGGACTGGAGACTGTCAGGCACGGTCAAAGCGACGGGCGCTTTACTGGTCATCCACAACGACTGAATTACTGCAGAAAAACGACATCCATATTGAGTTGACTATCGGTGGGGTCGGAACACTCATCGAGTGCCGGCCTGAAAATCATGCGACGAACAGCGCGACGAACTCTGCCCGGCGGCGCCTCCCCGTCTTCACCGTCGACTAACTGCACATCAACATCTCTAGGCTGACCACGCTCCGTGACCGTCAACGCAAGATGCACCGGTACGGGGGGCTCCTGAAATGCGAGCTCGAATGCCAGCCCGGGATATTCCGGCAACGGGCCAGCTCTTTCAAATCGCTCCGGCTGAGCACTGCAGGCTTTTGAATACAGCTTCAGCGCTTTATCGCGCTTGCGATAAAACCAATTCCAGTCTGCCAACGCTGAGAGCGCATCGTGACTGTGTGGGTCAACGGCCAGTAATCGCTCTAGGGCAGTCTCTCCGCGATTAAACAGACGGCGCTGCAGCGCTTCCAGACGCGGCTCAAGCTCGAGTGACTGCCAGTTAGGATCAGAAAAGGTGCGCTCAAACCGAGGGTCATCGACGAAGGCTTCGAGTTTAAATTCGAGCAGATAATAAAATCGCGCCAGACGAAACGTGAAGGGCTCACACCAACGCGCTTTGACCGAGTCGTCACCACAAACCGACTCAGCCATCGCGTCAAAGCGATCGTGAAGCCGAATCAAGTCACGGTCTCGTCCGCTCCAGGGGACGTCCATCAACGCGTCCAATGAAACATCAAAAAACTGTAACGCAGCCTGTAACTCGCCTGGCTCGAAGGGGGGCAAGCCGGACCCCAGCAAACGAAACTGATAAGCCGCTCGTGACTCGAAGGCTTCGCGATCTCCCGATAAGAGATAAAGGTCTAGCAGCCCCCGCAAGATCGGCAGCTGTTGGTCACCATACAAGCCATTGTTTACCCGCGCGTTGTGGAGCGCCCTGTCATATAGCTCTCCGGCCAGCCCAATGTCGCCGGATTGAAAAGCCAATTGCGCCACCTCTACCATGCGTCCGGCCAGATCAGGATGATAGGGACCCAAGCTCTGCTCTAGGCTGACGAGTTCCGCCTCAGCAACGTCGAGATCGGGCGACAATGAAGCGTCGAAGATGACCTGGCTATGATGAGCGACCAGTGGTTCGGCAAGCTGAATGTCGAGCCCAAAGGGCACGGGTGTATTAGCGTGTGCAAACCCGGTTAAACAGCACATTGCCAAAAGCAAACGCATCAAATACCGCCGCCTGAAAAGAGCACAGTTCCAGCGGCTGAATATAGCGTAAAAAAAACCCGCCTCAGAGAGGCGGGCAGAGGCTGTATCGGACCCTGGGCTGGATGAGGTCTAAAAGGGGAAACCCCACCCTCACTGCTCAGAACCTGTTGCTGATGATGTATTGGCGCTATCATTACCACCAATGTATTTTTTTAATCAAATACAGTCCTGCACGTTATAAGGTCATCAGATGAATCTAAACCGGCTGGCAAGAATAGATCTTAACCTATTGGTTGCACTCCATATTTTATTGCAGGAAGGCAGCGTTTCTCGCGCCGCTGAGCGACTCAATATTACCCAGCCTGCCATGTCAAAAACGCTGGGCAGACTGCGTGAGACCTTTGACGACCCGCTGTTCGTCCGTAGCAAAAGGGGTATTCAGCCGACCCCTCGCGCCATCAGCTTGGCGGGCGAACTGAAGAGCATTTTGTCGCAGGTCGACGGGCTTCTGGATGCTGGAGATTTTTCACCTGCCGCCTTTCGCGGCGAGATTAATTTAGCCATCTCCGAGTACGTGGGATTCACCTTGCTCCCGCCACTTTCGGCAAGACTCCAATCCAGCGCACCTCGCTTAAGACTGAGAACCATTACGCGGGCCGAGCGACAGCTTGATCAACTCGCCAACGGGGAATTGGATTTCGCGATCCAGATCCAGCGAGAGGAGTATCCACCAGAGTATTCTGTATCGCCGCTCGCCGCTTCGCCACTGGCGATATTCGTCCGACAGGAACACCCATTGGTCGCGCAAACGCTTAGCGCTCCACTCATTCGACAATACCCGCAGGTCGCCCTTTACGTTGCGGATAGAGAAGAGCTCATCGGCGGCCAGGTCCTTGCGCGCGGGCTTTTCGAGAGTGATCGAGGAATTCTGGAGACATCACACTTACTCACCGCCTTCGAAATCCTCAGAGAGACCGACTACCTGCTCATCTGCCCGGCTTATTTAGCACGAAACGAAGGCGCCACCCGCGACATCGTCGCTTTGACGCTGCCAGTTGATATGACGTTCAGCGTTCAGTACTCGCTGATTGCCCATAAACGGACTGAGCATTCGCCGGTGCATCAATGGCTGTGGGAGCAGATTATCGACACGGTGCAGTCAATGCGATTCCGCACCGTTCACCGGGGATAGCAGGCGGCTAGTTCAGGTCATACTGAATCATTTGTGCCATACTTCGCGCCCGTTCAGTAGCACGCCCCCATGAGCCAACGTCACCGCCGCGCTATTCCGCAATACGACACCCCGATTGTCGAAACGCATTGCCATCTTGACTATCTCGAGGACGCCGGACTGCAGGCAGTGCTCGAGCAGGCAGTTGAGGTCGGCATTGAGCGCATCGTGACGATCTCGGTGTCAGCCGATAACTTGGATACGGTCCGCTCACTGGCGGATACCCACCCGCAGGTGTGGTGCACTCAGGGCATACACCCGCATGAGGCGGACAGTTGGGATGCATCGCTCTCTATGAGAGTCCGCGATGGCTGTACTCATGAGCGGGTAATCGCGGTCGGCGAGATCGGCCTGGACTATTATTACGACCATGCTGATCGCCAAGCGCAGATCAGCGCGTTTGATGAACAATTAGCACTGGCGGCAGAGCTTGCCCTACCGGTCGTCATCCATACCCGCGACGCCGACGAAGATACGCGGGCGATTCTCTCAAATCACAGTGACTCGCTGGGACGCAAAGGCGTCATTCACAGCTTCACGAGTTCATTGGCGCTTGCCGAGTTCTGCCTCGAAGAGGGTTTCATGCTCGGCTTCAATGGCATCACTACTTTCCGCAACGCGGATAACGTGAGATCAGTTGTTCAGGCAACGCCCGTCGAGCGAATTGTGCTCGAGACCGACGCGCCCTACCTCACCCCCGTGCCCTATCGAGGCCGCCCTAATGCCCCGTGCTATCTACCCTTCATTGCTGAGACGCTTGCTGATCTCAAGGGGCTACCGGTTGAGCAGTTTCTCGAGCAAGCCCGCGACAACAGTTACCAGCTATTTTTCTAGTCCATGAGCGATACTTTTTTTCCTGGCCAACGTTGGGTCAGCCACGCTGACAGCACCCTGGGACTCGGCATCGTCACCCAAGCCGACGAGCGCCGGGTCACACTGCACTTTCCAGCGGTAGAAGAAGAGCGGGTGTACGCCACAGACAGAGCGCCACTGACACGCCTCGAGCTTAAACCGGGCGATCTGCTCACCCGGCTCGATGGATCTGTCCTGACGGTCACTGAGCGACACGGTAATGATGGCGTCATCACCTACAGCGCAGAAGACGCAAACGGCTCGGTGCAGCGGGTGAGCGAAGCCGAACTAGATGCCCACATCGAGCTCAATACGCCTGTCGAGCGACTGCTAAATAACCAACTGGGAAAGCCCAAGGACTTTGGACTGCGACAGACGACGCTGGAACATGCGGCAAGCGGTGATGGCTTCGGGCTACAGGGTCTGCTTGGCGCCCGCACCGCCCTGCTATCGCATCAACTGTATGTCGCCGCCACC
>JAYOUT010000027.1:0-2198 GCA_038151055.1 Luminiphilus sp.
TCAGCGATGTCCGCTACCGAGGGCAGGGCGCGGCGGTTGATTTTGCCCGAGGCGGGCACCAGCTCGAATCGATTCACAACAAAAAAGCGACTGGGTACCGCGTAAGGCGGGAACCGCGCTGATATCAACTGCTGCGCCTCACTTATCAATGCATGGTGCAGGGGCTGGATGTTGGTGGCCGCGCTGTCCTCTGACCAGAGCGTGGGCGCTCGCAACAAGGCGACGAGTTCATTGTCCTGGCAGTCCAGCACCGCTGTCTCAATGTCGGCAAATTGATCCTGCAACAGCGACTCGATGGGCTGTGCTTCAACCCGGTAACCCCTGACCTTCAGCTGGGCATCAATGCGGCCATGGAAATGCACCCGCAGGGTGTGTGGGTCAACGTGGCACCGGTCTCCAGAGCGGTAAATCTGCCCGAGCACGGGGTGGGTAACAAACCGCTCGCCGGTGATCTCGGGCAGATTGCGGTAGCCGCGGGCCAGCTGAACGCCACCGATGCACAGCTCGCCCTCTTCACCATGGGGTAGGGGCGTTAGCGTGTCCGGATCGACAATCGTATAGCTGACGCCGGGAAACGGGCTGCCGATCGTGACAGCCTCATTGGGCCGCAGCAGTTGCCGGCTGGTATCGGTGCTGACTTCTGTCGGGCCGTAGGTGTTGACGATCTGCCGCCGGGCCCTAGACCAGGGCTCGATCAAGGAGGCGGGAAAGGCCTCGCCAGCCGGCACGATGTAGCGGCAAATCGGGTAAGGCAGGTCGCGCTCGGGTTGCGCAGTCAGTGTTGATAGCAGTACGGGCGGGCAAAACAGGGCGGTGACCTGCGCATCGCGCAAGACGGGCAGTAAGTCGGGGCCGGATCTGAGCGCTGACTTGGTCAGCAGCACGACCTCACAGCCGGCGACCCAGGCGCTATACATCTCGGAAATGCTGCCGTCGTATCCCAGCGATGAGGTCAGCGAGCTGGCGTCGCTGCCGGGCACGAAGTCGTAAAAGGTTGCGTAGGACTGGGCGAGGTTGATATAGCCCGCATGAGGGCATTCGACGCCCTTGGGGTGTCCGGTGGTGCCGCTGGTGTAAAACAGTGAGGCCAGTCTGCGCTGCGGGTCATCCAGCCAAGGCGCCGAGGGTGCGCGGGAGGGTCCGGACTCCGCCTGACTCAGCAATGCCTCTGGTGATAGAAACTCGCCGGTATAGCCCGCTGGCAAACTGTCGCTGATGAGCAGGGCGGGCCGGGCGTCACCCAGTACCCGCGAGAACAGTTCATCTGGCGCGTCGGGGTCGATAAAGCATTGTGTGGCGCCCGCCTTAAGGATGGCCAGGTGCAGGGCAACGACGGTGGCCGAGTCTTGAGGCAGGCGCACCGCCACGACCTGATCCGCCTCAGAAACCGCGCCGCCGATCACGGCCGCGAGTTGATTGGCCAGCTGATCAAGCTCTGTATACGTCAGTGACTCCCCTGTCTCGGGCACCGATAACGCAGTGAATTCAGGATATTGCGCCGCCGAGCGCTCAAAGATCTCGTGCAGCCAGTGCGCACCCTGCTGGTGGCAATGACTGCCCCACGGTGTCGCGGGATAGGATTGGGTCAGGGTGGGTTCCTGACTGGGTGAGTAGGCGTTGTCGGCCACCACCTGACGATAACGGACCCAGGCCGCGGTCACGGCGGCGGGTAGCAGTGCGATCCACAGTAGCGTCATCGAAGCCTGCCGCAGTCGGTCATGGTGGGCCCGTCAGGAAAAGTAGGATTCCATCTTGCCACGGCGCCGGGTATCCAGCGTGACGCAGTGAAAGCCGCCACCCATCATGCGCGAGTGGCGCAGCGTGAGCGGGATCACCTCCAGCCCCTTGGATTCAAGCAGTGCGATCAATCCGGTCTGGTAGCTGTCGACCACCACGGTATCGGGTCCAACGCTGAAGAGATTCATGTCGATCCATTCACTGCCAATGGCCTGCTGGAGATATTCGGGACTGTGACGCTCCTGATTTTCCATCGGCGGACTGAAGATGATCTCCCAGTCTTTCAGGAACTCAGGGATGGTATCCATCGACAGGCGCTCGGGGTTGGCCAGCACCAGCCCCGGCCGCAGCGCCACCAAGGTCGAGTCGATATGGCTGCCGAAGTACACGTCTTTCAGGAAGTGCACACGGAACTCATCGCCGAGTATGCGCTGCAACCAGTGACCGCCTAATTCATTGCC
>JAYOUT010000027.1:2298-17003 GCA_038151055.1 Luminiphilus sp.
GGGTTGCCCACAATGACTTCTTCGAGCGGATCCCACTCGTTACAACTCCAGACTTGGGACATCGTTTGCTACTCGTCTGTCTAAAACTGGCCCTTCAGCGTCACTTTTGGCCGGCACAACGAAAAAGGGCCGCCCGGAGGCGGCCCCTGGTATTTCCTTGAGAGGCGTTTAGCCGGCCTCACTCTCCCACAACGCACTGCCGTGGCAGGTCATGGTCTCGCGCTCCATTTGCGCAACGTCAGATGAGGGGTAGGCGTCCCACCACTCGCCGTAATTGCTGAATGATCCCCAGCCTACGACCATCATGACGTCGGTGCCATCGCCATCAGCACCCACAGCGACCGGGTACAGAGACCATACATTCATGCCCTCACCACCGGGCAACTCGCTCGCTGCCTTTTTCCATGCGCTCGCTTGAGCGATCACGGATTCTTCGCTTACGTCGCCGTTGATGTTGCACTTCCACATCTGCACGGGATTGCCCGCTGACGCGAAGGGTGAAACGAGCATCAGGGCGCTAACTGCACTTACAAAACCTTTGAGTTTCATGGGATCTCCTTAATTGACCTCAAATAGAACGTAACAAGGAGCCATGATGAGTGCAATCGCCGAAACCGGTCTGTCACTTATTGCTAAATCGTCCCACTGCGGAGTCGAAGGGCTCAACGCCGCAATGGCGGCCCGCTAGCCGCCCTCTGACAGCCTTGCGCCCAGCAGACGTCCAAAGGTGATAGCGGGGGTCACCAGCATGCCATTGGTGTAGGCGGCACCCGAGGTGGCGCCCGCACCGATGACCTCGCCGATGGCGTATAGGTTGGGGATCGGTCGCCGCTCGGGGTCCAGCACTTGGAAGCCAGTATTCACGCTGAGCCCGGCAAAGGAGACCAGCGTCCACCCTTGCATGGCAATGGCATAAAAAGGCGCTTTTTCGATCGCCATCGGTCGATGTGTCCTGCCAAAGCGGTCGGGCTCGCCTTGCCGCACTCTCCGGTTGTAGTCGGCGATAGTCAGCTTAAGGGAGACCGCATTGAGGCCCGCGCGAAAAGCGAGTGTCTCAAGACTCATGGCGCGACTGAACATGGGGTGTGTCTGGTATTCGTTGGCGAGCCGCTCGCGACTCCAGTCAGGAATGATCGGCTCGGACTGTGCCAGCATGTCAGCATCAAAGATCGCCCAGTGCCGGTGGCCTGGCTGTCGATAAATGCCCCGCTCGATTTGATGGACGCTGGGGTGATCCTCCCGCACAAATCGTTCACCGCGGGCATTTACCAAAATCTCCCATGGCTGGCGCACCATCGGATGCAAAGGCGCCCAGGCATACATTTGGGCGGGGTATTGCCACGCGTCGGGCACCAGCCCCGGTAAGCTGGCATATTTTTCGCCGCCTACGATGGCGCCGCCGGCTGACATGCCCAGAATCAACCCATCTCCTTGTGAGGTGGGGTACGCGGTTTTGGCATAGAGCGGCACGCCATGGAGATCCTCGAACAGTCTGGGATTGGCCGCGCACCCGCCAGACGCGAGCACCACATGGGATCCCTTGAAATCGTGGGTGCCCGACGGGCCTGTGGCGGTCACACCGACGATCTTGCCCGAGCGCTCCTGAATGAGCCCCTCTACCGCGGTACCGGTCAGCAGTGTGACCTGTTGCTGAGCAATGCTCGCCTCGAGGGAGGGGAGAAAGGCCTCCAATATCGACAGGCCACTTTTGACTCCTTGCTGGTAACGCCGGGTGGTGAAGTGGTCGTGGCCAATGCCTGTGACCGGGTGACCCGCCATGACCTCAAAGCCATGATCCGCGAGCCAATTGATGGAGTCACCGGCATGATCAACGGTGAGGCGGGTGAGCGCCGGATCGGCCGTGTTTTCGTTGATGCGCATGCAGTCATCGAAATGCGCGTCGGGGCTATCAGTGATACCCAGGCGTTGTTGGAAAACGGTTCCCGCGCCGGCGATTTGGCCGGTAGACCAAAACAGGGTGCCGCCCAAAGCGGGACTCTTTTCTATCAGCAACACCTTTGCACCGCCCTGCGCGGCGAACAACGCGCAGGGAATACCCGCGGTGCCACCGCCGACAACGATGACGTCGTAGTGCCGGGAGGGATCTGCTCGCGTGGTGTCTGTTCGGCTCAGCGACAGTGCGGCTGCGCTGGCGAGTAAAGTTCTCCTGCTCAGATTCAGCACTCGACGTCGCCCTCCATGGATTCGACGATTAAGATTGTGGGTGAGCAATTCACTCCGGTCTGGCTTTGATGCGCAGCCAGCGTCGCGTCCAGACGGACTGAAAAATGGGATCCAGCCAACGGTACAGACGCCCCGATACGACGACGGGTTTTCCGGCCTCGACGCCATTGATGGCATCACGCACGACGACATCTGCGTCGTACCACAGCCACTTGGCCATGTTGTTTTTCATCTCCATGAGACCGGCGGTTTCATGAAAATCAGTGTGAGTGAAGCCCGGGCAGAGGGCGGAAACATGCACGCCCTGTGCAGCAACAGTGAGGTTCAGTTCCTCTGACAGTGCCACTAGGTAAGCTTTAGCCGGGCCATAGTTACAGCCACCAGAGCGCGGTACGCGCGCCGCCACCGATGCCACATTGATGACGCGTCCGTAGCCGCGCGCGACCATCTGCGGTATCAGCCGATGACACAAATCCGCCACCGAGAGCATCATTAATTGAAAAAACGTGTTTTGCGCTGACCAGTCACGATCTTTCAGCAAGTCGGGGCCCGCCACGCCCGCATTGTTCACCAGCCAGTCGACCTGCCAGCCAGCGTCAAGACAGCGCGTGGCGACGTGCTCGCCTGCTCCGGGGTCAGACAGGTCAGCAACAATGATTTCACAGCCTACGCCGTAGGTCTGGCGAAGGGATTCAGCGAGCGACTGCAGCCGATCTTCGCGTCGCGCCACCAGAATGAGATCATGCTTTTGGGCCGCGAGCTGTCGCGCAAATTCGGCGCCGAGTCCGGCTGAGGCGCCGGTGATCAGTGCGTAGCCGCGCTGGTTGTGTGTATTTGTCACGACCACTAGCTGACAAATACTTTGGGCAAAGAGGGCATCTTGGGCGACGGTCTCACAGCGTCATAGACCAGCTGTGGAGACGAATTTTCCATGCCCCCGAATCGTCTTTGGCGACCACATCAATGTAATGGCTGGTGGTGGACTCACCCTCAAGCGCGCCCTCTGGCAAGTCACCCTCCGCTGCGCTGTCAACGATGCGGCGGATCGTGTAGTCGTACTCGACCACCGCCGCATCACCCATCATGGTAATGCTGTGCGGCACGTCGATGGTGATCTCGTAGCGCGCCGTGGCAAAGACCGGGCCAAGAAATTCTCGATAGTTTTCCCGGCCGTCAAGGCCGGGTACGCCGGGCGGCCGCAAACTGACGTCAGGGTGTAATCCGCCGACGTAGCCGTCGATGTCGCTGGCCTCTACCGCTGTGATCCAACCCTGGTAGAGCGCGAGAATTTTCTCGTGATCGTCTGCCCCGTGGCCGACCGGTGATAAGGCCAGGGCCAGCGCAGCGCTAAGAGAGAGAAACAGTGCTTTGATCTGTGACATGGCGAGTCAATTCCTGTTTTGGTTGTTGTCATGATGGAATGCTATTGATTCTGTGCAGATCGCCCGCGAATCGCAAGCCGGTCAGGGTCTATGGCAGCTAATGGATGCTGCGGTTTTGACCGAACCAGCGCGCGCTGATGGTAAGGGGTCAGGTCGGGTCGATCTGTGGTGCTAGCACGCTCCCACCGCGAGACAAAGCCAAAAGGTACAGCGACTGCGAGGGTGCCTTGATGAGGCGCCCAACGTTCTCAGCCCCTGAGAAAGTCTGATACGGCGGCAACCCACTCTTTAGGCATTTGATCAGTGATGTCGACACCCCCGCCTTGCAATTCACAAAATGCAAAGTCGGGCCTCATCTCGTGTGCTCTTTTCGCATGCTCATAAATGATGTCGCCGGTGTTGATGAGAATCATCGTACGGTGTCTGATTTTCGGCAGCGTGACATTGTGATCATAGGTAAAGGCCGCGTTGTGTCCGTACCAGAACGGTCCATAGCCCTGGAATTGCTCGACCACATACCGCGTGACCAGGGCGGGGTCGGTCCCTTCTTCAGCCCAGTTCCACCGGCGGCTGAATACCTCGCTGAGGTGAGAGCCGTCCCCTTTGTGCTCAAAGTTCTTCTCGAAATTTTCAACAAACGCGTTCCATTCAAGCAGTTCCTCGGGTGTGAAAGGACAGGGGCCATTGATTACCAGGTTGCGGACTCGGTCAGGAAATTGAAGCGCGACTTCAGTCGCAATCAGTCCGCCAGTGTGATGGCCAAGGATATCGGTTTGAGTAATCCCAAGATGATCCAGGACCGCCGGTATCGCTGTCGCGTAGTCCTCGACCGACGGGACATGGTTTGGTTCGTCAGACAGTCCAAATCCAGGCGTATCGATGCCAATTGCGCGAATACCCTCGGCCGAGAGAAGCGGGTAGACCGTATCGTATTGGCGCGAAGTCATCGGCGCTTGATGACAGAGCACCAGAGGGAACCCTTCACCGCCGGTGTCCTGATAATGGATTTGCCCGAAAGGACCGTCCGTGTAGCCGCGGCGGGGTCGTGTCATCTGAGTCGCTCCTCGCTGTCACCCAACATTCTGAAAACCACTATACCTCCGGAGACGGCGCCAGACCGAGCACTTGCAGGTAGCCTGCGGCGCTCGAGGTTTGGTGGTATGCGCTGACGGCTTCGACTAGGTCAGTGCCATCGGGGCGGTGAGCAAGTGTGGACAGTAACGCCTTAGCGAGCGCTTCGGTGTCGCCCATGGCGACCAGCGGCGCAACGCGCCCGTTATCGAGTAGCTCTCTTGGGCCACTCGGGCAGTCGGTGCTCACCACCGGCACCCCCAGCCCCATGGCCTCGGTCAGCGTGTTGGGCGAACCCTCCCATCGAGACGAGAGCGCAAACACACTGGCCCGTTTCATCCACGCCCATGGATTGTCCTGAAAGCCGGGCAATGCAACATCTTCCGCGACACCCAGCGTCTCGGCCTGAGCCAGTAAATCAGACCGCAGCCTACCGTCTCCCAGAATAATCAGTCGCGCCTGTCGCTGCGCGCGAACCAAGGCAAAGGCTGACAGCAGAGTGGGGAAATCTTTTTGCTCGGTCAGGCGTCCCACCCCGAGTATGACGGGAATATCTGACCCGGTTTGCAGCCAAGGATGTTCAACGGGGTGCTCAGCGGCTTGCAGCAACTCAGGCGTGATAGTGGGATTGCGCACCACCGTAATCTGTGGGGGTCTCATGTCAGTGATCGCCATCACATCGTCGGCGACCCCCTGTGAGACGGCGACCAACGTCTCCAGCTGGGGGTAATGGCGCCGCATGGCGCGATACCAGCTTTGTTGACGGCGTCGGGATTTGCTCGCCAAGGCAGCCGAGACCGTGGTGCCCAAGCGTCCGGAGATCGGCGTGGTTGTACCCGCCAGCCGCCTCGCTCTAAGCGCTGCCAAGATCGCGCGATGCTTGATCGCCAGCAGAGCCGTTGGCCGCTCGGTGCGGAGATACCGAGAAACCTCCCAGACGCTGGTCAGCGAGTGCTTTGCGCGCAGTCGAATGATGTTGGCGTTGTTGGGTAGCCTCTCGACATAGGGCCCCTGAGCTTTGATCAGCAGCACGTCGAGATCGATCGGTTTATCAACAAAGGCCCGGCACAGGTTGGTTACCATGCGCTCCACGCCACCTTGCCCGGAAAAGGAAACCAGAATTGCCAGTTTTGGCCGTGACACTGCGTATCGCCTGTAGAGAGCTGTTTCGAGGTTAGCATAGGGCCGACTATCGTGGCTTGGTGAGGCCGAGCCTCGCGCTTACACTCTGTTTATTCCGACCCAGTGGAGGCTTGATGCCTGCTCTTTTTCAGCCTGCTTTTTTCACAGCTCGTTGGTGTGAAATCTAGATGTGTGGTTTGGCGGGCATTGCAGCGCGCGGCGAATTGACTGCTGACCGGCTGCCCTTTGCGCTGGCGGCGTTACAGCACCGAGGCCCTGATGGGCAGGGCGATTCCATCGAACAGCAGGTGGCGTTGGGGCATACGCGACTGTCGATTATTGATCTCGAGGGGGGCGCGCAGCCGTTGCGCTCGCCTTGCGGCCGCTACGTGCTGGTAGCGAATGGAGAAATCTACAACCACCTAGAGCTGCGTTCCGAGCTGTTGGCACTCGGGGCACCGTTTCAAACCGGTTCCGACTGCGAGGTGATTCTTCAGGGCTACCGACTGTGGGGCCGAGACGTTCTTGATCGCCTTGAAGGGATGTACGCCTTTGCACTGCAGGATATCGAGTCAGGTGAGGTGTTGCTGGCTCGGGATCCGCTGGGCATGAAACCGCTTTACTGGTCTGAAAATCACGACGGTGTGCACTTTGCCTCGGAGCTCAAGGCACTATTGGCGCTATTGCCCTCGACGCCGGTTCTTAACCCGCTCGCGCTGTTGCAATACATCGAGGCGCAGCATCCGCTCTCGCGCAATACACCGTTTGAGGGGGTGCAGCGATTGTTGGCCGGCGAGGCGCTGTTGATCCGCGATGGCCGTTGCGTCGATCAATGGCGTCACTGGTCACTCAATCAGCTGGTCAGCGCGGAGATGGAAGATCCCGTTGCGGCACTCGATGAGTTGATGGAGGTCGTATTCACTCAGCACCAACGATCAGATGTGCCCATTGGCCTGTTTTTGTCCGGCGGGGTCGACTCGACGATTCTGCTGGGTTTGATGCGGCGGTACGGAATGGAAAACATCCATACATTCTCATTGGGCTTTCCCGACTCTTCTGTCGGCGACGAGCTGGATGTCGCCACCCGCCTAGCCACGCACTTTGGCACTGTTCATCGTGTGATTACGCCCAAAGCCGATGACATGTTGTCGCGACTGCCGCAGGTAGTGTGGGCGGCGGATGATCTCATGCGCGACCCCGCGAGCTTGCCGACATTGCTCCTCGCTGAGGAGGCCAGCCACACGATGAAAGTCGTATTTTCGGGGGAGGGTGGTGATGAGAGCTTCGCGGGGTATGGCCGCTACCGCAGTGGCGGGGTGGAGCGGTTCTTCAAGCGTTTGTTGTTTCCCGGTACCGGTGGCTTTCGTTCCCGGGGGGATTTGCGCGGCGCTGTCGCGCGGCAATTGCTCGGTGACCGACTGATGGCGGTGCGTGGCGAGTGGCGTTCGGCGCTTGTTGATAGCTGGCAGTCGTTTCCTGCGCACTGGACATCGCTGCAGAAGATGCAGGCGCTGGATTTACAGCATGCGCTCCCTGACAACCTGCTGGTCAAGGCAGATCGTATGCTGATGGCGCATGGCGTGGAGGGGCGCATGCCCTTTGTTGATCGGCGCGTGGTGTCGTGGGGCTTGGGTTTGGCCGATGCGCTGAAATGCGATCAGCGAGAGGGTAAGAAAATTCTCAAGGCGTGGGCACAGAGTTTCATGCCAGCGGATCATTTTGCCGCGAAAAAGCGCGGTTTTTATGTGCCCGTCAATGACTGGTGGCAGGGCAATCGACTCGAGGCCTTGGGGCGAGTGCTCAGCGGTAACGACGCGATTCGAGAGTGGTTCAAGCCCGATGGGGTCAACAGCTTACTGAGAGAGCAAGGTCGGTCGCACCGCGTTGGGCGCCAATTGATGACCCTGTTGCAGTTTGCGCTGTGGCATCGATTCTTTGTCGAATCTTCGACGCCGTCACTGCCAGAGGTAGGTGACCCGTTGGCATTGCTCTCTCAATAGACCGCCAATAACGGATCTCGGTGAGCGAACCGCCTGCGCTTGCGAGCGCTGGGCGGTCATTCGATGCAGCCGTTATACTCACCTGCCTTGCTGACGGCGTGTTGCGCCACCTACCTGTGAGCCCGTCGGTGCGCTCATTTTTATAAAGCGGAGAACCGGATGTCTGATCGAGTTGCTATCAATGTATCGGCCCACATTGCCCATGTCACATTGACCCGCGCGGACAAAATGAACGCGCTGGACCCCGCGATGTTCGAGGCGATTTGCGCCGCTATTGATGAATTAAACACCTTGGACGATCTCCGCGCCGTGGTGGTATCGGGTGAGGGCCGCGGATTTTGCGCCGGCCTCGACCTCTCTAATTTTGCCAGCGACAGCGAGCCCATGGATTTGATGCCTCGCACCCACGGCGCTGCCAATATGCCGCAGCAAATTGCCTGGGGTTGGCGAGCGCTGCCGGTGCCGGTCATTGCCGCTGTCCACGGCGTGGCGATTGGCGGTGGGCTGAATATTATGTCGGGGGCTGATATCCGGATTATCCACCCCGACACACGCTGTGCCGTGATGGAAATGCGCTGGGGCTTGGTGCCCGATATGGCGGGATATCCGCTCTGGCGAGGAAATGTGCGCGACGATGTGTTGCGCAAGCTTGTGTACACCCACGCCGAGTTCTCGGGTGCCGATGCCTGTGAAATGGGCTTTGCCACAGAAGTCGCCGCAGAGCCGTTGGCACGCGCCATGACGTTGGCAGAGGAGATTGCAGGCAAGAACCCTCCCGCCATTCAGGCGGCAAAGCGACTCTCCAATGCGTTAGCGACCAGCACCGACGAGGAGCTGCTGCTGGCCGAATCAGAGGAGCAGACTCAGATTATCGGCAAGCCAAATCAGATCGAAGCGGTTATGTCCCAGATGGAGGGTAGGCCCGCGGCATACCCCGACAGCGTCTAGGATTTTGCCCCGCCCAGAGCCACCGGCAGAGCAAAACCTTGCCGATGCTAGAATAGGGGCAAATACGCAGGACGCCGCCGGCCTGTGACTGCGGCCCTTCTGGCACGGTTAAAGCGAGACAGCTATGAGTGACGGAATCACCCAAACACATCACCGGGTCTGCCATCTGTGCGAGGCCATGTGCGGCTTGGTCATCCGCACGGAGGGGAGTCAGGTCGTTGATATTCGGGGTGACGACAGTGACCCGTTGAGTCGAGGCCACGTCTGCCCCAAGGCGGTTGCGCTGCAGGATATCCACGAAGATCCAGACCGCCTGCGCAAGCCCTTGAAGCGCGTCCGAACGGCGCCGGGTGAGTACCAGCACGTTGAAATTGAGTGGGCCGAAGCGCTTGATCTGGCCGCCGAGGCGTTGGCGTCGACGATCGAAACCCACGGCGTAGATGCGGTCGGGGCGTACTTCGGCAACCCCTCGGTGCACAACTACGGGATGCTGACCCATCAGCGTAATCTTTTCCGACACATTCGGACCCGCAATCGCTTCTCTGCGACGTCAGTTGATCAGTTGCCCCATCATTTGGTGTCATTGTGGTGCTTCGGGCACATGCTCTTGCACCCCATTCCCGATGTGGACCGCACTCATTATTTTCTGATGTTGGGGGCGAATCCCTTGGCCTCGAACGGCAGCATCTGGACGGTGCCCGATGTGCGACGGCGTTTGAAAGACCTGAAATCGCGGGGCGGTAAGCTGGTGGTAGTGGACCCGCGGCGCACCGAGACCGCTGAGCTCGCCAACGAACACCTCTTTATTCACCCCGGTACTGATGCGGCCTTGCTGTTGGCGATGATTCACGTGCTTTTCCGGGACGGGCTGGTGGCACCAGGGCCGCTGGCAGACTTCACCGATGGCCTCGATGAGGTCGCTGATGCGGTTGGCGAGTTGACGCCTGAGTGGGCGGCTTCGCTCACGGGGATCGCAGCCGCCGACATTGAGCGCATTGCTCACGAGCTGGCTTCTGCCGAGGCGGGAATTTGTTACGGCAGGATGGGTGTCAGCACGCAGGCCTATGGCGCGCTGTGCCAGTGGGCGATTCAAGTGATCAATGTGGCGACCGGGCATCTCGACAAGCCCGGAGGAAGCCTGTTTACGCGCCCGGCAATGGACCAGGTGGTCAACACGAATCCCGGCGGTTTCGCGCGCTTCGCGTCGCGGGGGCGGGGTTTGCCCGAATTCAATTACGAGCTGCCGGCCGCCACCATGGTCGATGAAATTCGCACCGAGGGAGAGGGGCAGATCCGCCTCATGTTCACCGGAGCGGGTAACCCCGTGCTGTCCACGCCCAACGGTCGGGCACTCGATGAGGCGCTGGAAGAAGTCGATTACATGATTTCAGTCGATCCTGCGCTGAACGAGACGACGCGCCATGCGGACATCATTTTGCCCCCCACCTCGCCGCTGGAACACGACCACTACGACATTGCGTTTCACAATCTGGCGATTCGCAATACAGCGCGCTACAACCCGCCGGTGTTTGCAAAGCCGGAGGGCGCGCTGCACGACTGGGAGATTTTTGCGGCGCTGGGAGAGCGTGTGGCTTCGCGACTCAATCTGGAACCGATGCCGACTGCGCCGCCTGACAGATTGGTCGATGCGGCGCTACGTGCCGGACCCTATGGCGAGCATACCGAGTGGCAGCTGAGCATAGAAAAGCTGAAGGCGCACCCCTCTGGCATCGACCTGGGGCCGCTGCAGCCCTCGTGTCCCGATCGCTTGCAAACGCCGAATCAGCGCATTCAGCTGGCGATCCCGGAGGTGCTGGCAGATATTCAGCGTTTCCGCGCAGACACCGTAACACCCGGGGAACACTACCGTTTAATTGGTCGCCGCCATGTCAGGGACAACAATTCCTGGATGCACAACCATCACCGATTGATGAAGGGCAAGGCGCGCTGCCAATTACTGATGAACCCGGTCGATGTCGAAAAAGAAGGTTGGCAGAGTGGTATGACCGTAACGATTCAGAGCCGGGTGGGGTCGATCGATGCAGAGCTCCTCGCCTCTGATGAGATGATGCCGGGCGTGGTGAGTCTGCCGCATGGTTATGGTCACGGCTTGCAAGGCACCCGGGGCGAAATCGCGGGTCGTCATGCCGGGGTCAGCTGCAATGACATCACTGACGAGCAATTTATCGATGCCCTATCGGGTAACGCGGCGGTCAATGGCGTTTCGGTGCAGCTCAGTGCCCCGGCGGCTGCGTGAGCGGGCGGACATCTGACATGTCAGGAAAACGCATCCCCACCACGCAGATCGACAGCGGCAGCAAGTTCACAAACAGCCGGGGCATGTCGGTGATCAAAGATGGCATCAAAGCGTCGTCGACGGAATCTGCGCGACCAGCGAAGCCTGACTGGCTCAGGATGCGAGTGCAAAGCAGCCCCAAATTCGCTGTGGTGCGGGACATTGTCCACGAGCACGGTCTGGCCACCGTGTGTGAGGAGGCGAAGTGCCCGAATATTGGCGAGTGTTGGAGTGCGGGTACCGCTACGATCATGCTGATGGGCGATGTCTGTACCCGCGCCTGCCGCTTCTGCTCGGTCAATACCGGTAATCCCAACGGCTGGTTGGATAAGGATGAACCGCAGCAGACTGCCGAAGCGGTCAAGCTAATGGGGCTTAAGTATGTGGTCCTCACCTCTGTCAATCGGGATGACCTGCCCGACGGCGGTGCCCGTCATTATGCTGAAGTGGTGCGCGCGACCAAGGCACTGAACCCGGACACGGCAGTCGAGGCACTGACGCCAGACTTTCTGGGCGATCACTCGTCGGTAGAGACTTTGCTGGACTCCGGTATCGAGGTGTTCGCCCAAAACGTCGAGACCGTTGAGCGGCTGACGCACCCGGTGCGCGACCCTCGCGCGGGCTACCAGCAAACACTGGATGTCTTGGCTTACGGCAAGCGCTATCGCCCCGACGTCATTACCAAAACTTCGCTGATGTTGGGCTTGGGTGAGACAGAGAACGAAATTAAAGCGTGTATGGATGATCTCCGCGCGCATCAGATCGATGTGCTGACGCTGGGCCAATATTTGCAACCCACGAAACACCATCTGCCGGTCGAGCGTTTTGTATCGCCGGATGAATTTGAGCAGTATCGTCAGTGGGGGCTCGAGCGCGGATTCCTCGAGGTCGTGTCGGGCGTGTTTGTCCGTTCCAGTTACCGCGCTGAACGGGTTCTCGAGCAGAATAACGTTGGCCTTGGGCTGAGTTGAGATGGAGGCGTCGGGCCGCCCGCAGGTCCTCTATCTGACCGCCGCGGATCGACTGACCGGCACAGCGGGCCTCAGTCGTGAGACGCGCTTGGTAGTGGGTGTGCTGGCCAGGGACATGGACCTCTCGTTGGGCATAGCCGGCCCTATTGACCACCAGTCTCTGCAAACGCTCCGCGATCACTTTGCTTCGCTGAGAGCAGCGGGTGGTTTTCCAGCAAGCTCTGCTGACCAGCCGGTTGACCGGGCGCTGCGCAGGTTGTCGATCGAGCGGCTGGGATCGGAGATCGTGAATGCGCGGCTGCAGGCAGCCATCCAGCGACGAAGCAATACGTTTGATGCGGTGGTGATCGATGAGTTGGTGGCATTCCCCTACCTGCCCGTCGGGCTAAGGTGCCCAACCTATTATCTCGCGCATCGCTGCGAAGCCCGTGCGGCGACCGCGCAGTGGTGGCAGTGGTTGCAACAACGACAACAGCGCCGTCTCAGGCAGGGCGAAAAAGCGGCGCTGCGTTCGGTGGGCGGTGTCTATGCTAAACCTGACATTGCGGGCCAGTTGTTGGAGCAAGGTTTGTCCCTTCGACAATTGAATCCCTCCTTCGGTCGTTTCCGGCCGGAGATTGCACTGGGGGCCGCGGTGGATTGGCGTAACACCCAGCGCCGGGTGGGATACGTCGGATATCTGGGCGATGAGCGCAATCTGGCTAGCCTTGAGTGGTTGCTGCGTGAGGTGTGGTCTCCTGGTCAGCGCACGCTGGCCGATATCGAATTGCATTTAGTCGGCGCGGCACCGCCGTCTCCTCTCAGAGAGCTGGCCGCTGCCAACAATAATGTTTATCTTCACAGTGGTGACAGGCAGCAGCTGGAGCTTATGGGTTGTCGTGCGGTGATCGAGCCGCTGCTGTTTGAGCAACACGTGGACACCAAGCTGGTCAACGCTATGTCACACGGCTTGCCCGTGGTCAGCACGCAAACGGCGTTACAGCGCGCTCACGCGGACATCGGCGAGGGCGTGTTGGCGGCTGGTGGCCCGGAACAGATGTCGGTGTTGGTTCATCAGTTGATGACTGACCGTGAGCTCTGGCAGCTGCACGCCAATGCGGCACGGCATACCGCGGCGCTACAATTGGCCGATTTTGAAGTGGCGCATGATTTGCGTCGCGCCATATTGAAGGGACAGGAGGAGGGCGTTAGTTGATGTACACGATCGCGACGCTTGTGAGATGACCGCCACATTCCGCCACGTGGGTTTACTGGGGCGTCGCGAGCACCCCGGCGTTGAAGAAATTGTCTCCGGCCTGCTGAATTTGCTGGATGACCGCGGCATTCAGGTGACCATTGAAGATCGGCTCGCCACCTTGTCCCACTTTGAAAAGCGGGAGATGGAGTCGCGCGATCAAATCGGCGCCATGGTTGACCTGGCTATTGTGATTGGCGGTGACGGGAGCCTGCTGAGCGCGGCAAGGACCCTGGTCAAACACGATACACCTGTTATCGGCGTGAACCGCGGCCGCCTGGGATTCTTGACAGACGTCAGTCCCGACGAGCTGATTGATCAAGTCAGTGCGGTGCTCGATGGACAGTTCATTAGCGAGAATCGCTTTCTGCTCGACACCGAAGTCTGGCGCGGTGATCAGGTGATCGGTCGGGGCGATGCGCTAAACGATATTGTTGTGAACTCCGGCGCCTCGGCACAAATGATTGAATTTGAGCTCAGTATCGACGGGGAATTCGTATACCGGTTGAATGCCGATGGTTTGTTGGTGGCGACGCCGACTGGCTCCACCGCCTACTGCTTATCCGCAGGCGGACCGATCATGTATCCCGGGCTCGATGCGTTGGTGCTGGTGCCGATGTTCCCGCACTCCCTCACCAGTCGACCCATTGTCGTCAGCGGACAGAGTGAGATTCGCATTGATGTGGTGTCGCGCAACGACATTCATCCGCCCATCACTTGCGATGGCCAGATTTCGATCACTGCTTTACCGGGAGACTCCGTCCGGATCCGTAAAAAGACCAGAGAGCTGACTCTGTTGCATCCTCCGGGATATAGTTTTTACGCCAGCTGCAGAGACAAGCTTCGCTGGTCAGATGCCCTCGTTAAATAGTTTGCCACTTCCTATTCGCAGGGCGCCTGCGACGTTCGCGCTGGTGGTGGTCACCAGCGTGTGTTTTCTGCTGTTTTATCCCCTGCAATGGGTCGGCATGCTGTCGCTGTTCAACTTTGTCCCGTTTCGCGCAGCGGGTGGCTACGTCGCCTTCGGTGAGTGGGGGGATTGGTGGCGCTTGGTCACCCCGACTCTGATTCACTTCGGTTGGTTACACGTCGTGTTTAACTGTTTGTGGCTGTGGGAGTTTGGGCAACGGATTGAACATCGTTTGGGCGGTGCGAACCTGCTGGGTCTCTACGTTGTGAGCGCTATGGTGAGCAACTATTGCCAATACTGGTGGGAGGGCCCGTCGATATTCGGCGGGATGTCGGGCGTTGTGTACGCTTTGATGGGTCTTATCATGGCGTCCCAATGGCGCAGGCCCGGGTGGATTGCGCCGCCGCCCATGGCGGTTTTTGCCTTTATGCTCATTTGGTTGGTGATTGGCATGGCGGGTAGCATGGAATTTATCGGTGCGGGGGCGGTGGCCAACGGCGCTCACGTCGGTGGCCTGGTGACGGGCTGGTGCCTGGGCCTTGTCATCGGTGCTATCCCACGATTATTCAGCCGCCGGTAATGTGGGG
>JAYOUT010000027.1:17103-28292 GCA_038151055.1 Luminiphilus sp.
CTGACAGAAACCCAGCGCCAGCACGCCATGCGCGCGGTGATTACCTGGGGCGAAATTCATCTGTCGCCGGAAGAGCGCATTGGCTTCATTGATAAAGGCGCAAAGGCGGGCGATGTCTGCGACGACCCTGAACCCCTGACCTGGAGCGAGTGATTACATGACAGATTGGCATGGCTGCCTGCGCAAAATGCAAACCGAACTCTCCGATACGGTGCGTTATACGCTGACCGCGGGGGGGGCCGAACACTGCGTGAACGACTGGTTGGGTCAGTCGTTGCACTTCAACTTTACCGGGGCGATTCACTGCGTTGCCTGCGATCGGCTGACTAAAAAGAGTTTTAATCAGGGCTATTGTTTTCCCTGTTTTCGCAAGCTGGCAGCGTGTGACAGTTGCATCGTCAGCCCCGAAAAATGTCACCTGGCTGAGGGCACCTGCCGCGAACCCGATTGGGCCGAGACGCATTGTCAGGTGCCGCATATTGTCTATTTGTCCAACACGTCGAGTGTGAAAGTCGGCATTACCCGTGAGACGCAGCTACCGACGCGCTGGATTGATCAGGGGGCCACGCAGGCAAAACCGATTGCTCGGGTTGCTACCCGGCATTACTCAGGGTTGTTGGAAGTGCTCTGCGCCAAAGAAGTGGGGGACCGCACCGCTTGGCAAACCATGCTCAAGGGTAACGGTGCGCCACAGGACTTAGAGCAGATTCGCCAGCAACTGATGTCGAGCTGCGAGCACGGTATTGCTGACCTCACGCTCAACTACGGCGCCGCGTCGTTTGAGTTTCTAGAGGACGCCGATGAGACCCGGATTGACTACCCTGTGCTGAGTTGGCCCGAGAAGGTCAAAGCACACAATTTTGATAAGCAGTCGAGCGTTGAGGGTACGTTGATGGGTATCAAGGGGCAGTATTTGATGCTCGATACCGGCGTGCTCAATATTCGTAAATTTGGTGGCTACGAGGTAGAGATTAAGGTGGCAGCATGATGGCGTTACGAGAGGGCTTACCCGGAACGATTTACCGCAAGGACTACGCGGCACCCGACTTTACGGTCCAAAAGGTTGATCTGCTTGTTCAGATCAAACCGGGCCGGACAGAGGTGACCGCGGCGCTGGAAATCAGTCGGCAGGCCGGGCAGGGCAGCGCACTGAGGCTCGATGGTGAGCAGCTGGACCTGCTGTGGATTGAGCTCGACGGCCAAAGGTTGTCGCCGGATGATTATGAGGTCAGTGATACCGAGCTGCTGATCCCATCGGTGCCGGACAGCTTTTCTCTGCGCACCTGTGTGGCGATTTGCCCCGAGGAAAATACCTCTTTGGAGGGCTTCTACCGCTCTCAGAGCGCTTACTGCACCCAGTGCGAGGCAGAAGGTTTTCGAAAGATCACTTACTTCACTGATCGCCCCGATGTGTTGGCCATCTATACGGTGACGCTGGAAGCAGATGCCGAGGCCTGCCCTGTGTTACTCAGCAACGGCAATTTGATCGAGGAGGTGGCCCTCGATGAGGGCAGGCATCGTGCTGTGTGGCATGACCCGTTTCCCAAGCCCAGCTACTTGTTCGCCATGGTGGCGGGCGATTTGAAGCGCACCAGTGACGTGTTCACAACGGCGTCGGGTAAATCGGTCGACCTGCATATTTGGGTTGAAGAAAAGGATTTGGGGTACTGCGACTACGCAATGACGTCGCTCAAAGAGGCCATGCGCTGGGATGAGGCAGTGTATGGACTCGAGTACGACCTTGATCTCTACAACATTGTTGCCGTCGACGACTTCAACATGGGTGCGATGGAGAACAAGAGCCTGAACGTGTTCAACACTTCTTGCGTGCTCGCTCACCCCGACATCACAACCGACATGGGCTTCCAGCGCGTCGAGGCTGTGGTGGCCCATGAATATTTTCACAATTACTCGGGCAACAGAGTCACTTGCCGGGACTGGTTCCAACTCAGTCTCAAAGAGGGTTTTACGGTGTTTCGTGACTCGGAATTTTCGGCGGATATGAATTCCCGAGGCGTGAAACGTGTTGAGGATGCGCTGTTCCTCAGAACACACCAGTTCGCCGAGGATGCCGGTCCGTTGGCCCATCCGGTGCGCCCGGACGCGTTTGTCGATATCTCGAACTTCTACACTTTGACGGTGTATGAAAAGGGCGCAGAGGTAGTGCGCATGCTGCATACCTTGCTGGGCGAGGACGCGTTCTATTCGGGCACGAGATTGTATTTCGAGCGCTTCGATGGACAGGCAGTGACCTGCGATGATTTTGTAGATTGCCTGGCCGAGGCCTCAGGTCGTGACCTGAGTCAGTTTCGCCGCTGGTACGAACAGGCGGGAACGCCAGAGTTGGCCTTTGAAGAGACGTACGATGCGGCGGCACAGCGTTACAGCCTGACCTTGCGACAACACAATCCGGCAACGCCGGGGCAAAAAGACAAGTCGCCGCTGGTGATTCCTGTTGCCACCGGTCTGCTGGTGGACGGTACGCCGATACCGCTGGACTCGGGTACGACGCGGATTCTTGAGCTGACCGACCGAGAACAGACTTTTACGTTCGATCATGTGACATCAAAACCCGTGTTGTCGTTGCTGCGCGGTTTCTCGGCACCCGTACGAATGGTGACAGCACAGAGCGAAGCGGATCTGCTTGTGCTGATGGGCAATGATGATGACCCGTTTGTTGCCTGGGATGCGGCGCAGAACTTACTGGCGCGATTGATCGAGGCCGGCGCTGAGACAGCGCCAGTTGCCATTCCTGATGCTTTTTTGCAGGCCTGTGAGCAGGTGTTGAAGGGTTCTATGGATCCAGCGATGAAGGCCCTCACTCTGGCTTTGCCCAGTGAAGAACTGTTGGCTGATCGGGCAGCGCAGCGAGGCCTCGTGAATGTCGCCGAGATTCATCAGTATCGCTATCAGGTCAAAGCGGCGCTGGGCGAATCACTGGCCAACGCTTGGCGCGATGTATTGAAAGATCATCCTGCCGCCACTGGCTACACACCTCAGGCCAGTGATATCGGTATTCGCTCGTTGCGGCATCTCGCGATGGATTACTTACTGGCCGCTAGCACGGTCGACCTGACGGATGCACACCAGCTACTGGATACTGCCGACAATTTGACGGATCGCCTGACGGCGCTGCGCTGGATTGCCCATTACGACGCGCCGGATGAGCGCACGCGACGGCTGGGCGATTTTTATGAGCGCTGGCAACACGAGGCGTTGGTGGTGAATCAGTGGTTGACTGTGCAGGCCACCCGTCCTGACCCGAGTTGTGTCGAGGATATTCGCGCGTTGCTGGATCACGAGGCCTTCGACTGGCGAAACCCCAACAAACTGCGCGCGCTCGTGGGTGCCTTTGCAGGCGCTAATCCCATTGCCTTCCATCGCCCCGATGGTGCGGGATACCGGCTGATGGGCGAAGTCATCGAGCGCGTGCAGGCGAGCAATCCACAGATTGCGGCGCGTATGCTGGCGCCCTTAACGCGCTGGCGTCGCTACGCAACAGGTCAGGAGGCGATGCGCGCCGAATTGGAGCGTTTGGCTGCTATCGAGCCTCTACCCAAGGACGTCTTCGAGGTGCTCAGCCGGGCCTTGGCACCGGCCGATTGAGTCAGCTTATTCGGCGAGGGTGAGAGGCCCTGTTAGCTCGGGTACAGCGCGAGTTTCGTGCCTGTATCGCGCTGCTGTGCGAGCGCCGGCTCTTCTCGCAGCGCGTCAATTAAACCTGACGCGGCGTCTGCCAGATCACCTGTGCCATAGAGTGCCTCGTCCAGCGTCACTAGCTTCGCGGCGAGTGTAGGCGAGGTCATGCTGGCGAGTTTTTGCAACGATGCGACAGCCGATCCCGAGTGCAGCGCGCCCCAATCGAGGATGGCGCTGCGCAGCGCTGCCGCGTCTTGCGCTTCAATCGCGCGCCGCGCGGCAACCAAAGATTGCCGAATGGTCTCGGGGGATGCTGAGCCAGAGGCAGCCCCCGGCGCTGCTATTTGCTGTGGTTGGCGACTGAGCCAGAGCAGAACCGCCAGTACTAGTGAGATCACCCACCCCGAGGCGCTCAGTATCCATAGCCACTGGGGTGCGCTCTGTGTCGACGCAGTGATGGTACCGGTAGTGGCAGTCGGCGACAGGGTTGAGTCCAGTGCTTGTGACGCCGCAACGGCTACTCTGCGCGCTGGTATGACCGCGAATTCAAGTTGGTCAGTATCAGTGTTCCACCATGGGATGCGAATCTCGGGGAGTACCCAGGCGCCTCCTGATCGCGCGACCAGCGCTTCGCTCTGCACGCGTCGACCTTGCAGGCCATCCGCCAGCTCGCTCTGGTCGATGGCCTCTTGATCCGGATAAAAACGGAGCTCAGGAATATTGAGCGCGCCCTGCACGCTACTCAGGGGAGGGAGCTGGCTGCCCTGAAGCCCGCGTCCGACGAGCGTGAGCGTGCGCGTTGTTGAGTCACCCACGTTCAAGGCTTCGGGATCAATGGACCAATTTTCTTCCAGTGTCAGATCTCTTGCGGGTAGCCACACTTCGCCAGGGAAGCTGGCCGGCACGCTTTTCACGTTCATTTCGATCGGTTCAGAGGTCAGACGCAAGCGCCTACCCAGTCGCGCTCCCAACAGTGAGCGGCCCGGCTGTACTTCTCTCGCGCTGAAACCGATCGCAGGAATCGTCAGTTTGCCGCTTTTTTGCGGGTACACGGCATACCGTAATTCGGTCACCAGCCAGGTGCGATTGCCCACCCGGCGCTGGAACGATCGCCGCTCGAGGTTCTCGACGACAGCGTCTGGTATGTCAAAGGCAGAGATTTCGCCGCCATCGAGGTTAATGGCTTGCTGGAGGGTGACCGTCAGAATGGTCTCGGCCTGAACATAGACGCTATCGCTTTCAACACTGGCTTCGAACAGCACAAGGGCATCTCCCGGTGCGACCACCGGCTCGGGATTGACGCGAATCGACAGCGGCGTCGTGTTGCGGCCGCCAGCGGTCAGTGAGGGGATGCTCAACGTCCCTTCTCTGAGCGGTGCCAGTTCCATTTCCAGCGTGCGCGTCACCTGGTTCTGGCCATTGATGAAGCGCGCGTTGGTGGCGCTTGATCGAGACAAAATTTCCCAATCGCGGCTGAGCGGCGTCAGATCGATCTCGGCAGGCTGTTCACCCGCGTCCCCTAACAGGGTGAGCCGAAGCGTCTCGCCCATGGCAATTTCCCGTCGATCAACCGTCGCCGACAGTTCGGCCAGCGCGCTCTGAGCCCATAGCAATGCGCAGAGCAGCAACCAGAAGCTGCCGTTGCGATTACCAGCGAATCGATTCATCAGGTTCCTCGCCTTCTCTCAGTCGTTGCATGGTTTGGTAACGAAACTTCCGCCGCAGCAAACCGCCCGGGTCATCTGGGACGCGACGCAGCCACTGCTCCAGGGCTTGTTGCTCCTCTAGTGCCTCGTCGAATTTAGCCATCTGCTCCTGCGTTGCGGCTTCCAGCGCGTCCTGATTCATATCCTGCGCATCGGCCATGGCTGAGTCCTGCTGGCCCTGCTGCTCTTGCGAGTCACCGTCTTCGCTATCGCCACCATTACTCTCTTCGTTGCTATCACCCGGATCTTGCTGTGAATCTCCCTGATCAGATGACTCTGACGAATTGTCGCCCTCAGACTCGCTCTCATTACTGTCCTGCGCGTCGTCGTTCTCCTGACTCTGTTCGTCGCCTTGTTGATCTTGTTGCTGTTGTTCTTCTTGATCCAGCAGAGACTGAATGAAATCACGATTGGCGATCGCATCCTCAGCATCGGGCGCGAGGCTCAGGCTCTCCTCATAGGCGCGGAGAGCACCGCGAAGGTCGCCCTGCAGCGCCAGCGCGTTGCCCAGATTGTAAAAATTGTCGGCAGAGGGTGTGTTGGCGAAGCTCCGTGCTGCTTGCTCGTAGCCGCCCGCCTGAAATTCGGCGACACCTCGCCACGCTGAATCTTCGAAAACCTCCGCTGCTGCGTCGGGTGCGCCGTCAGCGAGATAGCGGGCACCCTGCTGGTCCGGCGTCTGCCAGAGATCGTCCCAGCCTGCCGCTTGCGGCGGTGGGGAATGGGTCGCAATCATCAGCGCTACGCCAGCAACTACGCCTTTTCGGAACGCCGGTAACAGCAGCAATGCCACCAGCGCCGCAAGCCAATAGCCCTGATCTTGCCAAGCGTCAGTCTGACGATCCAAATCCAGTTCGCCTTCGCTGGCCTGTAGATCGCGACTCGTCAGTGCGGCGATGTCTCGCTCATCGAGACGGACGACCTCGTAGAGCGCATCCAGTTCCGACGCAATGGATTGAATCTGATCGGCTTCCAGCGAGGGAATGACAATTTCACCCTCGTTGTCTTTCAGAAAGCCGCCGTTTGGTAAGGGAATCGGTGCGCCTGTCGCGGTGCCGACTGCCAGAATAGACAGCGTGGCACCGCTGTCTTCCAACGCGCGCTGCGCTGCCGCGATATCGAAGCGGGGCAGGCCGTCTGTGATCAGTAATATTTGTCCGCCTTGAGCCCCCGCGGTTCGCAGCAGCTCCGACGCCATGTTGATGCCGCTGGTGGCATTGGCACCGGGCAAGGGCATGATGGAGGGAGACAGGGCGGGCATGAGGTTGGCGATAGTGCGGGTATCGTCCGTCAGCGGCGTCACCACGTGTGCATCCCCAGCAAAGACCACCAGTCCGGTGACTCCCTCGTCACGCGTCTCCAGCAGATCGAGAATTTTTTGCCGAGACCGCTGAATGCGGCTGGGCTGCACATCTGCCGCCAGCATCGACGCACTCAAATCCAGGACGATGACCAACGCATCGGCGCGCTTGATCACCGGTAGCTCGACTCGATTCAGGCTCGGCCCCGCTGCTGCGACGGCAATGAGGGCCAGCAGCAGGGTCGGTATCCAAACCATTGACCGCTGCTTCTGCTGGCGCTGGTCTGGTAGCAAGTAAGAGAGCAGCTCGGCGTCGATGACCTTGGACCAGTCGCCCTGATGCGATCGGCGATACCACAGTGCGGCAGCGACCAGTGGGCATGCGGCAAGCATCCACAGTAACTCCGGCCTCAGCATGTGAACGCCGTCGATCATGTCGTGCGACCGTAGCGGGGATTCATCATCAGCCTCGGCAGCCAGCTGCTTCGCAGCAGGGCGAGAAGGCTCGCCAGCGCCAGTGCTGCCAGCAGCGGAATCCAGCTTAATGCGCGCTTGGGACGAAAGGTGCTGGCCTCCTGCTCAACGGGCTCGAGTTCATCCAGCAGTGCGTAGACCGCTTCCAGTTCGGCCGGGGATCTGGCGCGGAAGTACTGACCGCCGGTGGCTTCCGCAACCGCATTCAGCATGGCTTCGTCGACCTCACTGCGGCCAGCCGCTGCCCGGCCGAGATTCCGGCTAATACCAATGGTATAAATCTTGACGTTCAGCTGCGCCGCCAGAGCCGCCGCTTCCATCGGGTCAACGGTGCTGGCGGTGTCCTGGCCGTCGGTCAGCAAAATAAAAATTCGGGACGAGGCGGGTCGCTCCCTCAGGCGTTTGATGGCCAGGCCGAGGGCATCGCCAATCGCGGTGTCCTCCCCGGCGAATCCCAGCTGTGCCTCGTCGATGAAGCGGGTCACCGTGCTCAGATCAAAAGTCAGCGGTGCCTGCAGGTAGGCGCGGGTACCAAACAGAATGAGCCCTACTCGATCGCCCTGTCGGCGCTGGGTAAAGTCAGCCGCAATGGCCTTCACCGCGGTGATTCGCGGCACCAGACGGTTGCCGATTTGCATATCCTCAATCTGCATGCTGCCTGACAGGTCCAGCCCAAGCATTAAGTCGCGCCCGGTGTTGGGGAGCTCGATAGGCTCGCCAATCCACTGAGGACGGGCGATGGCGGTGACGAGCATCATCCAGGCCAGCCATAGCAGCCACCAATGGCCGCGACCGGATCGCGCTGGCGAGCCCGAGGTAGAGAGACCCTTCCAGCGCGCAGCAAAAGGTGCGCGCAGGGCTGAAGGCTGTAGCGATTCGCCGCGGCTCAGTCGATGCACGATGAACGGTAAGGGTGCGACAGCAAAGACCCACGGCCACAGCCACTCAAGCATGGCTGACCTCATGGTGTTTAATCCATCGCTCCACCGAGTCATACAGCTGGTCGCTAACCGGATTGTTAGACGGCTGATAAATGCGGTCGAGCTCAGCAAAAACATCGGGTGTCAGGTCTTTGCAAGTGGACACCAAAAAGGTGTGCCACGCTGCGCCATGCAGATTTGCGACGCGTTCATTGGGGAAGGCTCTGAGGGCTGCGGCCTTCAGCAGCCAATTGAGTTCATCCCCGCCTGCCTGTCTGGCACGCATCAGCGTAAGCTCCGACAACGCCATGCGCCGGTAATGGTTATGTCGGCGCCTTTTTTGTAGCCACAGCACCACGCCAGTGAGCGCGAGTAGTGTCGTGACGAGCAGGATCCACCACCCCGGCGCCAGCGGCCACCAGCCGATCGCAGCGGGTTCGCGCAGCGGGGCGAGTTGGGACAGCATCATTTCCGGATTCATCGCGGCGGTAACACGGTCAAAAGTTGTTTGAGCGGATCTTCGTGGGTGCTGATGCCCAGCAGGGGAATGCGAAGCTCTCTCAGCCGACGCGCTGTTTGGTCACGGAGCTCAAGGAAGTCCTTTGCGTATTGCTCCCGAGCGCCCGACAGGCTGGTGTCGAGCTGCGAATGCGAGTTGCCATCGGTCACTGCGTAATAGCCTGCCCGGGGCAGTTCAGCCTCTAGCGCATCGCCAATGCCTACTGCGACCACCTGTGTTTTGCGCGCCAGCCGTCGAAGCGGAGCGAGGTGATCCGCTTCGAACAGGTCGTGAAAATCGCTGATCAGAAAAATACGGCTGCCCGGCCGAGCGATCCGCTCCAGCTGTTGGGCTAAATCGCCGAGCGTCAGTTCGGGGGTCGACTGACTGACGTTGGGTGCGCCTTCCGCAACCATGTCGCCAATCATATTCAGTACGGCATGCTGGCTGCGTTTGGGTCGGGTGTCATGCAGGCGAAGGTCGCCCAGCACAGCACCGCCGATTCGCTCACCAGCCTGGAGCCCAGACCAAAGGGCCAGTGCGCCAACGTGCGCAGCCATGACAGATTTAAAGCACCGTGTTGAGCCAAATTTCATCGGTGCTCGCTGGTCTACCGCGACCAGCACGGGCTGCTCTCTATCCTCATGAAATAACTTGGTATGAGGTGTGCCCGACCTCGCCGTAACCCGCCAGTCGATCGCGCGAACATCATCGCCGGCGGCATAGGCGCGCACTTCATCAAATTCGACGCCGCGGCCCCGCTGACGCGCACGGCGCATGCCCGCCAGATTGGCGAGTGCCCTGGTTTGACCGGTCACATCGACAAATCTCGCAGCAAAACGTGCGGCAATGAGCGCCTCAGCTGTCACCTCGGCGCCGCGTGGGCCTGCTGTTGCTAACTGCGCGGTGTGTTCAGGCAACGGGGATCGTCTCAAGCAGCCGTGCAATGATCTGATCGCTGGTCACCCCCGCAGCCTCAGCCTCAAACGAGACGATGAGTCGGTGTCGCAGGCAATCGAGTGCCACGGCCTGGACATCGTCAGGGCTGACATAGTCGCGTCCCGCGATCCAGGCATTCGCGCGAGCACAGCGATCGAGCGCGATAGTGGCGCGTGGGCTGGCACCGTATTCGAGCCACTCCGCCAGTTCGGTGTCATATTGCTGCGGCGATCGGGTGCCCACAATGAGCTGAATGATGTACTCCTCCACGGCGGGCGCCATGTGGATATCCAGCACGGCTTTGCGCGCCGCGAAAATGTCTTCCTGTGACACGGTGCCCTCCGGACGGCTATGGCTGCCGCCCGCCTCATTCCTTGCGAGCCGCAGGATCGCCTGTTCTGCGCTGGCATCGGGATAAGAGACCCGTACGTGCATCAGAAAGCGATCCAGCTGCGCTTCGGGAAGCGGATAAGTGCCTTCTTGCTCGATCGGATTTTGGGTTGCCATCACCAAAAACAAATCGGGGAGGGCATAGGTCTGACTGCCAATGCTGACCTGTCGCTCCGCCATGGCTTCCAGCAGCGCTGACTGCACTTTAGCCGGGGCCCGGTTGATCTCATCTGCCAGCACCAGGTTGTTGAAAATGGGTCCGTGCTGAAACTCAAACGCGCCGGTTTGTGGGCGGAAAATATCGGTGCCTGTGATGTCGCCCGGCAGGAGGTCGGGAGTGAACTGAATTCGGTGGAAGCTGCCTTCAATGCCTTCTGCCATCTCCTTGATGGCGCGCGTCTTGGCCAGACCAGGCGCCCCCTCGACCAAGAGGTGACCGTCGGCGAGGAGGGCCACAATGAGTTTATGAATCAGATCTTGCTGGCCAACAATCTGTTGCCCCAGCCAGTTTTCCAGGTTTGCGAGGAGTTGGTAATTCACGAGTCAGGCCTTTGTTACCGCAGTGTCAGAAATAGCGTCATTTCTGACCATTACAAGGCCGAGACGTTCAAAAATTTCCCGCGCGGTGGGGAATCTCGTGCTGGCCAGTCAGAAACCCGACAATTTATAGCATGTAAGGGCGTCTGTGAGCCCCTCCCGCCAGTCTTCTCTGCCTTCACGCCAGCCTTCAAGCCACTTAATTCGCGCGAGTCCTGTCAAAAAGGGGCAATTTTCTTTGGAGCGGCCTGCGAGGCCCAGTTGATAGCCTTTTTCAAAGGCGCGTTGGAATCGGTTGCGTTTGAATCGTTTCATCATCTCTCCCTTATCGGGGCGTCCGCCCCGGGCCGGCGCTCTGGTGGCGCCACACCCTTATCGGTAGGGCATGGTGGCGGCTGGCTGATGCAGCCGGAACGCATGCCACACTGTCTCGCTCAGCGAGGTTACGGGAAATGGCGCGGGGACATCTATGAGTGACCCTCGCAGGATACGATTGGCGTTGCCTGCCGCTGTGCGCTTGCCGCGTCTTGAGCGGGCGGTGGCAAAACTGTCGCCGGGAAATGGCTCTCAATGCACGTTAGCGCTTTACTCGGCGGTTGTCGAAAACCCTTTTCTCATCAAAGGGCCTCGCCTTCAGTCGGCTTGGCTATAAGCGAGTGTTCTCGCGCTCTGGCGCGTGTATTTTTTATCGACCGGGTGTGATCCGGGCCGATTCACGGGGCGTAAATCTCTGCGACCGGATGATCGACTCTCCGGTTAAGCCATCTTCCCCCAGGTGGCGAATT
>JAYOUT010000028.1:0-2406 GCA_038151055.1 Luminiphilus sp.
TGCAGAAATTGTCGTCTGTTGAGGGAGGCGTTGATCTCTTTGGCGCTCATGACCTTACCTCCGTTGCATCGACTGGGCTGGCCGTCGAATCAGAGTCGCCGGGATCAAAAAACGCCACGCCACCCTGGATTGCGAAAGACGCGCTTTTGATCGCTTTTCTAATCCGGACATAGGTTCCACAACGACAGATGTTACCCGCCATCGCGCCATCAATCTCTTCGTCAGAGGGCGTTGGATTCCGCGCCAACAACGCTGCCGCCGACATGATCTGACCGGCCTGACAGTAGCCGCACTGAGCTACGTCGTGTTCGACCCAGGCCTGCTGCACAGGGTGCAAAGCGTCACCGGCAAGCCCCTCCACCGTCGTGATAGAGCGGCCCTGAAGCTGGCCCAGAGGCAACTGACAGGCTCTGGCGGGGTCACCGTCCAGCCACACGGTGCAGGCGCCACACTGCGCAATACCACAACCGTATTTGGTTCCCACCAGACCCAGATGATCGCGCAACGCCCACAATAGAGGCGTATCGGGGTCTATATGACTGACGTCGGTCAGTTCGCCATTGATGGTCACATTAAAAGGCATAGCGTTTTCCTCACTGATCAACCTGCTCAGGGCAGGCAACTGTTAGATAAGGCTGGCGTTAGGCGTCTTGTTGTTCTTCGACGCTCTCGAGCCGCTCACGATGTTTATCTCTTGCCAGCGCCTGCATGTCGGCAACAGCGTCGCTTTCATCAACAATCTCTCTGCCCAGCAACGTCTCAATGGCATCCTCCAGCGTGACAATCCCAGCGGTCTGGCCAAATTCATCCTCGACCAAAAATAGCTGTGCTCGCTCACGAATAAAGCGATCGAGCAAGCGGTAAACCGGCAGCTCCTCCGGCACACGGACGATCGGCTGCGCGTGATCAGCGATCGCATCCTGTGCCGCCCCCTCTCGCTCGGCCTCAAACAGATTCACCCGAATCACCATGCCGGTCACGTTATCCGCTGAATCACGATAAACCGGTATGCGAGTGAACTGGCGCGTCTCCTCGATTCCCAGCGCCTCAGATACCGTGGTGCCCTCATCCAACATATGCACCACCGTGCGCGGGGTCAAAATTTCGCTGGTAAGGGTCTCACTGAGCTTCAAGAGATTAACGAGATACTCGTTCTCCTGAGCCGCCAAGGCACCGTCTTTACGCCCCAGTGATGCCAGCGCCAAAATCTCCTCGCGGGTGATCTCGTCTTTGTGGCTTTTACCCAGCAGCTGCGTCAGACGCGTGGACACCCAGACCAGCGGATACACCAAGCGCACCAGCCATCGAATGGTAAACGCCGCGGGCACCGCCAGTTGCCGCCAGTAGGTCGCCCCCAAAGTCTTTGGAATAATTTCTGAGAAGTACAGGATCGCCAGCGTCAGCAGGACGGCAATAAGAGTCTCCGCCTCGGGGCCAAACACTCGCAACGCCTGTGCCCCCACACCCGCTGCCCCCATGGTGTGGGCGAAGGTGTTGAGGATGAGGATGCTCGAGAGTGATTCATCCAGCCGGTCCTTCACAGACTGTATGGCTTTGCCTGATTTTGGACGCGCCTGGGTCAGCTGCTCTAAGTAGCTTGGCGTGATGGAGAGCAAAACCGCCTCCAGCACAGAGCACAAAAATGACACCCCGATGGCGATCGCCAGATAGACGAGGAGTAGCGTCACTCAGCATCCCCGAACGCAGTCAGGCGCTGATCGACTTCGCACCAGTGGGGCGCGCTGCCGCCGAAGTAGGCGATCTGGGGCACAAACTGTGTGGCGTCGTCAAAAGTCATGGCGTTGACCGAGGCGACACCCAGCGCATCGGATTGCACCATGATCTGAGTCCCGCAAGTCCCACAAAAGTGGCGAGTGACCTCGCGGCCGGAGCCCGGGTCGTAGGTGTAGGGGGTCAGAGTGCCTTCCAATAAGCGAAAGTCGGAGGGTGCTACGGCATAAGAGGTCCAATGTGAGCTCCCGCCCACACGCTGACAATCAGTGCAGTAGCACAGGCCCTGCATCTGCGATTCACTCAACAACTCAAACTTTACGGCCTTGCAAAAACAGGCGCCTGAAATCATGTCTACTTACCGCTCCTTATTGCGGCCGAATCATCGAGTGAGCACTCGCTGAGAACCTCGGCCGTCTGTCACAGAGTACTAGACGCCGAACAATACGCCATGCATGACCCGGCCGGGCCACAACGTGAACACACCGGTCACCAGCAGCGCCAAAATGTAAAGTAGCACCATCCAGATCTTGTGCTGTCGGATATTGCCCTGGCGCGCGTGGTACACCGCCATCACCAACGAGAACAGGGTCCAAATACTGAGCAGATGGATTGGGCTGAACGCGCCCCACAGCCTCAGCTCACTGATAAAAAAAGATGAAGCGGCCACATAGG
>JAYOUT010000028.1:2506-14974 GCA_038151055.1 Luminiphilus sp.
ATCGTCCATGTCGACAACATCAAGGAGGCGGGCGAGATCCACATTGCGATCTACGACAGCGCAGAGGCCTTCGAGGCAGACCGCGGTGAGAGAGGCGGCGCAGCACCCGGCATCACTCAGGGAACGATCGAGATGGTGGAGCCCGGCTCGGTAACCTATCGCTATGAGCTGCCCCCCGGGACCTACGCGATCGGCATTTTTCACGACGCCAATCTCAACAACCGGCTGGATAACTACTTCTTCGGTGTGCCTCGCGAGCAGTATGGCTTTAGCAACAACGCCCGCGGCTTTATGGGCCCGCCTTCGTTTGAGGACGCGGCTTTTTCGGTGGAAGGCAAGACCGAGATTTCTATCAGCCTGTAGCCACCGGTGCTGATGCAGCCTCAGCCATGAGTTCGCGGTCACTGAAAGTTCGGTTTGGCATGAGCAGCCCCTGTGGGAGCGAAGACTCACGGCGCGGCGCGCGACGTCGCTATTGGCGGCCGTCTTTTTCCTGACTGTCTGCGTCGGCTGACTCAGGCTTAGGCCGCTGCGACACCATCCAGCGATTGATAAGAATCATGCAGCCTGTCACAACGACGACAAACCCCAGCGTAATCAGCATAAACAGCATGTTTCAGCCTCGCGCGCGGGTCAGCCACACCCACTGTGCCAATACGCCCACGACAAACGTTGCCAAAAACGCCAGATGAAAACTCTGCACCAACGGTGCATCCAGTGAATCCACGAAAGGGTCCCCTACCGGGAGGCGCCGCAGAAAATCGGTAATGGCCGGAATCATGTGGAACAACACAGTGGCCGTGTAGGCCCCGGTTTGTAAATACACGGACCACTTGCCAACAGGTGCCAGCGTCTCAAACACATACCCGGCCAGTAACGCCGTCAGCGTCAGCACCGCCAAAATGTGGCCAACACCAAATCCACCTTGGTTATAGATGGCTAGGGCAGATCCCGCGACGACCAGCGTGATCAACAAATAAACGCGGCCTGATCTATCTGCAGCGCGAATGATGCGGTGCTGATAAAGCGTGTAGGCCGCAGTGAGGATGGCAAACACTCCCATAATCGTGTGAAACCAACCCAGTAGCGTCATTGGAGGCATAAAGCAGTTCTCGTCTTTATTTCAATATGGTGGAGGTGTCCCTGATATTCGGCACACCCGCTAAAAGTAAAAGAGACTAGAGAGCCCGAGACACAGTTTCAAGCGCGGGTCGTGCCCTCTTAATTCCGTTCGACATCGCTCACTGTCGCGATAGCGCCAATTCTCACAGCGTCAATTCGCAGACGTCGGTCGTGGCGTCAGTCAGCAGCTTGGAAAGCGGGCGCAAACTCAGCCGTGAACTCTGCCAGCGACTTGGCCGGGCGACCAAGAAGCTCAGCAGTGGTGTCCGTCAGCAGTTCCAGCGACCCACCAGCGATTTCGGCGAACAGCTCGCACACCGCATCAAGTTGCCACGTTGAGTGAATGAATTGCGCCAACACGTCGTGAAACGCCTCGGGAGTCTGCTCGGTATAGGCAATTTCGCGACCCAGCACCTGGCTCATCACACCGGCCGCTTCGTGAAAATCCATCAGAGCCGGGCCAGTGAGTGGATAGATCTGGCCCGCATGTCCCTCCCCGGTGAGGACGGCTGCTGCAACCTCACCGACATCGCGCGCATCCACCATTGCAGTCTTGGCTGAGCCCAAAGGTAGCGCGAAGCTGCTGCCGCGGCTGATCGACGCCGCGTACATCAGCATATTCTGCATGTAGTAGTTTGGTCTAAGAAAGGTCCATTCCACCCCAAGACGCTGGATATGCTGCTCCGTCTCAAAGTGGTTTTTTGGTAGCACCGCCGTCGCCTCGGGTGAGGCTTCCATGGAGGAGACTTTAACAAGATGCCGGACGCCAGCAGAGACCGCCTGGTCGGCGAACCGCCGCTCCAGCATTGCCTGATCCGGGTGGTTGCCCATGACAATCAGCGCGCGGGTAGCGCCTGCGACCGCCTCTTCCACCGCCGCGGCGTCGGCCAGGTCTCCCGTAACAACCTGCATATTCGGGCCGCTCACGGCCAGCTTTTCAGGGCTCCGCACCAAAACCTTGAAGGGCTCGCCCATTTGCATCAGCGCTTTGGCGGCGGCAGTGCCGACTCGCCCTGTTGCGCCGGTCAGTAAGATCATGGCTCTCCCCCCACTCCATTAGCGGTCGAAGCAAGCAACCATCCGGATGAGCATGGTTGACCTGTGTTAGGTTGTACAACCGGTTGGCGATAGCGCGCCGTGTGAAATACCCCGGGACAGGACGACCATATCATGTTCACTTGTGACGCTTTGCTCAGTCTGACCCGACACCCTCTGCAGCATGCTCAACACCAGCGGCCCGGCGAGGGTAGCGATTCATTATGAGTAGAGGGAAGCCCATCTCAGGTGCCCGATGGCGAAGGAGTGCGCCAGTTCTGCCTCTCCTAGCAGTCGGGTTGCTGGCTGGCTGCGCACCCCAACCCGAAGCGATTCAAACCGAACTGTTCCCCGAAAAGGAGCAACCCTACTTTAAGACCTGCATCGCCAAGCTCGAAGGCACTTACCGTGAGCGCGAACTGCAGCAACATTACGTGATCGACATCTACAAAGAGCCGGCACCAGACAAAGGCCCCATGACCGCCGACTGCGTTGTCAGAGAATGAGTTTGCACCGCCGAAGTGCCCACTACCCCTAAAGCACACCAACAAATGCAATCCCGCGCGCCAATACCGACAGGCAGTGCGGGTTTCTCGCGCTGTGGCCGTTACCGCTATTGGCTGAGAAGGGTCTGGGATCCCGACCGGCCGCAGTGCGCATGGATTGGCCTCAACCCTTCCACGGCAGATGCCCGCACAGATGACCCCACTTTGCGGCGATGTATCCGATTCAGCGATGACTGGGGCTACGGCTCACTGCTCTTGGTGAATCTGTTCGCCTGGCGAGCGACGGATCCGAGCGCGCTGCTGCAACCGTCAGACCCGATTGGACCACGTAATTCATTATGGCTTCGGCGCGCCGTCGATGAGTCACACTGCGTGATGGCGGCCTGGGGGAACGGAGGGCTCATCCGCAACAGGGCGCATGAGGTCGCTGCCACACTGGCAGATGCTCACTGTCTCGGTCTTACCGCTCAGGGTATGCCCCGACACCCTCTCTATTGCCCCAAGCGCGCGACTCCCCTGCCCTTCTCTCCCCATACCGGATCCACACCCTAGCCACGACGAGGTAGCATCGCCGCCCGCCGCTTTTCTGCACCGGTGGGTCCGATGACATCCTTTTCGGTCGGGCAGCTGGTTCTGCCTTTGGGTTTGGCTATCCTGATTGGCCGGGGCGAAGGATTGCCTCACAGGGACCCTCTGGGGGGATCAATACCAAGACAAGGATGTTTCTATGAAAAACGTCGTTACCCAACACGCCAACACCGCACCTGTCCCACTCTACGTACACCGCGTGCAAGCCAAAGGCAGCGCCTCGCCGGCACATCCCTGGGATACGCTGCAGCAACAGTCTCAAACGCCACTGCCCCAAGTACCGCTCGACTTGTGCGTGCGCATCTCAGGTCGTGCGCCCCACGAGCTGTCTCGCACATCACTCAGCGTCATCGATCTGTTGTTGACGGGCGATCTGTTACGGCTGCGCTCAGAAGAGATTGCCGACACGCTTCATATCAGCCCCACTACGCTACGTCGCCGGCTACGGTCCGATGGTATCAACTACCAAAGCATCCTCGACCATGTTCGCCGGCACCGGTGCACTGTGATGCTGGAAAAGCGCTGGCTGCCCGGCAAATGCATTGCATGGGAGCTCGGCTATGCCGAGGTCAACAGCTTTTATCGCGCCTTCCGGCGATGGACCGGCCACAACTACAGCGATCTAAAGCAGCTTTATATCTGAGCAGTGTGTTCAGCGATGTGGGATCGAAGGTGTAGGTAGACAGCAGCGGTGACCCGAGCCTGCGGATGCGAGACCTTCTCTATGCTGAGGTGCGGAACACGCGGAGTGAGCAGAATGAGCAAAGATCATGGGCTGCATCGGGTGTTACGGGCCTGAGATAGCGCACCTCGGTGTTTTACTCAGACGGTCAACCGCTTGTCCTCACGCTTCCCCCGCGGGCTCATCTGGCGAAAAGTAGCCGAGCCACGAATACACCTGATATCCGGCCCACTCGTGAATGGCCCGGCTGGAGCGAGCGAGCCGGTCCGCTGTCGGTAACCAGCCCGGTACCGGACCCGCAGTAAGCGGTATTTGATGGTCGGTTGCGACGGCGGTCACGGAGAAACCCTGAGCGCTAAACAACGCAACCGAGCGACGCATATGGGTAGCACTGGTGACCAGCAAGATGTGGTTGATACCGCGCGCCTGTAACAGTGTCCGCGTGAACTGCGCGTTTTCACGGGTGGTGCGGCTTTCGGCCTCGCGTAGCATCGCTGCGTCAGGAATGCCAACCTCCCGCAGCTTTTGCGCCATCAGCAGCGCTTCCGGGCGGCCACCCGTCAGGGTACCGCCGGTCAAAACGATCAGTGGCGCTTTTTCTGCGTAGTAGAGCGCCGCGCCGCGCCACAGTCGATCAGCGGCATGATTCAAGTCACCGCCCAGGCCATAGCGAGACTCCGTGGTCGCGCCACCCAAAATCACGATCGCCTGCGCGGCAGGTAGCTCCTCATTGGCAAACGCCGGATAGGCACTTTCGAGCGGCCCCGATAACGCACTTGCGCCAAATTCGGTGGAGCAAACGTATAGCCATAACACACCAACAAAGGTCAGTGATGCCGATCGCGCTCTGGCCCCACGCAAGCGGAGCAGGACTGCCAACAACAATAAAAAGAGACTGAAAGAGAGCGGGTAAAGGAGAAGAGAGAGGATTTTGGTGAGCAGGAGCACCGGTTACCCGCCAAAGGGATGGCGCAGGACGATCGTCTCTTCGCGATCAGGACCGGTTGAGATAATGTCGATCGGCGCACCGACCAGTTCCTCAACCCGCTTGATGTAGGCCCTGGCCGCATCAGGCAACGCATCCAGGGACTTGAGCCCGACGGTTGATTCGCTCCACCCGGGTAGCGTCTCGTACACCGGCCGCAGATTGTCATAGTCGACTGCATCAATCGGATTGGCGACCGCGTCACCTGCCTCGTTGGTGTAGCCGATACAAACAGAAATTTCTTCCAGGCCGTCGAGCACGTCGAGCTTGGTCAAACAAAGCCCCGATACCGAGTTGATGTTAACCGCGGTGCGCAGCGCAACCGCATCAAACCAGCCGCATCGACGCGGTCGTCCTGTCGTGGCGCCAAATTCATGGCCTCGTTCAGCCAGTCGCAAACCCGTCTCGTCGAATAATTCGGTGGGGAACGGCCCTGACCCCACACGAGTCGTATAAGCCTTAGTGATGCCCAGGACATAATCCAAAAACAATGGACCGAATCCTGAACCCGTGGCGGTACCGCCCGCTGTTGTGTTCGAACTGGTCACGAACGGATAGGTGCCGTGGTCAATATCCAACAGAGAGCCTTGTGCACCCTCAAACAATAATCGCGCTTGCGTCTGCCGATACTCATGTAACAGTGAAGTCACATCGGCCATCATCGGCAACAGCCGCTCTCCGTGTGCCAGCGCCTCGTCCAGCACCGCTGACACAGCCAGCTTCTCAACGCCGTAGTAATGCTCAAGAACATGGTTGTGATAATCGAGCACTTCCTCGAGCGTAGTGGCAAAGCGCTTAGGGTCGCGGAGATCGCCCAAACGTAATGCGCGACGCGCTGCTTTATCTTCGTAGCACGGGCCGATACCCCGCCCAGTAGTGCCAATCTTGTTCTCGCCTCGACGCGCTTCACGGGCCTGATCCAACGCCACGTGGTAAGGCAAAATCAGCGGGCACGCCGCCGATATTTTGAGTCGATCCTGCACCGGCACACCGCTGGTCTCCAGCGCATCGATTTCTTTGAGCAAAGCCTCTGGAGACAGCACCACACCGTTACCGATCAGGCACTGCACACCGGCGCGCAAAACACCTGAGGGGATGAGGTGCAGAACGGTTTTTTCACCACCAATCACCAGCGTATGGCCGGCGTTATGCCCGCCCTGAAACCGCACAACCGCATCAGCTTGCTCGGTCAGCAAATCGACAATTTTACCTTTGCCCTCGTCGCCCCATTGGGTTCCGAGTATCACCACGTTTTGGCTCATGCGCCCGACTCCATTGCAGCGACCCACTCACCGTCTCGTAATACCAGTCGCTCGGCATGGGGGAGTGACACGCCGGGTGCCACATCGACGATGACAGTCCTACCCGCTTGGCGCAAAGCAGTGACCGCCTTCAGCAACGCCGGATCATCCGATACCGGCGCAATCACGGGTGCTGCTGACGCATCGTCCACCGTTGCGTCTTCGATTAAGGCTTTCAGGTCAATAGCGAAACCAGTCGCCGGTCTGTCCCGCCCAAACACTGCGCCAATGTTGTCGTAACGCCCGCCTTTCGCGATCGCGGATCCACGGCCCTCAAGGTAGACGGCAAATACCAGCCCCGTGTGGTAGCGGAATCCGCGCAACTCAGTCAGGTCGACATAAACGCCAATATCGGGAAAGGCACTTCGCGTGCGATGCAATATCGCCTCCAGATCATCGAGCGCTGCCAGCACGGTCGCTTCATTAGCGAAAACTGCCCGGGCCTGCTCAATCACCTCAGGTGAGCCGTGCAATGGGGCGAGCTTGGTCAATTTTTCGGCAACGTCCGCAGGGAGTCGCTCAAGGAGCCGCTCGATATCGGGTATCGACTTGCGCTGCAAGGCATCAAATATCTCAGATTCCAGCTCGGGGTCGATGGCCGCTTCAGAGAACAAGGCGTCGTAGATACCGATGTGGCCAATATCCAGAGTGACCGCGCGCTGCACCCTGGCGGCCTCAAAGATCGACAGCATCAGCGATACGATCTCGCTGTCTGCCTCGATCGAAGCCGCGCCGTAAAGCTCTGCGCCCAATTGAATGGGTGCCCGACCGCTCGCCACATTCTGTGGGGCGCTCTGGAGTGTCGAACCCGCGTAGCAGAGTCGTGTCACACCCTTCTCCGCCAGGCTGTGCGCGTCCATTCTCGCTACCTGCGGCGTAATATCCGCCCGCACGCCCAGCATGCGACCGCTCATCCGATCAGTGAATTTACAGGTGGCCAGATCCAGATCCGCACCCAGACCAATCAATAATGAATCTGTGAACTCGACCAAGGGTGGGATGACGTAGCGGTATCCCCAAGTGGCGCACTGATCGAGCAAACGCCTGCGGAGGGTCTCCAACTGATGCGCGCGTTCGGGCAACAGCTCATCGATACCCTCTGGCAACAGCCAGCGATTCTCAGTCGTCATGGTGATGTTCCGTCAGGACAATGTGCCGCAAAGTGCGCTCGCGCAGAGAATAGCACAGCGCGGCCTGCGTGAGCTCGGGCGCGCGTGGCGCGCCCAACTAATTACGACCTAGTCAGCTAGCAATCACTGGCTGGCCTCGGGGTTACGCAGATACTGGAAGAACTGGCTGTCAGGCTGCAGCAGCATGACATCGCTTCCCGCATTAAAAGTCTCGCGATAGGCCTGCAGGCTTCTGACAAAAGAGTAGAACTCGGGATCTTGGTTAAACGCCTCTGCGTAAATACGCGTCGCTTCGGCATCACCGTTACCACGGACAATCTCGGCGTCGCGAAACGCATTCGCCTCGATCACCGTCACTTCTCGGTCAGCTGCCGCACGGATACCTTCTGCAAGCTCCTTACCCTCTGAGCGCAACTCGCGTGCTTCTTTTTCCCGCTCCGCGTTCATACGGCGATACACCGACTCGGAGACATCCGGCGGCAGGTCGATCTTCTTTACCCGCACGTCGATTACTTCAACACCCAACTCTTCATTGGCAAGTTCGTTGAGCTGTGCGGTGATGGCCTGCATCAATTGGTCGCGCTCACCGGATACCACCTCCTGCACTGTGCGAACAGCCACCTGGTTACGCAGGCCGTCGTTAATGCGCTGCGACAAAAGCCCCGCCGCTCGGTTCTCTTCACCGTTGGTGGCGGTGTAGTACTTGGCTGTATCGGTCACGCGAAACTTGGCGTAGGAATCTACAATGAGCGCCTTCTTTTCTTGCGTGAAGAACCGCTCAGGACTGCTGTCCACGGTCAGAATGCGCCCGTCAAATTTGCGTACGCTGTTTACAAACGGCACTTTAAGATGCAGGCCGGGCTTCAGATCCGGATCCACCACCTCACCAAACTTCAGTAGCACGCCACGCTGGGTTTCACGCACAACATAGAGGCTGTTCGAGAGCACCACGACCACGATCGCGATCAACACTCCTACTAGCGATTGTTTAGTCATGATTAACGTCCTCCCCGTCGCGCTGCAGCCGCATCCAGATCACGGCGCAATTGCTCGGTCACCTGGTCGGCGATCTCACGCATGTCGCGCTCACTAACACCAGCACGAGCTGCCGCACTGCGAGCCTGTCCCGCATTCGGCACCATCTTGTCGAGAGGCAGATAGAGCACGTTGTTGCCGCCATCCACATCCACCATCACCTTGTTGGTATTGGCAAAGACTGTTTGCACCGCGTCAATGTACAAGCGCTCTCGGGTGACCTCTGGGGCTTTGCGATACTCACTCAGCAGTTGCTCGAAGCGCTGTGCTTCACCGTCAGCCCGGGCAATCACTTGATCTCGATAAGCATTGGACTCTTCCAGCATCCGCTGGGCGCGACCTCGTGCCTCCGGGACAATCCCATTCGCGTAGGACTGAGCCTCATTCTTCACGCGTTCCTCGTCCTCGCGCGCCTTGATCACGTCATCAAATGCGCCTTGCACCTGCGCAGGTGGCTTGGATTCGTCGATGTTAATCGTCGAGACACGGATACCCGTCGTATAGTCTTCGAGGTACTGCTGCAAACGCTGCCGCACATCGAAGGCGATCGCGGCACGACCCTCGGTCAACGCCAAATCCATGGTGGTGCCACCGACAACGTGTCGCAAAGCACTCTGCGCTGCATGCTGCAGCGAGACTTCTGGGTCACGAACCTGCAATACAAAGTTCTCGGGATTATCGATCACGTACTGCACCGACATGCTGACCTCAACGATGTTCTCGTCCTGGGTCAACATCACCTCGCGCAATCCTGCAGCACGGACTTTGGTGGTATTGACCTTAATCACTTCGTCGACCAGCGGCGGGTTCCACTGCAGGCCCGGAGTGAGCGTGGAGTGATACTCACCAAAGCGCAACACAACCGCGCGCTCCTGCTCGTCAAGCTGATAGAAGCCCATAAGCCCCCACACCAGCAGGATGCCACCCAGTACAACGCCTAACAGTGCCCCGGAGAGCCCGCCTTTGGCAGGTCCGCCACTGCCCTTGCCGCCGCCGAACAAACCGGCCAGCTGCTTTTGCAATTTTTTAAATGCTTCGTCGAGGTCTGGCGGTCCTTGGTTACCGCCGCCCCACGGATCGCGACCACCTTTGTTACCGCCCCCGGGCTCATTCCATGACATAGGTCACTTCCTCATTTTCTGGTCGCTTAGTCTAACAAACCCCGAGGTCACTTCGGGGGCTTATCCGCATAAAAGCTTGGCACTCGGGTGCGGATAACCGCCTCCAGCCCAGGGCTGAGCACATCACGCTCTAGCGGATGCTTCATCAACACGGGTACTGACCAATCTCGCGCCCTCACGGATTCAGCCGACGCCAATCCGCTAATGGCAGGCGCACGTGAAGACGGCTACTACCATCGGGCTCCCACGCCTCGGAACACACGGCTCCCAGCTCATATAAAGCCGCTCGCAACCGCGCACGTTGCGGATCAAGCGTAATCTCCTCGTCAAATAGCGTCACCGCCAACCGCTCGCGAATGGCATCAAAGAGGAGCGTCATCCCGTCGCCTGTCGCCGCTGAGAGATAGACTGCGACAACAGTACCCGCCTCATCGCGGACAATGCGAGGGGCCTGCTCCAGCAAATCCAGTTTGTTGAACACCACCAGCTGAGGTAACCCATCAGCGTTGATTTCGCCCAATACGGTCTCAACGTCGGCCATTAGCTCATCGCGGTTGGTCGCCGATACATCGACCACGTGCAATAACAGGCTTGCGTTCGCGGTCTCCTCCAGAGTGGCTTTGAACGCCTCAACCAAAGTTGTGGGCAAATCTGAGATAAAACCCACGGTATCGGCGAACAGCACCGGGCCAAGGTGCTCGATATCCACCCGGGCCAGCGTGGGATCGAGGGTCGCAAACAACTGATCGGCGGCGAACACCTCAGACGCGGTGACCCAGTTGAACAGCGTCGACTTGCCGGCGTTGGTATAGCCAACCAAAGAGAGCACCGGTAACTCCGCCCGGCGCCGGGCGCGGCGACTCTGTTCACGCTGGTTCCGCACCCGCTCAAGGCGCGCCTGAATCGATTTAATGCGCGCGCGCAGTAGCCGCCTATCCGTCTCGAGCTGGGTTTCTCCCGGCCCGCGCAATCCGATGCCGCCCTTTTGTCGCTCAAGGTGGGTCCATCCTCTGACCAGGCGGGTGCTCATGTGAGTCAGCTGTGCCAGTTCGACCTGCAGCTTGCCTTCATGCGTGCGAGCGCGCTGGGCAAAAATATCGAGGATCAAACCGGTTCGCGCCAATACTCTGCATGACAGTGTGCTTTCGAGGTTGCGCTCCTGACTCGGGCTGAGCGCATGATTAAAAATAACCAGTTCCGCCGAATGGGCCTGGCAAGCCGCGGCGATCTCGTCGAGTTTGCCTTCACCCACAAAGGTGCGCGCGTGCGGTGCACTGCGGGATCCTGTGATCGTCGCCACCGGCTCACCGCCCGCGGAGGCGACGAGCTCTTCGAATTCCAGCAGGCTGAGATCTCGTTCGGCACCCCCGAGCTGTAGCTGCACGAGCACGGCGCGCTCTCCACCTCGGTGGCGCTCAAAAAACATAGTGTGTCAGAGGCGCTCTCGAGGGAGCGCGGGATGCTTACTCTTCAGCTGACGCCTCGCCGTCCGCTGCCGGCAGGCGAACATTGCGCGCTGGCACCACGGTCGAAATCGCATGCTTGTACACCATCTGCGAGACGGTGTTTTTCAAAAGCACGACAAATTGGTCGAAGGATTCGATCTGGCCCTGAAGTTTGATGCCATTCACCAAATAGATCGAAACGGGGACTCTTTCCTTGCGCAGGGCGTTGAGGTAAGGGTCTTGTAAGGTATGCCCTTTTGACATGGGTACTCCTTGTCTTCAATGTCAAAACGTGGCGCTCTTCACGAAAAGCGCGTTACGGTCGCCAATGCATTAGCGACAAAAAACTCCACCGCGGTGGAGTGTCCATATTGTACTACGATCTTTGCGTCAGCTAAAAGTTCCTAAGATGGCTGAGAATGCGGCCTTCCCAGAGGCCCGCTGATGTCGTGGGGGTGGGTATTTTTCGCCCACCTTCTGACCCTACGGGCTGTGTCGCGTTTTGGACGACCCCTCCTGCGGAGTCCGTCAAAACCCAAGTCAAATCAGGCCAACTGCGCAGCCAGGTCAATTGTCGCTTAGCCAGTTGACGCGTGGCGGCCAGCACCTTTTCCCGACAACCCGCCAAGTCAGTTTGCCCCGCCAGATGCTCCCATACCTGCCGGTAACCGACCGCCCTGATAGCCGGCAAATCGGTGTGCAAGTCGCCGCGCCCACGAAGCGCTCTAACCTCATCAATGAGCCCCACATCGAACATCTCGCTCAATCGGTCTGCAATGCGCTGATGCAGCACCGATCGGTCCTCCGGGCACAGGGCGATACATTCATAGCCAGTCGCTGCCGAGGGCGTCTGGCCCTGCTGCCATTCGCTCAGCGGCGTGCCGGTCCCCCTGTAAACCTCGAGCGCCCTGCAGATGCGCTGGCTGTGATTGGGGTGCAGTCTCTCTGCCGTCGCCGGGTCGACCTCAGCCAATTGCGCGTGGAGCGCAGGCCACCCCTTTGCCCGCGCCTCAGCCTCGATATCCGCACGAATCTCTGGCGCAATCGCAGGCATCTCATCCAATCCCTGAATCAATGCCCGGAAGTACAGCATGCTTCCACCGACCAATATCGGCCGGCGCCCCCGATCTCGCACAGATTGAATGCACTGCGCAGCGTCACGGGCAAAGTCGGCGGCGGTATAAGGGTCAGCCGGGTCACGAATGTGGATCAAATGGTGGGGATAATCGGGCTTGGCAGCGCCAATCGACAGACCTCTGTACACCAACGCTGAATCGACGCTGATCAACTCGCCGTCGAAGGTTTCGGCAAGTTGCTCAGCCAGCGCTGACTTTCCTGATGCGGTCGGACCCATCAAGGCAAGAACAGGATCGGTCATGCTCAACGGCCTCTGAGGAAGAGCTTATCCAGATCAGTCATGCCCAGCTGAATCCAGGTAGGCCGGCCGTGATTGCACTGACCGGAACGCTCTGTTTCCTCCATGTCGCGGAGCAGCGCATTCATCTCGGGTAGCGTCAG
>JAYOUT010000028.1:15074-17772 GCA_038151055.1 Luminiphilus sp.
ATAGCGGCCTCTCGAGCGGACACGGCCAACGTCACAGGCACCAGCAGCGGCTGTCGGGTAATGCCGGCACCGTCCCGGGACTGCTTGAGCCGCTCGTAGGTAATACGTTCGTGCGCCGCATGCATATCGACCAACACCAATCCCTGTTGGTTCTCGGCCAAAATATAAACGCCGTGGACCTGCGCCACCGCGAAGCCCAGCGGCGGAACTTCACCCGTGTGGGCATCGGAAAATTCCGGTTGCGGCACAGTGCTGGCGGCGAATCGCGTCCCGGCGCCCGACTGCCCGGCGCCATAAGCAAACGGCTGCGGCCTGGCACTCCCTGACATCGCGGCAGCGGCATCTAAAGCCGACGGCGCCCGGGCGGATCCTCCAACAGCTAACCCTATGCCCGGTTGATAGGCAGACGTGGCATCGCCAGTCACTACCGTGTGCGCAGCAGACTGCGCGGGTCGAACCTCGGCCAGCGCGCGCGACAGTGTCCCGAACAAAAAATCATGAACCGCGCGACTGTCCCGAAACCGCACCTCGTGTTTTGTCGGGTGCACGTTGACATCCACGCCTGCCGGGTCCAACTCGAGAAACAAAACAAAGGCTGGGTGCCTGCCGTGAAACAAGACATCGCGATAGGCCTGACGGATTGCATGGGATACCAGCTTGTCGCGGATCACCCGGCCATTCACAAAGAAGTATTGCAGGTCTGCCTGACTGCGAGAAAAGGTCGGCTCGGCGACCCAGCCCCAAAGACGCAAAGCGCCCGCCTCGCGCTCGATGGGCACGGTGTGCTCGGCGAATTCGGCACCGCAGATCGTCGCCACTCTCCGATGCAACGCCGCCTCGTCGGCGGCCGCGTTGAGTTGCAGGGTCTGTTTGCCGTTGTGACGCAGCGTGAAGTTCACTGTCGGCCGAGATAGGGCCTGACGCTTGATCACCTCGTGGAGATGACCAAATTCGGTTTTGTCGGTGCGCAAGAATTTGCGTCTTGCTGGCGTGTTGTAAAACAGATCCCGGACTTCCAGCGTGGTCCCACGTGGGTGTGGTGCGGGGCCCACCGACACCGACATATCACGTCCCTCGCAGATGGCCTGATGGCCATGCGCCGATCCGGCCTCCATATTCGATGTGAGGGTCAGTCGCGAAACTGAGGCAATCGACGCCAACGCCTCGCCACGAAAACCCAATGAACCGACAGCCTCAAGATCCTCGATGCTGTCAATTTTGCTGGTGGCATGCCGCGCCAAAGCCAACGTCAGGTCCGTCTCACTGATGCCCTGACCGTCATCGCGGATTCTGATCAACCGCGTGCCGCCGCTCTCTACATCGACATCAACCCGGGAGGCACCGGCATCCAAACTGTTCTCAACCGCCTCCTTCACCACCGAGGCGGGCCGCTCCACAACCTCCCCTGCAGCAATCTGGTTAGCCAATCTCGGCTCTAGCACGCGAATCACACTCATCCCTCGGGAATCACCAAAGTCTGCCCAATGTAAATCACATCGCGACTCAGTCCATTGTTCGCCTTGATAGACGCCACCGAGACGCCGAAGCGTTCGGCAATTTCAGACAGGGTGTCGCCGCTGGCAATGGTCACTTCACGACCCCCTTGCTCACGCTGCCAGGCGAGGAGCGTGCCGGGCGGTGGCTGCCGGGCAAACCAACTCTGTATCCCGCGGCGAATCGCCCGGGCCATTTTGTCCTGATAAGCCGGAGTCGATAGCCGGTCGGCCTCGCCGGGATTAGAGATAAAGCCTGTCTCAATCAGCAGCGATGGCACGTCCGGCGACTTCAATACCGCGAAGCCCGCCTGCTCAACTTTTTTCTTGTGTAGCTTTGCGACACCGTCGATCTGCTCAAGGATAAGGGACCCCAGACTCAGGCTGGTATCGAGCGTGCCGGTCATAGATAAATCAGCTAATACTCCTGCCAGCATCGGGTCCATGTCGCTCAGCTCGACACCTCCCACCAAATCAGCCGCGTTCTCAGTATCCGCAAGGTATTGCGCAGTTGTCGATGTGGCGCCGCGCATCGACAGCGCGTACACCGACGCACCATAGGCTGACTTTTCGCGGAACGCGTCTGCGTGGATCGAGACAAAAAGATCTGCCTCCAGCTTGCGCGCCCGATCGCGACGATTTTTCAGACTCACGTAATAATCACCCGTGCGCACCAGCACCGGCTTAAAACCCGGAATCTTCGCCAATTGGGCCTCGAGTCGACGCGCGATCTGCAGGACAACGGTTTTCTCCCGGAGCCCTCCCGGGCCCGATGCGCCAGGATCCTCGCCGCCATGGCCGGGGTCTATCGCGATCACAATGTCTCGGCGTTCATCCAGAGACTCAACCGACAGCACCGGGCGAGGCTCCGATGACGTCACTTCGTCGAACAAATCGACCACCACACGATGGCCCGTTGCGTCACTGGGCGGCAGGATAAATACCGAGGTGCGTACTTTTTGGCTGAGATCGAACACCAATCGCAGATCAACGCCCTCGCGCACCCCGGAGCGCAGCTGACGAATCGGGGTGCCCTCCAGTGGCAGTGACCCCAAATCAGCGCGCAGTCGACTGTCCGTCAGATCCACCACAAACCGCTCCGGATTCTCCAACGAGACCGTCGAGAAGGCAGTTGCCTCCGAGACATCCAATACCACCCGGGTATGATCGGGTGCGCGCCACAACCGCACCGCCTCCACATCAGC
>JAYOUT010000028.1:17872-21403 GCA_038151055.1 Luminiphilus sp.
ATACCACCCGGGTATGATCGGGTGCGCGCCACAACCGCACCGCCTCCACATCAGCGCCCAGCGCTGGCCCCGTGGGCATCAGTGAAAGCGAACCGCAAATCACCCAGCATCCCGCGTAGCGCAGAACCCTCACTAAGTACCGACCCATGCGTTGCGCGCCGCACTGAAAAGCGTTCGCCTTGACCGCGCGTTTTAGGCGTCTGCTTCGCAACATCACGCTATGCGCCACCAAGGCCTTCGAGTGCTGACTCATTGCTGGCACGCACGGTGGCGATGCGGCCCGGCTCAGCCGGAGTAGCAGCGGGAGTAGCGACCGGCATAGCCGGCATAGAGAGTGCCAAGGTGATCTCAAGATCGGGCTGGGGCAGCTGTTGCGCGGCTCTCTCCGGCCATTCAATGAGCAAAATACCTTCAGCAGACAGGTAGTCCTCGAGCCCGAGGTATTCCAGCTCGCCGGGGTCTCCCAGTCGATACAAATCCAAATGGAATACAGGGCCCGCCGTCAAATGCTCGTAGGGTTCGACCAGCGTATAGGTCGGGCTTTTCACCGAACCCACGTGGCCCCGACCCTGCAGGAATCCGCGACTAAAAGTGGTCTTACCCGCACCCAATTCACCCTGCAGGTAGATAACCTGAGGCGCACTCAACCGCTGCGCCAATTGCTGCCCCAGCGAAACAGTCTCGGCCTCATCGGCGAGGTTCACTTCACGGTGATAGGCCAGGGGATTCTGTGTGCACAGCTTCATCGATGCAGTGTACCGCGCCAGACCGCGCATCTGTCACAATCACCCTATGTCCGAGACCCCTCCCCTTGCGAGCGACCGAACCCGACCGGCCGACTCCACGCTTTTGGAAACGATCCGCGCGTGGGGTCTTGAGCTCGGATTTCAGGCCCTCGGCTTCACCGGCATTGATCTGGCGGATCACGAGGACTATTTATCCAAATGGTTGGACGCCGGCTACCACGGTGACATGGAGTGGATGGCACGCCATGGGTCAAAGCGCAGCCAACCCGACGCGCTGGTGCCGGGCACCTGCACGGTTATTACCGTGAGGATGGATTATCTGCCGGCGGGGGAGCCCCCCGAGTCCATCTTGGCCGACTCGCAGAAAGCCTATGTATCCCGATATGCGTTGGGGCGCGACTATCACAAGCTGATGCGGGGTCGGCTGGCCAAACTGGCAAAAAAAATCGAATCGCAGCTTGGGGCCGGCCAATACCGCGCCTTTGTCGACAGTGCGCCGGTTCTCGAGCGCGCACTCGCGGAGCACGCGGGGCTGGGCTGGATCGGCAAAAACACCATGCTGATCAATGACAAGGCGGGGTCGTGGTTTTTTCTTGGCGAGATCTACACCGACATTCCGTTACCGCCCGACCCCCCTCAAGAGACAGAACACTGCGGCAGCTGTAGCGCGTGCCTTGATATTTGCCCCACCGACGCATTCATTGGCCCGTGGGTGTTGGACGCGCGCAAGTGCATTTCTTATCTCACCATCGAGTACGACGGCATCATCCCGGAATCACTCCGGGCTGCCATGGGAAATCGCATCTATGGATGCGACGACTGCCAAATTGTTTGCCCCTGGAATAAGTTTGCCCAACAGTCGGTAGAACCTGACTTCGCCCCTCGCCACAGTCTCGACGCCATCGACCTGCTGGCCTGTTTTGAGTGGGACGAGGAGACGTTTCTGGCGCGCACCGAGGGCTCGGCGATCCGCCGCATCGGCTATGAGCGCTGGCGTCGCAATGTCGCCATTGCGCTGGGCAACGCGCCGAGTAGTGAGGCGATCACTGTGGCACTCAAGGCAGCGCTGAAAGATCCGTCAGAGGTTATCCGTGAGCACGTCCGCTGGGCGCTCGAACAGCACAGCAAATCCGAGTGATTCACTCCACGCGCAGGAAATGGGTTCTGTAATGGCGCAACTCTTCAATCGACTCGCGAATATCGGCCAGCGCCTGGTGCGCACCCTGCTTCGGCGCCTCTGGCAAATCGGGCCGCCAACGCTGCATCAAAATTTTGAGGGTGCTCACATCAAGGTTGCGGTAGTGAAAGAATCTCTCGAGCTCTGGCATATGCCGCGCCATGAAGCGACGATCTTGGCAAATCGAATTCCCACACATGGGTGATTTCCCTTCGCTCACCCACTCGCGTAAAAAGGCCAGAGTTTTCTCAGTGGCCATCTGCTCATTGATCGCACTGCTGGCGACCCGCGCCACCAAGCCAGAGTTTGTGTGCGTGCGCGTATTCCATTCGTCCATGGCTTCCAGCGCTTCGGTCGCCTGATGAATCGCAATCACAGGCCCCTCTGCCAACACGTTCAGGTTGGAGTCGGTGACAATGGTCGCGATTTCAATCACCTGATGGACCTCGGGGATCAACCCCGTCATCTCCATATCAACCCAAATGAGATTGTGATCACTGGCGGTCATTGGCCTGCTCCTGACGTTTTTCTCTGGATATTGTGGTGCTCGCCCTGCGCTGCCGCTCAGCGCAGCACGCCTTTGTGCGCGGGGTCGCATACACTATCACGATGAGTACACGCCGCCTCAGTGATCAGCAAGCCCGCCGAATACAGGCGCAGCGTTCGCATTCTGGCGCTGACCTGTCAGAGGGCGAGACCGGGCTGGTCATTGCGCGCTACGGCAAGCAAGCACTCGTCGAGACACACGCGGGTGACCGAATGCTCTGTCACCTGCGGCCCCATCTTGAATCGCCGGTCGCGGGCGACGAGGTGCTGTGGGTGGCCACCGAAGAAGCGGGCAGAATTGACGCGCTGATAACCCGCCGCAGCGTGCTAGAGCGGCCGGACGGCCGGGGAAACCTCAAACCGGTCGCCGCCAATATCGAATTGATGCTGATCGTCTTTGCCCCGGAGCCGGCACCCCAAGAAAATCTGCTCGACCGTTATTTGGTTGCCGCTCATGCCATGGGGGTGGAGGCCATGTTGGTGCTCAATAAAGCGGATCTTCTGGTGGACGACACGCTGCCAACGCTTCTGGCACGCTTCGAAGATCTGGGCTACCGCACCATCACCACTCATCATCATTTGCCGGATGCCAATGACCTGATTACCGCCGTCAGTGACAAAACGCTGGTACTGGTGGGACAATCCGGGGTGGGCAAATCGTCGCTGATTCAAAGAATGCTCCCCGAGGCCAGCATCCGCGTTGGCGCACTCTCCGAGGTCGCCGACAAGGGGCGGCACACCACAACAACGGCGGAGCTTTTCCATCTGCCAGGTGGGGGGCGGCTGATTGATTCACCGGGCGTTCGTGATTTTGGTTTGACCCACGTCTCAGTCGAAGCGGTCGCCAGCGGCTTCAGAGAGTTTGCACCCTACTTGGGGCACTGCCGATTCCGCGACTGCCAGCACACGAGCGAACCCGGTTGCGCACTACTGGAGGCCCTGCAGGCTGGCAATATTTCTACAGAGCGATTTGAGAGCTTTCAGCAAATTGTCAGTAGCGCGGTCACCAGCAACCCATAAATCGGGCAACCGTGAAAAGTCGTAACGGGGAATGACAACGCC
>JAYOUT010000028.1:21503-27279 GCA_038151055.1 Luminiphilus sp.
CAGCAACCCATAAATCGGGCAACCGTGAAAAGTCGTAACGGGGAATGACAACGCCGTTAGCTATCAGCAAGAGACGAGCGCACCGTGACCGCCTCGCCAACCTCGTTGGTCCAGCGTAAATCAGCCGCTTCGGTAACCAGCACCACCGTGGAGCCCAAGAAAAAACGACCCATTTCTTGCCCGGCTTCGAGCAGCGGCGCCTCGTTAGCTGTCCACACCTGCTCACGGATCTCACCCGTCCCAGGCGCCTCGCGCCCACCCCAGACCGTGGCAATGCCGGCGACAATCATGGCACCGACCATCACGACCGCGACGCCGCCCTGCTCAGTTTCAAAAAAGCACACGAGCCGCTCATTGCGGGCCAACAAACCGTCCACTCTTTCCACCGTAGCGGCGTTGACCGAAAAGAGATCACCGGGCACATAGCGGGTTTTCACTAAATGCCCGCGGATTGGCATGTGAACGCGATGATAGTCACGTGGAGAAAGGTAGGTGGTGGCGAAGCATCCCGCGGCATAGCGCGCGGCCTCTTCCTCGGTGCCGGCCAGCAACGCCTGCACGCTGTAATCCCTGCCTTTGGCCTGCACGATTTGGCCCGAGCTGACTCCGCCTCGCTGGCTTAATACGCCGTCAGCAGTATGAACCCACTCACTGCTGGCAAGAGGCCGCATTCCCTCGCGCAGTGAGCGCGTGAAAAAAGCATTGAAGTGCGGAAAATCCTCTCCCGAAGAGCAGGTGGCCTCGGTCAGGTCAATGTCATAACGCTTCATAAAACTGCGAATCAATAGATTCTTCAGCCACACCGGGCGTTCCAGCTGGGCAAGCTTGCCGACCAAACGCGAGAGCAGGTGCTGAGGCAAAATTGCCTGAAGCGCAGTCATTACAGATTCCATGTGGGTAGTGTAACCTAGTGAAAACTTGCTCTTGTCGCTTGCTATGACTGACCAAACCGTTTCACAGCACTGCTCACAGCGCCCAACACAGCATCCTGCCATCGCACTGTTGCTTGCTTTCTTTTTGGCAAGTGGCGTTGCCGTCGCACAGGACGATGATGAGATCGACGCAGTAGCCCCTGCCGAGATTGCCGAAGCCGCCCCGACCGACAGCGACGACACCCTCGCTGATGAAGTCGTGGAATCCGAGGACGATTGGCTCGACAACAGCCAGGAATATGCCGCCAGAAAAGCGAATGAGATGACCCAATGGGTCGACAATTTTTTTGGTAACGACGAACGCGATCTGGAGCAAGCCGAATCCAAACTGCGACTGCGCACCATTTACAACTGGGACGACCGGCTCGATAACGAGCTCAAGTTTCGCTTAGGCGGCAAGGTGTCGCTACCACAGATCTCCAAACGCCTAGACCTCGTTTTCCGCGGCGAGGACATGGATGACTTCAATGACAACGGCGTGGAAGACCCGTCAGAGGACCGCATCGGCCTGCAGTATCAGGTCGGCCCCAAAGAGACCCGTAAACACCGCTTTGACCTGACAGTGGGTTTTGGCAGTTCAGGCCCGAAACCGGGCGCCAAATACGTTTATCAAGATGCCTTTGCCGAGGATCTGAATTTTCGCTTCACCCAGCGATTCACCTACGACCTCGGTGAGGGTGGCTACGGTTCCTCCCGTTTTGTGCTGGACAAAGCCCTAGACGACCGGGAATTGATCCGCGCGTATACGCGATTTCTATACGGAGAAAAGACCGACGGTACCGAGTGGTCCACGAGTCTCTCTTATGCACGCGGCTGGGAAGGCGATAGCGGCCGCGTCGGGGCAACCTGGTTATACGCAGGTGTGGACGGGCAGACTGAGCCCTACGACTTCGTCAAGAACTACAAGGTCGGGGTCCGGTTTCGCCGCCAGGCTTACCGCGACTTTTTATTCTGGGAAATTGAGCCCAGCTACAACTGGCGAATAGATGAGCCCTACCTTGACCGAGAGGGCGCATGGCGCATCGAGCTGCGGCTGGAATTTCTGATTTTCGACAACCCGCAACAAACGCTGGAGCGCCAGATCCGCTGAGAGGGGACTATCCCCTCTCACAACAACTCCCCGAATTACAAGTTCTCTTCAGCGAACGCTGCCAGCCGCGACCTCACAATGCCGTTGACATGCATCACCCCGGCATGAGGGTAGTGCTTCACTTTCTCAACGAGGTAGGTCAGACCCGATGTCAGCGGCGAGATATATTTGTTATCGATTTGCGCCAGGTTGCCCAGCACCACCAGCTTGGAGTCTGCCCCCACCCGACTGATGATGGATTTCAGCTGAAACTGCGTCAGGCCCTGCGCCTCGTCGATGACAATGTAAGCGCCGTTAAATGAGCGGCCGCGCATAAAGTTCAGTGACTTGAACTGAATATTGGCACGTTCCTTCACGTATTCGATGCTGCCGTTTGAGCACTCATCTCCACCGTGAAGAATCTCGAGATTGTCATCAAAGGCCGCGAGCCATGGCGCCATTTTTTCCTCTTCGGTGCCCGGCAGAAAGCCAATCTCTTCAGCGATCGGCGGTGTGGAGCGGGCGACAATGAGCTTGTTGTACTTTTTCTGCTCAAGGATGGCGTGCAAGCCGTAAGCCAAAGCCAGTAGCGTTTTTCCCGACCCCGCTGGCCCGGTCAGCACGGTCATATCGACGTCTTCACTGTCCAGCAAGCGCATCGCCATGGCCTGCTCCAGATTGCGGGGCGCCAACCCCCAGAACCGCTGATTCATCAGGTGGTCCCGGCTATCAACCGCGAGGTAGACATACTCCTCGTCAACGTGATCGACATAGGCAATAAAGGTCTGCTCGTCGTACACAAACTGGTTAGGGTAGGCGTCAGGCAGCTCAGCGCGCGGTATGCGGTGTAGCGTGAGATTGGCCTCGCGCACCGTATCGACGTCTTTGATGCTGGACCAAAAGTCCCCGTCGAAGCAGTCGTAGCCCGTCGACAACAGATCAATATCATCCAATACGCGATCGTGACGATAGTCTTCGACATGCTGGAGCCCAGAGCCCTTAGCCTTGATGCGCATGTTGATATCTTTGGTCACCAGACAGACAAAGGCGCCCGGGTTATCAGCACTCAAGCGAAGCGCAACATTGATAATTCGATTGTCGTTGGCGTGATCCTCATTCGTGTTCAGGAACGGGACTTCCGCATCATCTGCAATCAGTTGATCAGGAAAAATCGCCAGAGCACCGAGTCGGTTCTCGTCGAGGTTAGAACCCGGTATCTCGACGCCTTTCTGAATTTCCTGTGGCGAGGCGCTGCCGACAACTTTATCGATGAGCTGAATCGCGATGCGGGCTTCGCGGCTGACGCTCTTGTCGCGGCGGTCCTTAATGTGGTCCAGCTCCTCCAGCACCGTCATGGGAATCACGACTTGGTGCTCTGCAAAAGCGGTGATGGCAGTGGGGTCGTGCAACAGCACGTTGGTGTCCAGTACGTAAATCTTGCGATGTGCAGTTTCGAGCTTGGTTACCTCATGGGTCTCGGCTGCAGTCAACGACATGAATCCTCCTCGCGGAACAGGCTAGAAAAGCGTCGGTCAGCGCGCAGCGTCATAGAGCGGGCGTCGACCTGACAATGCAGTGTAGGGAAATTTTGGGGGTGCGAGAGCCGGCGCGCGATCACAGCGCTTGGTGAAGTCTGCTTAAGCGGTCTTGGATGACCAGCTCGAATCAGTACAGACAGCGTCCTACTCTCCAAATTTCGGGCCCCTTCAGTAAACCCATGTGCTGGCTTGCTGTCAACGATTCGTCAAAAAATGCTGTCGGCGTTCTCTCCTGACAGCGGCTCAGAAGTTCGATAGCATCGGCAATCGCCTCAGATTGGGAGCTGGCCAAAGAGCCAATCCTGTATCCGAGACCAGAATTGCCTCAGGAGCCGACACCGGCCATGCTCGATCGCAACGCGATGGCGCAGCTCAAGGGCCTTCGAGATGAACTCGAGGCTCAGAATGAGCGCGTTGACGCTACCGTCAAAGGAACCCAGCACCGCTATGGATTCGCGGTGACCGCTGATGGTCGCGAAATTTTTATCCCGCCAGATGAGATGCTCAAGGTGTTGCCCGGCGACACCGTCGCTATCTGTATTCGCCCCGCGACGCAGGGCAAAGGTAAAAAGGAGAAGCCGGGGCGCACAGTTGCCGAAATCGAGCGCTTGATCGAGTCAGGTCTTGATTTATTTGTTGGCCACATTGTGCAAAAAGGAAAGGCCACCTTTGTCGTGCCCGATCTCGCCGGCCTGTCGCGGTGGCTGTTTATTCCGCCCCACGCCCGCAACGGGGTTGCACCCGGCGACCTCGTCTCCTGTGCGTTGCTGCGGCACCCCATCAAAGATGGCAAACCCTCTGCAAAAGTGCTTGCGCGACTGGGCGATGACAACACCCCGGGTATCGAGAACCGTTACTGTGCCGCGCGCGCCGGTCTGCCAGAGATCTGGAACGAAAAGTCAGCACAACCGCTCATCGATGCGGCGGCGAAACAAAACCCGCTGGAGGACACCTCTCGAGTTGATCTGACCGACCTGCCTTTTGTATCCATTGATGCCGCCCGCACCGTGGACATTGACGATGCGCTCCATGCCGAAGTGACGTCCAAGGGCTGGCAGTTATCCGTCGCGGTAGCGGACCCCACCGCGTATCTGTCTGACGTCGAGGGCTTGCCTGCAGCGCTGGCCGAACGCGGCACCTCAGTGTATTTCCATGGCGATGTCATCCCTATGCTGCCCGAGGCCATCACCCAGGGACTCTGTGCACTGGCTGAAGATACCCCCCGACCGGCTTTGGTCTGCCAGATGCAGATTTCCGAAGCAGGCCAAATCGAGCGCTTTGAGTTCCACCGCGCCATTGTGCGATCGCGCGCGAAGCTCGCCTATGCCGCGGTTGATCGTTACGTCACCGGCAACAGCGACGACCTGATCGCGCACGCAAACCCACTCGAAGCGCTGGTGCAGGTATACCGAACTCTGCGAGAACACCGGGAACAACACGAACTGGTCATGGAGGAGCGCCGCGAATACCGGTGGATGCTCGGGGATGACAAGCAGATTGCGGAGATCGATAGCTACGAGAAGCTGGCCTCTCAACACTTGGTCGAGGAGTGCATGATCGCTGCGAACAAGTGTGCCGCGCAGTTCCTACGCGATGCGGGAGCCCCCGGCCCCTTTGTCGTGCATCAAGGCTTTCGCACCGATCGCGTTGAGGAGGCGAAAACCTTCCTCGATAAGCACCGCGCTGAACTGAAAGATGCCGCACTGGACACCATTGAGGGCTATCGGGCGGTGCTGGCAGACCTGGGCCGCGACGAGCACGGTGCACCACTCCGAGAGATGGTTAACCGCTTGCTGTCTCGGGCAGTGCTGAGCGATCAACCTGGGCCACACATGGGCCTTGCCACCGAGGCCTATACCAACTTCACCTCTCCGCTGCGCAAAGCCTTGGATTTTTATGTGCACCTGCAGATCTCGGCGAGGCTCACAGGCAACAGCGACATCTGTTACCCAATCGATCAACTACCTGAAATCACCCGTGCCATCGGGCGCAGCCGCGAGGCCGTGTCGGCGGCGGATCGTCGTCTGACCTCTCGCTACTTGAACAAGTTGAAAACCGAGGGGCGCTCGCGTTTTAGCGGCAAGGTCAATCACATCACCAGCTCGGGCTTTACCGTCAAACTCGACGACAACGGCCTCGAGGGTTTGGTAGATCTGCGCCCGGAGGAAGAAAAATTCAGCTTCGACAAGTGGACCATGAGCCTGACCAGCACCACGCGCCGCTTCGAGTTGCTGCAG
>JAYOUT010000029.1:0-6694 GCA_038151055.1 Luminiphilus sp.
AGCGATTTCTCCTTTGAGTTACCCGCCGAGTTGATTGCCCAGACGCCACTGGCCGAGCGCTCCGCCTCTCGCCTATTGGCCGTGGACGGTAGCACGGCCGATGTGAATCACTTGAGCTTCAGAGATCTGCCGAGCTTGCTCAATTCTGATGATCTGCTGGTGTTCAACAACACTAGAGTGCTTCCAGCGAGGCTCTATGCTCAGAAACAAACGGGCGGCAGGGTAGAGATTCTGATTGAGCGAATGTTGGGTGACGGCGGCGCAGTTGCCCACGTCCGAGCGAGCAAAAGTCCTAAAGAGGGCGCACTGTTGTTGATTGCGCCTGATGCAGAGAGTGACGTATCAGATTTGACGTTGCGGGTAACTGGTCGGCGAGGGGCGCTGTTTTTGCTTGAACCCGAGTCCGGCACGCTCAAGGAGATGATGCGTCGATTTGGTCATATGCCCTTGCCGCCCTACATCGATCGGGACGACACGCCCGAGGACCGCGATCGTTATCAAACGCTTTACGGACATCGCGATGGCGCGGTCGCGGCACCCACCGCTGGATTGCATTTTGATCAGACAATGCTGGATCAATTAGATGCGGCAGGTATTGCTCGTGCCGAGGTCACGCTGCACGTCGGTGCCGGCACGTTTCAACCGGTGCGGGTCGAAAATATTGAAGATCATGTTATGCACAGCGAGTACATCGAGGTCGATGAGACATGTTGTGCAGCGGTAGCGGCGTGCCGAGCTCGAGGTGGCAGAGTGATCGCTGTGGGGACGACTTCCGTACGCTCGCTGGAGAGCGCGGGCCAGCAGGCCTCTGGCGCAGGGCTAATTGCTCCCTTTGACGGTGACAGCGATATTTTTCTCTATCCCGGCTGCGAGTTTCGAGTGGTAGATGCCATGGTGACCAATTTTCATTTGCCTGAATCAACACTCATGATGTTGGTATCGGCGTTCGCAGGTGCCGAAACGATTCGTCAGGCCTACCAGACGGCGATCGACAATCGCTACCGCTTTTTCAGCTATGGTGACGCCATGTTTTTGACCAAGCGGCAAGCGATCTAGTGGATTTCGCGGTTTCACATCGCGATGGCTTCGCAAGACGAGGGCAGCTGACGTTTGCCCGTGGCACTGTGCAGACTCCGGCTTTTATGCCCGTGGGGACCTATGGCACGGTGAAAGGCATGTTGCCGCGCGACATTACCGATATCGGCGCGGAGATCATTCTGGGCAATACTTTTCATCTGTGGCTTCGCCCGGGAACAGATGTCATTCGGGCTCACGGCGACCTGCACGACTTCATGGGCTGGGCTGGCCCTATCCTGACCGATTCCGGTGGATTCCAAGTCTTCAGCCTCGATGAACTCCGCAAAGTCAGCGAAGAGGGAGTGGCCTTCAAGTCGCCGGTCAATGGTGATCGTGTTTTTCTCGACCCCGAAACCTCCATGCGGATTCAGCGCGATCTGGGCAGCGACATCGTGATGATTTTCGACGAGTGCACTCCCTATCCAGCAACCGAATCTGAAGCTGAAAGATCAATGCTGTTGTCCTTACGATGGGCAGAGCGCAGCAAGCGCGCGCATGGTGATAGCGCTGCGGCCCTGTTTGGCATCGTTCAGGGAGGAATGTACGGCGATCTCAGAAAGCGCTCGTTAGATGCGCTTGTGGACATTGGCTTCGATGGATATGCAGTAGGAGGGCTGTCAGTCGGTGAACCCAAGTCAGAAATGATCAAGGTGCTTGATCATCTCGCTACGCACTTGCCTACTGAGCACCCCCGCTATTTGATGGGTGTCGGTACTCCCGCAGATTTGTTGGAGGGAGTGCGCAGAGGCATCGATATGTTCGACTGTGTCATGCCCACACGAAATGCGCGCAATGGTCATCTTTTCACCAGTCGCGGAGTGTTGAAGCTGCGCAATGCCCGGCACAAAAGCAGCACGGAGCCGGTCGATGAATCGTGCGACTGCTACACCTGCGAGCACTTTTCTCGCGCTTATCTTGCACACCTCGACAAGTGCAACGAAATACTGGGTTCGCAGTTGGCTACCATCCACAACTTGCGTTTCTACCAGCGTCATATGGCCAATATTCGCGCTGCCATCGAATCCGGTGATCTCGATGGTTTCACCAGGGATTTTTACGCCCAACAAACAGAGACCTCGCAGCCGTGACAGAGCCTGCTCAGCCCGTAAAGTCGCCTTGTATCGAGGTGTGCTCTCTGAACGATCAGGATGTCTGTATCGGCTGTTACCGCACCGCCAACGAGATCATTGAGTGGTTCTCGGCCAGCGACGAACGCAAGCGGGCCATCCTATCTGCGGTCAATGAGCGCAGAGCGCCTCGCTAAAAAAAAGCGAGGACCCCCTTACTTGTTGAGCCTTTTATTCCGACGTCGTAGTCTGTTCAGCCTCTGCTAAGGGCCGGATTCGCATGCGACTGATGTGTGTTTTGGCGATTTCTTCGATATCCAGCTGATACCCTTCAATCCGCACCGACGTTCGGGCACTGGGAAACGCTTCCAGTGCTTCAAGCGCCAGGCCGCTCAGCGTCTTCGGACCGTCTGTGGGTAGATCCCACTTTCGTTGCCGATTCAGATCACGAATGCTGACGGTCCCCGAGCAGGTGGTGCTGCCATCGGGGTGCTGGGTGATTTCCTCATTCTCTTCCACCAGATTGGAGGTGAACTCGCCAACAATCTCTTCGAGGATGTCCTCCAAAGCGACCAGACCTAGGATGTCACCGTACTCGTCGACGACCATGCCCAAACGCTTTTTCTGCCTTTGAAAGTGCAGTAGCTGAGTGTTAAGCGGCGTGTTCTCGGGAATGAAATAAGGCGCCTCGGCCTCCTCTGACAACGCCTGCCGATTCAACCGACCTCGGTCCAGCACGCGACTCAGGTCGCGCATATGAAAGATGCCCTCGATTTGATTAATGTCGTCGCGATACAAAGGAAGCCGTGTATGCGCGCTGTTTTGTAATTGGCGCATGATGGCTTCGTCGGGTGCTTCGATGTCGATGCCGTAGATTTCGTTTCGCGGCGCCATGATGTCGTTCACGGTCATTTGTTCCAGATCCAAGATGTTGACCAGCATCCTTCGGTGTCGACTGGGAATCATGGAGGCAGATTCGGTGACGATGGTGCGCAGCTCCTCTTGGGAGACGGCATCATCGCCGGCGTCATCGGGTGAGAAACCCATCAATCTCAGGATGCCGTTGGTGAGCCAGTTGATCGACAGCACCAGTGGCATGAGCATTTTTTGCAGCGGAATAAGAACCAAGCTGGCGGGGAATGCTACGCGCTCGGGGTGCAACGCTGCGATGGTTTTGGGCGTGATCTCGGCAAAAATCAGAATCACCAGCGTCAACACCAGAGTGGCGATGGCAATGCCGGCATCGCCAAAGAGCCGGATAGCAATGACGGTCGCAATCGCAGAAGCCAGGATATTGACGAGGTTGTTGCCGATGAGAATCAGACCGATCAGGCGATCCGGTCTTTGCAGCAGGGCGATGGCGCGACGTGCGCCCCGATGCCCCGTCCCTTTTAGATGCTTCAGGCGGTAGCGATTCAACGACATCATGCTGGTCTCCGAGCTGGAGAAAAAAGCAGAGATCAAAATCAAAATTGCCAGCGCTGCGAAGAGCAGGCCCAGCGATGTGTCGTTCAAGAGTGGCGGACGCCTCTATAACTCTAATCAGCAAATGTTGGAGAAAAATAGCGGGCGGCACAAGTCTGCTGTGCCTGAGATAAGGGTTCTACAGCGCAGTCACTGCGTCAGCGGCAATAGTAGTTCGAGCACCAATTTTGAGCCGAAAAAGCCCAGCACTACCAAGCCGAAGGCAATGGTGCTGAGAGTAATTGCAGACTGCACCCGCCAGCCGCGCCGAAAGTATTGAATCAACAGCACCGCGTAGAGGCACCATGCCAGCATGGTGAGCACCGTTTTATGCACAAGATGCTGACCAAACAAATCGTCGACAAATACCATGCCTGTGCCGATGGCTACCGTGAGGATGAGAAAGCCCGCACCGGTTAACTCGTAGAACAATGCCGATGCAGCCTCCAACGGGGGGAGTTTGCGGATGACGCCGCGAGAACGGTGCTGCCGTAGCTGCCGGGATTGAACAGTGACCAGTAGCCCCTGCAAGACAGCCAGGGCCAGCACCGCGAAGCTGATAATGGAGGCGGAAACATGCGACAAGATGCCCGCCGGGAGGTCGCTCATGGGACGACTGGTATCTGGCGCGAAGGTAGCGACCAGGATCGACAGCGCAGCCAGCGGGAACAACACAATCAGTAAGGTATGGAGCGGTCGCGCGACTAGCGCCACCAGACTGATCACACCCATACTCAAAAACATCAGCGATGCGACCCGGTAAAAGCCGAGGCTGGATTCTCCCGCCTGAGCCGGCAGATAAGCCGCTAGAGCATGGGCTGCCAGCGCTGCGGCACCCACCAGCGCGATCTGTTGCCGCTGTCGCGCCTCACCGGTCTCAAGATTCAGGACTTGCCGCCAAACCGCGACCAGGTACAGCAATGCCGACAGAATCGCTAGACCAGCGCTCATCAGACTGGGGGGGCTGTCCATAGGGTCTCCAGGTGGCCACTGCTCGCTTGATGTGGCCACTCGATTTGGGGTTCGCTCATCGCATCCTTATACTACGCCGTTCGGAAGGAAATTGGGTATCCCCGCGCGGGTGCATAAGACCATGTTTGAATCTTTAAGCGATCGCCTCGGCAGCAGTCTCAAAGCCATTTCGGGCAAGTCCAAGCTGAGCGAGGACAACATCCGTGACACGCTGCGTGACGTGAGAATGGCGCTATTGGAGGCCGACGTTGCGTTGCCGGTAGTGAAAACCTTCACGGATCGGGTCAAAGAGCGCGCTGTGGGTACTGAGGTTAGCAAGAGCCTGACACCCGGGCAGGCCTTCCTCAAGGTGGTCCAAGCGGAATTGCAGCAGGTGATGGGGGGTGAGTCCGAGGGTTTAAACCTCGCCACTCAGCCGCCTGCTGTGGTGATGGTTGCAGGGCTGCAGGGTGCGGGAAAGACCACTTCCGTCGCGAAGCTGGCTCGCTACCTCATTGAGCGAGAGAAGAAAAAAGTGTCGGTTGTCAGCGCGGACGTCTATCGCCCGGCCGCTATCGCCCAGCTCGAGACTTTGGCGGGCGAGGTCGGTGCGCGATTTGAACCCAGCGCTGCCAGTGAATCGCCGGTGGAGATCGTCAAGCGCGCCATGGCCGATGCTCGGGTCGCTTTCTCGGATGTATTGCTGGTGGATACAGCGGGCCGGTTGGCGATCGACGAGGAAATGATGGCGGAGATCAAAGCGCTGCACGAGGCAGTTGACCCCATTGAAACGCTGTTTGTTGTCGATGCCATGACGGGGCAGGACGCGGCGAACACCGCCAAGGCATTTGGCAAGGCGCTACCGCTAACAGGCGTCATCCTGACCAAGGTGGACGCGGACACCCGCGGCGGAGCTGCTCTGTCGGTGCGGACTATCACCGAGCGTCCGATTAAATTTTTGGGTGTGGGAGAGAAAACTGATGCCCTCGATCCGTTTCATCCAGATCGTCTGGCATCGCGCATTCTCGGCATGGGCGACATGTTGTCTCTCATCGAGGAGGTCGAGCGCAAGGTCGACCATGGCAAAGCGAAAAAGCTCGCCAGTAAGGTGCAGAAGGGCGGCCGATTTGACTTGGAAGACTTTCGCGAGCAGCTACAACAGATGAAAAACCTCGGAGGTATGGGCGCGATGCTCGACAAAATGCCGGGTATGGGCGGGATGGCGCAAGCGGCACAGAACGTCGACACCAAGCAATTTGACCGCATGGAGGCCATGATCAACTCGATGACGCCCAGGGAGCGCCGCAATCCCGATGTCATCACCGGCTCACGTAAACGCAGAATTACTCTGGGGTCAGGTACCGCTGTTCAGGACCTCAATCGGCTGCTGAAGCAACACAAGCAAATGCAGAAAATGATGAAAAAGATGAAAGGCGGGGGCATGCAGCGCATGATGCGCGGGCTCGGCGGTATGGCAGGGGGGCCGGGTGGAGGGCTCCCGCCAGGGTTCCCAAGGCGCTAGCCCCATACTCGCGACGCTCTGCCAAAACCGGCCGCGCCGAGCTTAACGCCCGGCTTAAGAGGGTGACAGACTGCACTTTGCACTCTGGCGGGTTTGCTGTATCCTCCGCGCTCTTTTTAGGGGTCAGAGCGCGTCTCGGGCCATAAACCGATTGTTAAGGACATGACACTATGGTGGTCATCAGACTATCTCGCGGTGGTTCTAAGAAGCGTCCGTTTTATCACGTGACGGTCGCAGACCGCCGAGAGCCGCGCGACGGCCGTTTTATCGACCGACTCGGCTTTTTTAATCCGATCGCCCGTGGGCAAGAAGAGCGGTTGCGCATCGACGTTGAGGCAGTGCAAGGCTGGGTCGCTAAAGGCGCTCAGGTGAGCCCGCGCGTGCAGAAGCTGATTAAAGAGTTGCAAGCAGGCGCTGAAGCGACCGCCGCTTAATCAGCGTGAAACCGGCTGGGGGGCCCGATGCAACAGACCTCGCCCTCCGAACAAGAAGTTCTCACCATCGCCGACATCGTCGGCGTCTATGGCATCAAAGGTTGGGTTAAATTGCGGGTTCGTCTAGACGAGCCTGACCTGCTTTCCAGTTTGCCTTCTTTGCAGCTGCGCTACCCCGA
>JAYOUT010000029.1:6794-14524 GCA_038151055.1 Luminiphilus sp.
GCCAACGATGTGCTGGTGGTCTCCCCCTGTGAGGGCAGCGTGGATGATAAGGAGCACTTGGTGCCCTGGATTCCACAGACGGTGATCACCGAAGTCAATCTCGAGGCAGGTGCTTTGGAGGTCGCGTGGTATGTCGATGACTGAACCGCGGATCCAGTTTGCGGTGCTAACGCTCTTTCCCGAGGCGTTTGACGCCGTCACGCAGTGGGGCGTTACCGGACGGGCTTTTGAAAGCGGACTGTGCGCGCTCCATTTGCAGAATCCGCGCGACGAAGCGACAGACCGGCACGGTTCTGTCGATGACCGGCCTTATGGCGGAGGTCCGGGCATGGTGATGCAGGCACCGATTCTGTCTGCAGCACTGGGTAAGGCGAGATCGGCGATCGGTACCGACGCCAAAGTGCTGGCGCTCTCGCCCCAAGGGGTCAAGTTGGATGCAAAGCTTGCGCAGTCGCTGGCGTCGGAGTCGAAGCTCATTCTCGTGGCAGGGCGATATGAGGGGTTTGATCAGCGATTCATAGAGCGCGAGGTCGACCTTGAGGTCTCGATCGGTGACTTTGTGGTGAGCGGTGGTGAGCTACCCGCCATGCTCCTTATGGACGCCGTCGCGCGCTGGGTGCCCGGTGTCCTGGGTCACGAGTGCTCTGCCGCAGAGGATTCCTTCTCGGACGGATTGCTGGATTGCCCGCAATACACGCGACCTGAGGTGTTTCAGGGTGACCGAGTGCCCGACGTATTGTTGAGCGGCGATCACGGCGCCATCGCAGACTGGCGCAGGGCCCATTCGATCAAGGCAACCCTCGACCGCCGACCCGATTTGCTGGGCTGGGAAGAAGTGGCTGAGGCTGATCGAAAACTGCTGGAGAAGTGGGATCTTTTACCGGGCGATAGGGGCAGACATTCCTGATCTGAGCAGGTATGATCGCGCACTTTTCGAAATATCGGTCCCGTGCGCCCCGTGAGGTGCATTCAGACCGGTGTTTCCGTTCCGACCTAAAAGTCTGGAACCTGCGTAAACAAACAGTATTAGCGTAATCGGTCCCCGCAATTGGGCGGTGATGGGAGTAGGGTCATGAGCACCAACAAAATTATTGCCGAGCTTGATGCAGAGCAAATGAGTCGTGAATTACCGGAATTTGCGCCGGGCGATACCGTCGTGGTCCAGGTTCGGGTGAAAGAGGGAAACCGTGAGCGTCTGCAGGCATTTGAGGGCGTTTGCATTGGTAAGCGGAATCGTGGCCTGAACTCTGCCTTCACCGTGCGCAAAATTTCCCATGGCGTCGGGGTGGAGCGTACGTTTCAAACCTATAGCCCACTCGTTGACAGCATTACTGTTAAACGTCGTGGTGACGTGAGGCAGGCGAAGCTTTACTACCTGCGGGAACTCTCTGGAAAGGCGGCGCGCATCAAGGAGAAACTCTCCTCTTAAGCCCTTTGCCTGGGGGCGCGATAAGCGCCCTCCGTCGTTTCAGCGAGGGTTATTCGCGCCCTATCTACCGATCCCTTACACTCCCGATCATAGCGGCTGTGTCCGCCACTAACCCCCTTAATTCTGGGTTACGTCCGGGCCGGCATAGTAATTTGACATGAGGTTAAGGTAGGAGGAATCAGGAAGATGAACCCTTTTGACGATAGGACAGGATGGCGTTTACGCGGAGCGGCGATGGTCGCGCTCGTGTGTTTTGCGACCTTGCCGGCACTCACCGCCGCAGCCCAAGAAGCGGAGAAGCGGATGGCCGCTGCCCTGAGCGGCTTTGCCGGCCAACCAATTGCCATCGAGTCAATCAAGCCCAGCCCTGCACCCGGTATCTCTGAGGTCCAGATTGAAAACGGGCCGATGCTTTATGCCACTGACGACGGCGCCTATTTTTTTCTGAACGGTGATCTTCATCGAGCCGACGGCGCAGACGCCATCAATTTGACCGAGGAACGACGTTCGGTTGGCAGAAGGGAGCAGATGGCAACGGTGTCAGTCGACGACATGGTGGTTTTTTCTCCGGAGGGAGAAACGCTCGATTACGTTTCGGTGTTCACCGACGTGACCTGTTTTTACTGTCAGAAGTTGCACAGGGAGGTCGATCAACTCAATGCGAAGGGAATCGAGGTGCGCTATCTGGCCTTTCCCCGCGGCGGCATCGACTCAGACGGTGCAAAGAAGCTTGCCACGGCATGGTGCGCCGAAGACCAACAAACCACGCTTACCGAGTTGAAGGCCGGGGTTGAGTTGCCTCTGAATGAATGCGCCGACAACCCCATTGCCGCGCAATACCAGCTGGGCAAGGATCTTGGGGTCTCGGGCACCCCCGCTATTGTGACCAGTACCGGTCTGATGATTCCCGGATATCGTCCAGCGTCAGATTTGGCCGCCTTGCTGGGTCTCGAGTGATTTAACGCCAAGCTCACGAGAACGCGCTCAGTGGACACACACTTTCAACGCATAGAACGCTTACCGCCGTATGTTTTCAACATCATTGGCGATCTGAAGCAGGCTGCACGCGCGCGGGGAGAGGACATCATCGACTTCGGCATGGGCAACCCTGATCAGCCCACGCCGCCGCATATTGTCGAGAAATTGCGTGAGACCGCGGCACGAGGCGATACCCACCGCTACTCGCAATCAAAGGGCATTCCGCGTCTGAGAAAGGCCATCTGCGACTGGTATCAAAGTCGCTACGACGTATCACTGGATCCCGACAGCGAGGCGATTGTGACGCTGGGTTCCAAGGAAGGCCTTGCCCACCTTGCGTTGGCGACGACTGGAGTGGGTGACGCGATTTTGGTCCCCAACCCGAGCTACCCCATTCACCCATATGGTTTCGTGATTTCAGGCGCTGATCTGCGGCACGTGCCCATGCAGAGTGAGGCCGGGTTTCTGGAAGAGCTCGAGATCGCTATTCGCAACACCTACCCCAAGCCAAAAATGCTGGTGCTGAATTTCCCCTCTAACCCGACGGGACACTGCGTCGAGCTGTCATTCTTCGAGCACGTGGTGGCCATTGCCAAGCAGCACGATATTTGGGTCGTGCATGATCTGGCCTATGCAGATCTGGTTTTTGATGGTTACACCGCGCCCAGTATTTTGCAGGTGCCCGGAGCGAGGGATATCGCTGTCGAATTTTTCACGTTATCGAAGAGTTACAACATGCCGGGCTGGCGTGTCGGATTTTGTTGCGGTAACCCCGAGTTGATCGCCGCGTTGACGCGCATTAAATCCTACCTCGATTACGGCATTTTTACGCCGGTTCAGGTTGCGGCTATTGCTGCACTTGAGGGTGACCAACAATGCGTGCGTGATATCTGTGAGATGTACCGCCGTCGTCGAGACGTGCTGTGCCAGGGGTTGAATGAAGCGGGATGGCCCGTGGAGCCACCGAAGGCGACGATGTTTGTGTGGGCTCAGATACCCGAGGCGTTTCGGCACATGGGCTCGGTCGAATTCAGCAAGCTTTTGTTAACTGAGGGTGGTGTAGCGGTGTCCCCGGGTGTTGGTTTTGGCGAGTATGGCGAGGGGTTTGTGCGTTTTGGGTTGATAGAGAACGAGCATCGTACCCGGCAAGCGATACGCGGCATCAAAAAAGTGCTCCGCAAAGGCCCGCCCAGCGTCGCTCAAGAGCTCTCTGCATGAGTACTGGCATGATGAAAATCGGTGTTTGCGGCGTTGGCACGGTGGGTATGGCCACTCTCACTATTCTCCGTGAGCAAGCTGATTCCATTGCCTCGCGAGCCGGGCAGTCGCTCAGCGTGACTCACGTTGGTGCTCGTACCCAATACAGTGAACATGATTACGGCGCTGCTCAGGTGAGTCAGGATGTCATGGACGTGGCGCGAGATCCTGAGGTCGATATTCTGGTTGAGCTGATCGGCGGCACCGGGGTTGCGTTCGATCTCATCAAACTCGCCATCGCCGAAGGCAAGCATGTCGTGACTGCCAACAAAGCGCTGATTGCAGAACACGGCAATGAGCTGATTGCGCTCGCAGAGTCAGCGGGGGTGCAGATTCGATTTGAGGCATCAGTCGCTGGCGGCATCCCGATTATCAAAACACTCCGAGAGGCAATGGCCGCGAATCAGGTCTCGGAAGTGGCAGGGATCATTAACGGCACCGGCAATTTCATACTGACCGAGATGAGCACCAAAGGCCGCGAATTTGAGGATGTGCTAGCAGAAGCGCAGGCCCTCGGATACGCCGAGGCAGATCCCACCTTTGACATTGACGGTACTGATGCTGCCCACAAGTTGGTGATTCTTGCATCCTTGGCCTTTGGCATACCTCTGAGCATCGATGCGCCTTTCAAACAAGGCATCAATGAGATTACCCCAGCTGATCTCGAATACGCCGCAGCAATGGGCTATCGCGTAAAGCACCTAGGCATCGCGCGACAGCAGGCAGAAGGCATCGAAATGCGGGTGCATCCCACGTTGATTCCCGAGAGTAAACAGTTGGCATCAGTGGACGGCGTACTGAATGCGGTCATGATTGCCGGCAGCGCGGTGGGTGAATTGGTACTGATTGGCCCTGGAGCGGGGGGCGCAGCCACCGCTTCTTCGGTCTGTGCTGACCTCATTGATATTGCCCGGCAGCCCAGCAGTTCGGGTCTGGCCTTGGGCGCACCCGTTGCGTCACTGGTGGCCCAGCCCATGATTCCCGATGGGGAGATCGCCAGTGAGTGGTATGTGCGGCTCACCGCAGCGGACCAACCCGGCGTGATGTCCGACATTACCCACATCTTGGCTTCGCATGACATCAGTATTGAGTCGCTGGTGCAAAAACCCTCAGCCGCGGGCGAGGATCAGGTGCCGATTGTGCTATTGACCCATCTGGCGCGCGAAACCGTAATGAACGAGGCATTACAGGAAATCATGGACTTGGAGGGCGTGCAGCCACATAGCGCGTTGATTCGGGTCGAGGGCTTCGACCACTGACAAACGTCAGGGGCGAGGAAGAAATAAGGAACCCGGCAGTGAGCCTCCAATACCTCAGCACGCGTGGTCAGGCACCGACTCTCGATTTTGAGGGCGTTTTGCTGGCTGGCCTCGCTAAAGATGGCGGGCTCTATTTGCCCCAGGCACTACCTCATTTTAGTGCGGCTGAACTGCACGCGATGCGCGGTATGTCATATGCCGAGCTGGCTACGACGGTGATCGCCCCCTTTGTCGAAGGCAGTATTGACCGAGATACGCTAGAGGGGTTGGTGAGTGACGCCTATCGGGATTTTCGCCATCAGGCGACCGCACCCGTTATTCAACTCGATCACGATCAATGGCTGCTCGAGTTATTTCATGGGCCGACACTAGCCTTTAAAGATTTTGCGCTGCAGCTTCTGGGTCGGTTGCTGGATCACGTGCTTTCCCGACGGGGTGAAAAAGTCGTGATCATGGGCGCCACATCGGGAGATACCGGTAGCGCGGCCATTGAGGGTTGCCGACACTGCGAGCACGTAGACATTTTCATCCTCTACCCAGATGGCCGGGTATCAGAAGTGCAGCGTCGGCAAATGACCACTGTAGCGGGCGCCAACATTCATAATGTTGCCATCCGCGGCAACTTTGATGATTGTCAGGCGCTGGTGAAGGCCAGTTTTGTCGCCGAGCCGTTTCTGCCTGAGGGTCGGTCACTGGTTGCGGTTAACTCGATTAATTGGGCGCGGATCATGGCCCAAATCGTTTATTACTTTTATGCCGCGTTTGCTGTCGGCGGACCAGATCGACCAGTCAATTTCTCTGTGCCAACGGGTAACTTTGGCGACATTTATGCGGGATACCTCGCGCATCGGATGGGCTTGCCCGTCAACAATTTAGTCATTGCTACCAACCGCAATGACGTCCTGCATCGCATGTTGACCACGGGCACGTATGGCAGACAGCCGATCGAGGCCTCGCTCTCTCCCAGTATGGATATTTCGATTTCATCCAACTTTGAGCGGCTGTTGTTCGATCTCTACGACGGCGACGCGGCCCAGATTAATCAGATGATGACTGACTTTGCACAGGGTGATATCGGCTTGTCCGATACCGCTTTGTCTCGCGCTCAGAAACTCTTCACCAGTGCGCGGATTTCCGATGAGGAAACTTGCGATGAGATCCGCATGATGTGGGAGCGGACAGGTCAATTGCTCGACCCTCATACCGCTATCGGTACGCGAGCGGCCAGACTCTGTACCAGAGAGGGTGAAGGGCCCATGGTAACGCTCGCGACGGCGCATCCGGCGAAGTTCCCTGCGGCGGTAGCGAGGGCTGAGACAGGGCAAGAACCGGTGTTACCCGGCCATCTCGCGGATCTGTTCGAGCGAGAGGAGCGGTTCGACACGCTGGACAACGACCTGGCAACGGTGCAGGCATACATGGCGGACATGTGCCTCTGAATGCACCGACGATTCATCGGCGCAATGCCGATATATCACCTGCACTGCGAAACGCGGCGTTGCCGGAGGTGCTCAAGAGGGTGTATGCCAACCGGGGTATACAAAACCCCGCGGAACTCTCGCTGACACTTGATCAGCTTTTACCTCCCCAGCAATTAAAGGGTGTGACCGAGGCAGCGGAGCTGCTGGCGGACGCTATCGAGGGTGACGCGAGAGTGCTCATCGTCGGCGATTTTGATGCCGATGGGGCTACCAGTTGCGCCATGGCGGTGTCGGTGCTGAGCCAGATGGGGCTGCGCGAGGTCGCGTATTTGGTCCCCAATCGTTTTGAGTTTGGCTATGGACTGACTCCGGAGATTGTTGAGCTGGCGGCCGCACAGACCCCGGATCTGATTGTCACTGTCGATAACGGCATCTCAAGCCTTGAAGGCGTCGCCGCAGCCCGGGCGCTGGGTATTAGCGTGCTGGTGACGGATCACCACTTACCGGGGACCTCGCTGCCTGAGGCAGAGGTGATCGTGAATCCGAATCAGCCTGGTTGTGCTTTCTCGAGCAAGTCGCTCGCCGGTGTCGGCGTGATGTTCTATGTGTTGACTGCGCTCCGCGCTGCCTTACGACAGCGCGGCTGGTTTGATCAGGAGGGTATCGCAGAACCTAATCTCGGCGACGCATTGGATCTGGTGGCTCTGGGTACCGTAGCGGATGTGGTGCCGCTGGACCGAAATAATCGCATTCTGGTCGCCGCTGGGTTGGCGCGTATCCGCAGTGGGCGGGCACGCCCGGGCATTGAGGCACTATTCGAGGTCGCGGGTCGCGATCATCGTCAGGCGACGGCGTCTGATTTAGGGTTCATCGTCGGACCTCGCTTGAATGCAGCCGGCCGATTAGACGATATGTCGATTGGTATTGAGTGTCTGTTGGCGGAATCATCGATGGCCGCACGTGAGCGGGCTGAGACACTGCATCGGCTAAATCGGGAACGTCGAGATATTGAGCAGTCCATGCAGACGGATGCGCTCAAGCAGCTAGACGACTTGGAGCTGGATGCGACGAACCTGCCCTTCGCGCTCACGTTGTACGAGTCCAATTGGCATCAGGGAGTGATCGGTATTTTGGCCTCCCGAATACGAGAGCGGGTGCATCGACCGACAGTCGTGTTCGCTGACGTGGGCGACGGGCTACTGAAGGGCTCGGGCCGATCTATTGGGGGGCTGCACTTACGAGATGCGCTCGACCGGGTGGCGACCTGCCATCCCGGGCTGGTTGAGAAGTTTGGCGGGCATGCGATGGCTGCTGGATTAACTCTTGCCAAATCCGACCTCGAGGCATTTCGCGCAGCGCTAAACAGCGTGGTGGCGGAAATGTTGC
>JAYOUT010000029.1:14624-25695 GCA_038151055.1 Luminiphilus sp.
CCACTTGATCATATTCGCGCGTTGTACCGGCTAGACATTAATGAGTTTCGCGGCGATCGCTCCGCGCAATTGGTGATTGAATCTTTTTGGCACCCTGAAAGCTGAATGTGCTGCACCGGTTATGGCGGAGCGCTTGGCAACCCGATAGACTCTCGCCCTCACTAAAACGGTGCTTTGGCATGCGATGCCGAGGCGCTCATAACGTGGAATTTGTAACGTGGAAATAGCACCGCTGATCAATCAAATCAAAGATATACGCGCACGCACTGACGTGTTGAGGGGGTATCTTTGACTTTGCTGTTAAACAGGACCGATTGAAAGAAGTCGAGCTCGAGCTCGCTGAACCCAGTGTCTGGGACGACCCCGAAAAAGCCCAAGCGTTAGGGCGCGAGCGCGCCTCACTGGAGACGGTGGTGAGCACCATCGAGACACTGGACGCCGGCTGTGACGACGCCAGTGATCTGCTGGACCTTGCGGTTGAAGAAAATGATCAGGACACGGCGAATGCGGTAGAGCAGGATCTCGCCGGGCTCGAGGCGGCGCTCGACAAGCTCGAATTCCGCCGCATGTTTTCGGGTGAGACCGACGAAAATAACGCGTACCTCGATATACAGGCGGGTTCAGGCGGCACTGAAGCGCAGGACTGGGCCGAAATGCTATTGCGAATGTACCTTCGCTGGGGCGAGGACAAGGGCTTTAAAACAACCCTTGTAGAGGCCTCTGCGGGCGAGGTTGCTGGGCTCAAGAGTGCCACGATTCAATTTGAGGGTGAGTATGCGTTTGGCTGGCTGCGCACTGAGACGGGTGTGCACCGTTTGGTCCGCAAGTCGCCGTTTGACAGCGGTGGTCGGCGGCACACCTCCTTTGCCTCGGTCTTCGTATCGCCAGAGATCGACGACAACATCGAGATTGATATCAATCCTGCCGATTTGCGCGTGGATACCTATCGCTCCTCGGGCGCGGGTGGGCAGCACGTGAATACCACCGACTCGGCGGTCCGCATTACCCATGAGCCCTCGGGCATCGTCACCAGCTGTCAGACAGAGCGATCACAGCATCAAAACCGGGACAATGCGATGAAGCAGTTGCGTGCCAAGTTGTTCGAGATGGAGATGCTGAAGCGCAGCGCTGAAAAACAGGCGCTGGAAGACAGCAAGGCTGATATTGGCTGGGGTAGCCAAATCCGGTCTTACGTGTTGGATGATGCGCGCATCAAGGATCTCCGCACGGGCGTTGAAACGCGGAACACCCAGTCAGTACTCGATGGCGCCCTGGACCCCTTTATTCAGGCCTCGCTTAAGCAGGGTCTTTGAGACGACTTTGACGGAGAACACTGTGGACACTCCCCAGCAATCAGACGACGAGAACAAGTTGATCGCTGAGCGCCGCGCCAAGCTGGCGGTGCTTCGCGAGCAGGGGCCCGCCTTTCCCAACGATTTTCGTCGTACCGCGCTTGCCGGCGACCTGCAGCGTGATTTTGCGGAACATGATAAATCGGCTCTGGAGGCAGCCAATGAGTCGTTCTCGGTAGCCGGGCGGCTGATCCGCAACCGCGGCGCTTTTTTATTGATTCAAGATGGTTCCGGCACGATTCAGCTCTATCTGAATCGGGAGCAGCTTGGAGAGGATGCAGTCGCGGCGATTAAAACCTGGGACCTAGGTGATATCGTCGCAGCCTCCGGCCCTCTGCATCGATCCGGCAAAGGCGACCTCTACATCAATATGGAAGAGGGCCGTTTATTGACCAAGGCGCTGCGCCCCTTGCCCGATAAATATCACGGGTTGGTGGATCAGGAGACGCGATATCGACAGCGCTATGTCGATCTGATCGTGAATCCCGAGGTGCGGGAAATTTTCAGGGTGCGCGCCGCCACCATCCAATTTATCAGGCAGTTTTTAGCCGAGCGTGAGTTTGTAGAGGTGGAAACACCGATGCTCCATCCTATCGCCGGTGGCGCAACGGCCCGGCCCTTCATCACGCATCACAACGCGCTGGATATGGAGATGTATCTGCGCGTGGCCCCTGAGCTTTATCTGAAGCGGCTGACGGTTGGAGGCTTGGAAAAAGTCTTTGAGATAAACCGCAATTTTCGTAATGAAGGACTGTCGACTCGACACAATCCTGAATTCACGATGCTGGAGTTCTATTGGGCCTATGCAGACTATCGCGATGCAATGGACCTCACCGAGACTTTAATGCGCGAGCTCACCCGGTCGGTACTGGGTACGACCGATGTGATTTACGGGGAGAGGACTTTTCACTTTGACCGGCCCTTCGATCGGCTCACTGTGGTCGAAGCGATCTTGAGACATAACCCGGGACTCACGGCGGCCGATATCGGAGACCGAGAGTCAGCGGCTGCCGTGGCGGCACGACTGGATATCAAAGTTGAGCCCAGCTGGGGGCTAGGCAAGATCCAGATCGAAATCTTCGAGGAGACTGCCGAGGCAGAACTGATGGAGCCAACCTTTATCACGGCCTACCCCACAGAGGTATCGCCGCTGGCTCGTCGAAGCGATGAGGACCCCTTTGTCACTGATCGATTTGAGTTTTTCGTTGGTGGCAGAGAGTTAGCCAATGGATTCAGCGAGCTGAACGATGCAGAGGACCAAGCGGAGCGGTTCAAGGCACAGGTCGCTGCCAAAGAGGCCGGCGACGACGAAGCGATGCACTTTGATCACGATTATATTCGCGCTCTGGAGTACGGGTTGCCACCCACCGCGGGGGAGGGCATCGGTATCGACCGACTGGTTATGCTGCTGACCAATTCGCCTTCCATCCGGGATGTGATCTTGTTCCCTCATCTCCGACACGAATAATCGGCTGTAGAGCTGGAACGTTAAGGTTTGCCGGTGCTATGCTCTGACAAACCAAAAGAGGTAAGCACCGTGCGTCTTGGGTTGCGCTTCGGCATATCTTTTCTTTTCTTTGCACTGATCTTTGTCTCCGGCTGTGCGGTTCAGCCAGCACAGGACGGCTCTGTTGCGGATGCCGGCGATCCGGCATCGGCTGGCATGGACGAAGAGGCGATCGAGCTGTGTCGGTGTCCTGAGGACGAGCAGGTCGACGACTTCACTGTGGCCCTCGTGGCGGCGGTTGAGGGTGATCTTGAGGCAGCCAGCGCTGCACTGTCCCGCCATGCTGCTATCGGCGGTGACCGCAATCGCGCCGAGGCCGCCGCAGGCAGAGCACTGACCGACGTGCTAGCTCGCTACGCGGTTGAGGGGAGTGACGTTGGGACACCAGCCGATGTCAGTCAGCGCGCAACACTGATCGAATTGGTGCTTGCAGTGATCGACGGCCTAGAGGCAGAGCTGGCTGCCATGGGTGCTGAGAACGCTGCGCTGGCCGCTGATCTCGAAAAGCGTGAAGAAGCGCTCAAGCGCTTGCGGGAACTGACGCTGGGTCAGCCGGAAGCGTAACCCGGAAGACAGAACCTGTACCGGGTTCGCTCTCGAGACTGATGCTGCCGCCCAGCATCGTGCAAAATTCTCTTACGATGGCCAGCCCCAACCCTGTGCCGCCGTATTTCAGTCCCGTATTCGCTTCGGCCTGTGTAAAGGCATCGAATACACGATCCTGTTGAGCCTGCGTCATACCGATACCCGTGTCGCTGACGGCAATGATGAGTGACTGCGCTGTCATGCTCGCAGAGACAGTGATCTCCCCCTCTTTAGTAAATTTGCAGGCGTTCGAGAACAGGTTGGTGACGATTTGCTGCAATTTGCCGCGATCGCTGTTGATGTCCCGCATGCTGTTCTTGTCGATGTCGAGCGAGAGGCGATTCTTATTCTGTGCCAGCAGCGGTGACAGCGCATCGCAGACTTGAACCAAGAGGCCGGCGGGGCTGAAGACCTCGCGGCTCACCTGCATTTTGCCCGTCTCGATCTTTGAAAGATCGAGGATGTCATTGATGAGTGTTAGCAGCTGCTTGCCCGAGAAAATGATGGTGGCCAGATCGTGGTGGAACTGTTCGCGATCGATATCGGTACCGTCACCCAGCTCGTCTTGCAGCATCTCCGAGTAACCAATAATGGCGTTGAGTGGCGTCCTCAGTTCATGACTCACGTTGGCGAGGAACATACTTTTGGCGGCGTTCGCCGAGTCGGCGTCGGCCCGCGCAGTATTCATCTCTTCGATCGCAACTTGCAGCTTGGTCGACATTTCGTTGAAGGTGCGGGCGAGATCGCCGATTTCACCTGAGTCGCGTTGCTCGTCGATCCGATACGTGAGGTCACCGGATCCAAACCGTTCCACACCTCGCTTCATGCGCGTCAGCGAGGCGTTGGTACTGCGGATCATGGCAAACACCAATGCCAGTGTGATTGCGATAGAGCTGATAAAGCCAACCACAGTGATCTGGTCGGTCAAAGAGATGGTTCGATCGATCGCGTTGGCGCGCTGCACCGCCACAAAACTCTGCCGCTGATCCAGCTCCTGCAGTCTTTGCTGCGTATTGTTGTAGGACAGGGCCGATTCGACATCGGGCAGTGGCCCCACACCGTTATAGCGATCATAAAACTGCTGCCACTCTTCGAGTAGCGCGGTCACACTGTCATGAAGCCGTCGGTAATAGTCTTCGAGATCCGCCCCGCCGTATCCGCCAAGTTGCCTCAGACGCTCAGCAATGATTTCGAGATCTGCGCGCGCTTGGCTCAGCGCGACATCATCCAACGGCTCCTCTGTCGTCCCACGCAGGGTGGCGAGCACCAAGACTTGCTGGCGCTTGGTTTGTAAGTTTTGTTCGAGTTCTGCGGTAAGTTGAGCCGCCGTCGCCGCCTCTTGGTAAGCCAGTGAGCTCTCGTTGCGCGCCAAGCTTCCCCAGAGTGAGGTGCCGACATTAATGGCGAATAGAATCAGAATCGCGCCTGAAAACAGGTAAAGCCGGCCCCGCAGGCTGAGTCGAGGGCGCAGTTGATTGACAGCGTCAGCGGCGCGCATCGAGCTGAGTTGATATTTTGGCCAGCAGATCTGGGAAATCGACCGGCTTGGTGGCGTAGTCACGGCAACCTGCCGCTAATGCCCGATGCCTGTCTTCTTCCATGGCATGTGCGGTGAGCGCAATGATCGGAATGGCCGCAATGGCGGCATCCGTCTGCGCTTCTGCGCAGGCGGTCCAGCCGTCTTTAACCGGGAGATTCATATCCATCAGCACGACTCCTGGCTGTAGCTCTCGCATTGCCTGCAAGGCGGCTTCCCCGTCGGCGGCGGTCGAGACGCGATGCCCGGCTCGCTCTAGTCTGCGCACCAACATGTCACGATTGACCTCGTTATCCTCAACCAATAGCACCAGTCTTTCAGACATCTGCTGACTCCAATCCCAGCACGGGATAAGTCAGGATTTGATCTTCAATTCCTTTAACGGTCAAAGCTCGGGGCTCACCGAGCTCGAAAACGCCACTCGGCAACTGCTGACGGGTCGCGTCGGAAATCAAGATCTCGCCGGGTTCGGTTTGGCCTTCAATGCGAGACGTCACGTTCATCGCGTGACCCACGCAGCCATACTTTGCTCTCTGCTCAGAGCCGATGTTGCCCGCAATGACAGAGCCGGTATTGAGGGCCACGCGGTGCTGCAGTTCGGGTAGTCCTTCGGCCTTGTTGGCGACATTCACGGTAGCAATCGCTTCGCGCATGGCCAGCGCGCAACGAACGGCACGTTCAGGATCGTCGACCTGCCGTTTCGGTGCCCCAAACACTGACAAAATGGCGTCTCCCAGAAACTCGTCGATGGTGCCCTGATGGTCAAAGATGATGCCGGTCATCTGCTCAAAATACCGGTTTAGCAGCGATACGACTTGGCGTGGCGGGAGGTGCTCGGCCAGCGTAGTGAAACCGCAGATATCGGACATCATGATCGTCACTTCGCGGAGATCGCCTCCGAGCTCCAGCCCCTCAGGTGCTTCAAGCAACTGAGCGACAATGTCGTCAGACAAATAACGACCGAAAGTCCTGCGGATAAAACGCTCGTTGCGCTCAAGTTGATGACGATAGTCCTCCTCCCGGTCATGCCAGCGCTTGCGCTCGATGCCTGCCGAGATGCGGGCCTGCAGCAGTACGGGATTAAACGGCTTCAGCAGATAGTCATCAGCACCCGCTTGGATACAGGCAATGATCTGATCCATGTCCTGGCGACCACTGATCATAATGACGGGCGTGGCGCGCAGACTGTCGTGCTCTTTCATGCGCTTCAACACCTCTGCGCCACCAATACCCGGCATCATTAAATCCAGTAGCACGACATCGACGCCGCGGGTTTCAAGCAGCTCCAGCGCTTCCTCGCCGGACACTGCCGAGAGCACCGTGTGGCCTGCACGAGATAGCAGTCGGCTGATCAGCTCTCGATTCTCCGGCATATCATCGACTGCCAGAATCACGCCCGGTGCCTCAACTGACGCCGGTGCTGTCTCATGAGTGTCGACCGCGGAGGCTTGATCCGATGTGCTTTCCACTGCCGAGAGTAGGGCGGGAAGCGTTTCTTTTAACGCCGGGTGCAGCAGCGCAATGTCCTCATGGAGCATCTCGGCATACCCTCTGATTGCACCAATCAGATTGAGCAGATCATGGTTTTGATCGGCCGACGGGGATCTAAGCAAAGCTTTGATGCGTTGCATGGCGTCATTCAGGGCTTCAACGTCGCCTGACATCGGCGCATCGACGGTGACCGTTGGACGTTGGGCTGCGGCCAACAGAGGTTCAGCGGAGATCAGGATCCGGCTCGCCCACTGGTCTGGTTGCTCTGATTGTGACGCCACAGGCGTACCCTCTTTATCGCTGACAGCGAGTATACCGGCGAACCTAACACTGCGCGGACGTGACACCTTCGGGTATAGGCGTCGCGCAGTTCATGGGGTAGTATCGCACCAACTTGGGGAGATAATGGGGCACAGGATCAATGTTGGATCAAGTGGAAATATTTCACGGGTTGTCTGACGACGAGTTGAAGGCGCTTGAGGGTAGTAGCACGACCCGGGCGTTCCCCAAAAATACGGTGGTCATCCATGAAAATGACCCCGCTGACTCGTTATTTGTCATCGAGACCGGCAAGGTCAAAGTCTACTGCAGCGACAAGAATGGCAAGGAATTCATCATGAATACCCTTGGCCCGGGTGACTATTTTGGTGAGCTAGCGCTATTGGATGATTCCACCCGCTCAGCCTCTGTTCGAACTGTCGAGAAATCCGAGTTTCGCATTGTGATGAAGGAAGATTTCTCCGGCGTTTTGGAAGATCACCCGGGCATTACCAAGCAGCTCATCAGCAATTTGGCCGGCCGGGTCAGAAAGCTGACCGCAGATGTGAAAAGTCTGGCGCTACAGGATGTGTATGGCAGGGTTGCCAATGTACTCATGGATTTGGCGGAAGAGCGGGGTGACGGCACATTGTTCATTCCGGAGAAGCTGACACAGCAGGACATTGCTGACCGTGTGGGCGCTTCCCGTGAAATGGTGGCTCGGATTCTGAAAGACCTCACGATTGGCGAGTACATCCGATTCGAGGGCCGTCACATCGTCATCAATACCCGCTTGCCCGCTAAGTACTGATTATTCCGGAGGGTGCCCTGTGATCTCTGCGGAGAGCACCCCGGACCCCAAGCGCAACCGCACCTGATCGCCCTTGTAGGTGGATTCTGCGTGCCTCACCACCTTGCCTTGTTCATCGGTGACAATGGCGTAACCGCGACTCAGCGTTTGCTCCGGGCCGAGCGAGGCGAGGAGTTTTGATTGATGATTGAGCTCGGCCCGTGTTGCCTCGAGTCTCAGATCGATACGTTGTCTGAGCTGATGTTGTAACTGTTGCGACGCGAGCCGGTGGCGGTTCAACTGCTGGCGTGGATGCTGAGTCTGAACGCGCGCGCGGAGCCCTGCCACCTGCGCTTTGCCATCTGCTAAGTGGCGGGCGATACCCCGACTTAATGCGGCGGACAGCCGATCGAGCGTCGCGCGTTGCTGACCTAGCGCGTGGCCAGGGTGGCGCACTCGTCTGCTAAGAGAAGTCAGGCGCTGTCGAGTGTCGTCGAGTTGACGCGTCACACTTCGCGTCATGGAGGCCGTCAGCAGATCGAGATGCTGTAACAGCTCGGTTTGGTCCGTCGACACCATTTCTGCGGCTGCAGAGGGTGTTGCAGCACGACTGTCTGCAGCCAGATCAGCGATGCTGAAGTCCACTTCATGGCCCACGGCCGATACGGTGGGGACCGTTGTAGCGAACAGCGCACGTGCAACGATCTCTTCGTTAAAAGCCCAGAGATCTTCCAATGAACCGCCACCGCGACCCACGATCAAGACATCCAGTGACAGTGCGCCCGTCTCTGTCATGTGGCTGGCCTGACCAATCGCTGCGGCAATGAGTTCGGCCGCACCATCGCCTTGGACCGGCACCGGAAAGACATAAACCCGAGTCTGTGGACTTCGTCTCGCCAGCACCGTCAGAATATCTTGTAGCGCTGCCCCCGTAGCTGACGTGACAACCCCCACATGGGCCGCATCTTGGGGAACCGCTCTTTTCGCTTCTTGTGCGAATAAGCCCTCTTCAGCGAGACGTTTTTTAAGTTGATCAAAGGCCAGTTGCAGGGCGCCCGCGCCCGCAGGTTCGAGGTGCTCACAGATCAATTGAAATTCGCCGCGGCCCTCGTAGAGCGACACTTTGGCGCGGATACGCACCGAGTCACCCTGCGCGGGGCGACTCTTCACTCGTGCGTTAGCGCGCCTGAACATTGCGCAACGCACCTGTGCGTCGGCATCTTTGAGCGAGAAATACCAGTGGCCCGAACTGGCGGCAGTGAAATTACCGATTTCACCCTCCACGGTGACCCAGTCGAAATGGCCCTCGAGCAAGTTTTTGGCCTCTCGATTTAACTCGCTGACCGAGAGCGCCGGGCGCTGATGACCGTCGGTATACATGACTGCGCTAAAGACTCCAGAGTGGTTAGCCCCATGGCCCACGATTGTCGGCTCACGGGCCCGTCTGTATACTAGCGCGTTTGGGGAGACCCGATACGGCAGGTTGCCGTCTATCGGGCAACACGAGGCCAACATGCTCCGAATTGCACACGAAGGGCTCACTTTCGACGATGTGCTCCTCCTGCCCGGCTATTCCGAGGTGACCGCCAAGGATGTCTCGCTGGTCACGCGCCTGACGCGCAATATTCCGCTCAATATTCCGCTGGTATCCGCCGCGATGGACACCGTCACCGAGGCGCGCCTGGCCATTGCGTTGGCTCAGGAAGGCGGCATTGGCATCATCCACAAGAACATGACGATTCAGGAGCAGGCTGAAGAAGTCCGTAGGGTCAAAAAGTTTGAAAGCGGTGTGGTCAAAGACCCTATCACCATCGAGAGCACCGCAAGTATTGCGCAGCTGATCGAGCTCACCCGCGCTAACGGCATTTCCGGTGTGCCGGTGATGGAGTCGGGGAATCTGGTTGGCATTGTGACGCGCCGCGATATCCGCTTCGAGACCGACACAGAGCAGCCCGTATCCGCCATCATGACCAAGAAGAAAAAATTGGTCACGGTCAAAGAGGGTGCACCACTTGAAGAGGTGCAGAAGCTGTTGCACGAGCACCGGATCGAAAAGATTCTCGTCGTGGACGACGACTTTGGCCTGAAAGGCCTCATTACCGTCAAAGACTTCGACAAAGCGGAGTCTTTCCCCCACGCTTGCAAAGACGGCTTCGGGCAGCTGCGCGTCGGCGCATCTGTGGGCACGAGCCCTGATACCGATGAGCGGGTAGAAGCGCTGATTCGCGCCGGGGTTGATGTGCTGGTTGTGGATACCGCCCACGGCCACTCAAAAAATGTGCTGGACCGAGTGAGCATGATCAAGGCCGCGTATCCCGAGGTGGACGTGATCGGCGGCAACATTGCCACCGCCGAGGCTGCGGTGGCGCTCCGCGACGCGGGAGCCGATGCCGTGAAAGTGGGTATTGGCCCCGGCTCAATCTGCACAACACGTATTGTGACCGGTGTGGGTGTGCCCCAGATTTCCGCTATTGCGACGGTTTCAGAGGCACTCGTTGATTCAGGTGTGCCGGTCATTGCCGACGGTGGTATTCGCTTCTCCGGCGATCTGGCCAAGGCGCTGGCGGCGGGCGCCGATGCGGTGATGATGGGCAGTATGTTTGCGGGCACTGAAGAAGCGCCGGGAGAAGTGGAGCTGTATCAGGGACGGACCTATAAGTCATACCGGGGCATGGGCTCTATTGGTGCTATGGCCCAGAGCCAGGGCTCGTCCGACCGATATTTCCAAGATTCGAGCGTGGGGGCTGAAAAGCTCGTGCCCGAGGGCATTGAGGGCAGGGTGCCTTACAAAGGGCCGGTATCTGCCATCATTCATCAGTTGATGGGCGGAGTGCGCTCAGCGATGGGTTACGCGGGGTGTGCCACGATGGGCGCGATGCGCACCGAGCCACAGTTTGTGCGCGTGACGTCTGCCGGCATGTCGGAATCCCACGTACACGATGTCTCAATTACCAAGGAAGCACCGAATTACCCCGTTCGGTAACACCCCCATTCAGTGCAGGCACTCAGAACGGTGCGCGGAGTCTAGAGCGTGACACAGGATATTCATCGCCATCGTCTGCTGATCCTCGACTTTGGTTCCCAGTACACGCAGCTGATTGCCCGCCGCATTCGCGAGGTCGGGGTCTACTGCGAAATCATTCCGTGGGATTCATCCGATAGCGATATCGAGTCGTTTGCGCCCAGCGGGATCATTCTGTCTGGCGGTCCCGAGTCCGTCACGGCACCTGATTCACCCCGCGCTCCTGAGGTGGCGTTCAATCTTGATGTACCCATCCTCGGGATTTGCTACGGCATGCAAACCATGGCTGCGCAGTTGGGCGGAGCCGTAGAGGGCTCGGATACGTCAGAGTTCGGCTATGCACAGATTCGGCGCACCGCTGACGGCGGGCTTTTTGCCGATCTGGCCGACGGCACCGATGATAGTGGACAACAGCTGTTAGACGTCTGGATGAGCCATGGCGACAAAGTGTCACAGTTACCACCGGAATTTGAACTGATTGCCGAGACCGACAGCTGCCCGATTGCCGGTATGGCGCACCGCGATAAAC
>JAYOUT010000030.1:0-10764 GCA_038151055.1 Luminiphilus sp.
GTGCCGGGCTCCATCAGCCATTCAAGCAGAGTGCCGCTCACCGGTGCGGGCACCTCCATGGACGCCTTGTCGGATTCAAGTAAGACGAGTGAATCTCCTTCGGCGACGTCGGCGCCCACCTCAACCAGCAGCTCCACCAGGTCGGCTCCCTCGTCACTGCCGAGGTCGGGAATGGTCACGTCGATCGCAACCGCCGCGTCACTGGAGCCCGCTTGAGTATCGCTGGCCGCGGCGGTCTGCATGCCCTCCTGCCCGCCATCGAGGGGCGCGTCGCCGACCGATGTTTGCGCCTGTCTATCCGCGTCCGTATCGCGATCCTCGGTGGCCTCGGCATTGGGCGCATCTGCATCGCTGTCGGCCGCCGCAGTCTCTGTGGTCAGCGCCAGAATCACATCACCTTCAGAGACGGTGTCACCGACGGCCACGCGCAACTCGCCGACAACACCCGACATCGGTGCAGGGATTTCCATCGACGCCTTGTCAGACTCGACCACCACGAGACTCTGCTCTGTCTCAATCACATCGCCGGGTGCAACGAGAACCTCGACAATTTCTGCACCCTCTGCGCCGCCGATATCCGGCACTTTGATCAGCTGCTCTGCCATTTCCGGTCTCCTCAGGCGCCTACACGTGGGTCGGGTTGGGCTTATCGGCGTCGATGCCCAACTGCGTGAGCGCCTCCCCGACTCGCTTCGGTTCCAACTCGCCTTGGTCGGCAAGGGACTTCATGGCGGCCAGCACAATGTGCTCGCGGCTGACCTCAAAATGCTGTCGCAACTGCTGGCGGGTATCGCTGCGACCAAAGCCGTCGGTGCCAAGCACCGTCAGAGGTCCGGGTATAAATTCCCTCAGCTGGTCGGTATGCGCCTTCTGGTAGTCCGTGGCGGCAATAAAAGGCCCTGCGGCGCCAGTCAGCTGCGCTGTCAGATACGGCACTCGCGGCGTCTCGGTAGGATGCAGCCGATTCCAGCGCACCACATCATTGCCATCACGGGCCAATTCATTGACGCTGGTCACACTCCAGACATCTGCACCAATGCCAAAGTCCCGCTCCAGCGACTCCGCGGCAGCTTCCACCTCACGGAGAATGGCGCCCGCTCCCAGGAGTTGCACGCGAGGGGCTTTATCCAAGGTGCTGGATCGCAAACGATACAGACCGCGCACAATCCCCTCTTCGACCCCCTCGGGCATATCTGGGTGCACGTAGTTCTCGTTCATCGTGGTGATGTAGTAGAAGCAATTCTCACCCTCTTCGAACATGCGGCGCATGCCGTCCTGAATGATGACCGCCAGTTCATAAGCGTAGGTGGGGTCGTAGCTAATGCAGTTGGGAATGGTCGCGGCGATCAGATGGCTGTGGCCATCCTGGTGCTGCAGCCCCTCACCGTTCAGGGTCGTTCGGCCAGCCGTAGCACCGATCAGAAAACCGCGTGCCTGGCTGTCACCGGCGGCCCAGGCAAGGTCGCCGATACGCTGAAAGCCAAACATCGAATAAAAAATATAAAACGGCACCATCGGAAAATCGGAGACACTGTAAGAAGTGGCGGCAGCAAGCCAGGCCGAGAACGCCCCCGCCTCGTTGATACCTTCCTCGAGGATCTGTCCCGTTTCCGCCTCTTTGTAGTAGAGGATGCCGCCCGAGTCGTGTGGCGTGTAGCGCTGACCGACCGAAGAGTAGATGCCCATCTGACGAAACATGCCTTCCATGCCAAAGGTCCGCGCCTCGTCGGGGACAATCGGCACCACCCGATCCCCCAGCTCTTTGTCTTTGAGCAGCGTGGAAAGAATTCTGACGAAGGCCATGGTCGTACTGATCTGCCGCTTACCGGAGGTCTTCAACTGCCCGCCGAAGGCGCTTCTTGCCGGCGCCGGCAGCGAGTGCGATACCGGTCGGCGGGCAGGAATGCTGCCGCCAAGTTCCGCCCGGCGCTCGCGCATGTAGCGCATCTCTGGGCTATCTTCAGGCGGGCGATAGAACGGCACCTGCTTTAGATCTTTGTCGCTGATCGGAACGCCGAACCGGTCACGGAATGCCTGCAGACTCTTGAGATCCAGTTTTTTCAGTGAATGGGTCTCGTTGCTCGCCTCTCCAGCCTCGCTGGTGCCGTAACCCTTGACTGTCATGGCGAGGATGACGGTGGGCCGCTCCACTTCCTCGCAGGCAGCGGCATAGGCTGCATACACCTTGTAAGGGTCATGGCCGCCCCGATTGAGATACATGATGTCCTCATCACTGAGGTCTTTGACCAGCTCTAGCGTCTCGGGGTATTTCCCGAAGAAGTGCTCACGGGTGTAGGCGCCACCGTTGAACTTGCAGTTCTGGAGCTCACCGTCACACACCTCATCCATGATCTTTTGCAGGAGTCCGCTCTGGTCGCGCTCGATCAACGGGTCCCACTTGCGCCCCCAAACCACCTTGATGACGTGCCAGCCTGCGCCCCGAAAAACTCCCTCCAGCTCTTGGATGATTTTTCCGTTACCGCGCACCGGACCATCTAGTCGCTGCAGGTTACAGTTGATCACAAAGTGCAGGTTGCCCAGCCGCTCGCGGCCAGCGAGCGCAATTGCGCCCAGAGACTCGGGCTCATCACATTCGCCGTCTCCGAGGAAACACCAGATCTTGCGGTCTCGGTGATCGACCAGACCGCGCTTGCTCTGATACTTCATCACGTGGGCCTGATAGATGGCCTGAATCGGTCCCAGCCCCATCGACACGGTGGGGAACTGCCAGTAGTCGGGCATGAGCCAAGGGTGCGGATAAGAAGAGAGGCCTCGCCCCCCAACTTCCCTGCGGAAATTTTCCAGCTGCTCCTCGCTGATGACCCCCTCAAGATAGGAGCGCGCATACATGCCCGGCGCACTGTGTCCCTGGTAATACACCAGATCACCGGGATGGCCGTTGGCGGTGCCGCGAAAGAAATGATTCATCCCTACGTCATAGAGCGTGGCGCTCGAGGAAAAACTCGAAATATGCCCGCCAAGTCCGTCTTCGTTGTCGTTTGCGCGCATCACCATCGCCATGGCATTCCAGCGGACGAGGGAGCGTATGCGGCGCTCCATAAACAAATCCCCGGGCATGGGTCGCTCGTCCTGAGGGGAGATCGTGTTGCGAAACGGCGTGGTAATGGCGCTGGGCAGCGGCACCCGGGCAGATTGTGCGTGCTCAGACAGTTGCCTCAACAATTGCCCGGTGGCCTCCGGACCGTTGGCGCGGAGCACCGCGTCCAGCGATTCGGTCCACTCCTCTATCTCAACAGCATCTAATTTGCTCACGGAACGCCCCCTGTCCATCTGTGATTCACTCGATGGTGTGCGGGCCAACCCTGATTCACACGCGTTAAGCCCACTCAAAGTATAATTAGTTCTATTAAGGAATCTTTATGACCCCTACTCAAGAAGAAAAATTATCAGTTTCGCACCTGAAAAGTAATAAAGTTTCTTTTTAGAACCATAATAAACGGGAAAATTAGTCCCAATCTGGCTGCTTCAATGGATTCTGGCCAGGTAACAGCGCCAATGATGAGAAAGGGTTGGCTAGCGCCGGGCACCCAGGACGGAAGGCATGACGCTAGCGGTAACGGAGGTTGTCGCGACTCAGCTGGCTCAAAGACGTCATGCCCATGAGCTTCATATCCCTAAGCAATTCATCACGCATGTTGGTAAGCGCTCGCTTTACGCCAGCTTCACCCGCACCGGCCAAGGCATAGAGGTACCAGCGGCCTCCAGAACAGGCCTTGGCGCCAACGGACAGCGCCTTCAATACGTGTGTACCGCGCTGAATACCGCCATCGCATATCACGTCCAATCGATCGCCAACCGCGTCAACAATCTCGGCCAGCTGATCAAAGGGGGCGCGACTGCCATCAAGCTGCCTGCCGCCGTGATTCGATACCATAATGGCATCTGCTCCGATATCAGCCGCCCTGCGAGCGTCTTCGACCGACATAATGCCCTTGAGACAAAACGGTCTGCCCCAGCGTTCTTTGATCTGAGCGGCCGCATCCCAATCCATGGATTGATCCAGCATCGTCGAAAAGTAGTCCGATACCGAAATGCTGACGTTAGACCCTTCCTGAATGTGGTTCTTCAGGTTTGAGAGCTCAAACGGTTCCCGAAACAGGTAATTGAGCGTCCATGACGGGTGGGTCGCGAAACTCAGCAGGCTCGAGGGCGTGAGTTTCGGCGGTGAGGTAAATCCGGTCCACAGATCGCGCTCGCGGTTGCCGCCAACGATGGTGTCCACGGTCAGGGCCAGCGCGTCAAAACCGGCCTGCTTGCACCGATCGATCATGTCCCAGGTGAGTGCTTTGTCTTTGTGATAGTACAGCTGAAAGATTTTGGGCGTTTTGATGTTGGCACCCATCTCCTCAATCCCCACCGTGGCGAGCGATGAAATACCAAATAACGTGTTGAAGGCCTCCGCTGCCCTCCCCACTGCCCGCTCGCCGTCATGATGAAACAGTCGCTGTAAGGCAGTCGGCGAGAGAAAGATGGGAAGATCCATCGGTATGCCCATCACTGTCGTCGATAAATCCACCTGCTCAACGCCCGCCAGTACATTCGGCACCAGGTCGCAGTGTTCAAAAGACTCCGTGTTGCGGCGATAGGTCACCTCATCGTCGGCAGCGCCGTCGATGTAATGAAAGATGGGGTGAGGCAGACGAGCCTTGGCTAGTTTTCGAAACTGGCGTGTGTTGTAACAGTCAGCAAGTTTCACTCGCGCACTCCCTATGCCTGATCGCTTGCTCAGTTTAACGGCTGCAGGGGCATCGCTTGATGAAACGCCTCAACGCTATCAATCTCGAGGGCACCATCGATGCTGGCAAAGGGTTCTTCTTGCCACCGTTGTCCGCGCAACTGCACCAGAATGCGGCTGGGCGAGTCGCCGAGGACCGTCTGCCGGTAATGGGACTGGATGTCCTCCAACGTTACCGCCTCGACGGCAGCAATGAGTGCGCCGCGAGTACCGAAGTCGTAACGCTCTCGGCTCCAATCGCCGATATAAGGCCCCGCCTCATCTGCAAGATTAGTCGGTGGCTCGGTCAATTGGGTCAGCGCACCGGATTTGAGGTTCGCAAACTGCTCAGCCGTCATGGCGTCCAGCATGGCACCATATTCAGTGGTAAACGCTTCGAACCGCATCAGCATATCAACGGGCGTTTTCACAGGCGTCTGAATGTAAAAGCCAATCATCGGGTGGTCCTGCAACGTCGTGGTCAGCCCACCTGCTGCGTAGCCCAATTGTTCTTCCGTGCGGAGCGTATCGAAAGCGCGATTGCGCAGGTGGCTGCCCAGCACGAGCCCCGCCGCCTCGGCGCTCACGCTGGCCTCGGGTGCGGCATAGAGCAACATCATGCCCAAATCCTCGACAGGGACATCGACGTTTCGAACCAGCGTCTCGCCGGGGCTTGGCGCGAACACTCGCTCCCGAACCACCGTAGACGACGCCTGACGCTCCGCTGGCAACGCGTTGCGCAGGGTCTGTGCCAGCGTCGCTGCAAATGCCTCATCGTAGTTACCAAATAGATAGACTCTGACCAAGGCGGTGTTAAGGAGCGAGTCGATGACTTCGGTAAAACGCGCAGGTGTGAGCGCTGACACCGCCTTCAGCAACGAGGACTCATCGTAAAATCCCGTCCGCGTCATCGCGGACAGAGTCCTACCTAATTGCCTGACCGGCATCTCACGCTTGCGGTTCTCGAGCCCCCGGACAAATCGGTCAATAGCCTGATCCAATGCTTGTTTTGTGGGATCGATGCGCAGTCCGCTGAGTGCCGCGGCGATGAGTTCGGGTTGTTTGTCGGTAAACCCTGACACCGACAGTCGCAGCCCTTGATCCAATCCGATATTGAGTCCCATGCCGGCGATACCCGCCTCGTTCATCAGCGCTGTTTGATCGAGGTTGTAAAGGTCTGACCAAAGGAGCAAGACCAACGCCGCCTCGGCGTCCTGCTGGCGAAGCCCAGAGTTCAGATAGATCTGCGCGTACCCGCGCGGCAGATCTGCAAAGGCCTCGCTGCCCTGCAACCAAACGCTCAACCCCGGCTCATCGATAACAAGGGTAGGCGCGCTGTCGGTCGCGACCAATTGAAATTCCTCGGGCAATAATCGGTTCTGGGCCGGCATGGCGAGCGCATATTGTGTCGCTTGCTCCTTCAGCACGGTCGCCTCTGGCAAGGTCAGTGGCTCGACGGCGTATTGGCCGTCGTAAAAATACAGGCTCTCCGATACCGGCTGTGCCTGATCGATTTCCCACACGTGGAGCCGCGCTGGCACCAGCTGCGCGAGAACGGCTTCAACACCCTCTTGGTCAAAGCCGGTAAAACGATACGGCGCCTCGATGGCGAACTGCGCCGGATAGGTTTGCATGGCTCGGGTCAGCTCGTGGGCATAGGTAAAGTCATCCATCTTTTCCAAAAAACGGAAGCGATTCTGCAAAGACGTGCCAAATTCGTGGGCATAGCGATCATCCACACCCTGCTCACGCAACATTTCGATGTAGCCCAGCAACATCGCCGTAATGTCGTCGCGATGCGACAGCCCCTCGGGAGTCAGCTGCACTGAAAAGGTGAAGAGTCCGTAGTTGCCATACCGGGAGGGGTCGGCGCTCACAACCAACGAGCTGGCCCATCCCAAATCCCGGAGCCTGACCGCCGGCGTGTCGGGCATTTCAGAAGCGAGTATGTAGGCCAGATACTCGCTAGGCTTGGTGTCATAGAGCTGACTGTTGTCATCAATGATGAAGTCCAGCCGCAGCTCGCGGGTGTCGTCCTGAGGGGCGTAACGAATGCGCTTGGCCCCGGCGACAGCAAAATCAATTGCGGCGGTGGTCTTGGGCCGGACCGCCTGTTTATTGGGAATCTCACCAAAGTGCGCTTCGGCCAGCGCCTTCAGTTCTGCCAATGGCGCATTGCCAATCACAGAAGCTTTCATCAGGTTGGCGCTGTAATACTGTTCAAAAAACGCCACGGTGGCTGCGTGCAATCCCCCCTCAGTTTTATCCGCGAGTGATTCGAGGTTACCGATCTGAAAGCGGTTCGCCGGGTGGTCACCCAGTAACTTCCTCGACAGGCGATAGGTGATGCGGAAATCCTGCTCGCGCCGCATCGACCACTCCGCATTAACCGCATTCTTCTCTTTATCGATGTAAGTCGGGTCGAGCAGCGGGTCGGTGAAGAAGCTGGCGAATCGATCAAGGGCCTCAGGAAATGCTTCGTTCTCGACCATCATCATGTAATTGGTGATATCGAGACCGGTGTAGGCGTTGGTCATACCGCCGTGCTCGGCAGTAAACGCCATGAAACCATCGGGCTCGGGGAACTGCGCCGAGCCCATGAACAACATGTGCTCGAGATAATGCGCCATACCGGGGTAATCGATCGGGTCGGAGGAAGCCCCCAAGCCAACGCTCAGAGCCGCCGCCGATTTCTCCGCGGTCGGATCGGAGACCAGCATGACCTCGAGGCCGTTACCCAGCTCGATCAAATCATACTCGCGACTATCGTTGGGGCTAGTGATGACGGCCGGATTGGCGTCAGCTAACGACGGGGCGGGTGACGGAGGCTTGCTGCAACCCACCAATACTCCCACGACGGCCAGCATCAAGAGCACGATCCCTATCGCCGGCAATTGTCTGGCCTGAACAGCGACTATGCCAATAGTGCGGTCAGTCGCCACATCAATCCATGATCTCATCATTAACACTCCTTTTTTGTTCTGACGGCGTCCACCTTGCTCGGGGCCGCCAGGCCTGAGAGACGATCGCCCCGTATCAACCGACGCGGCTCTTTGAGAGGCATCCGCCAGTTAGGAGGCATTCGCTAGCTAGGAAGCATCCGCCAGGGCGTCGCGCGACGGCCACGCCGACAGAATGGCGTTGACCAGCGTCGCCAGTGGGATTGCAAAGAACACACCCCACAAACCCCACAAGCCACCAAAGAACAGCACAGCGATGACAATCGCCACCGGATGTAAATTGACCGCCTCGGAAAACAAGAGCGGCACCAGCACATTGCCATCCAAAACCTGAATAACGAGATAAGCCCCTACCACCCAATAAAAGTCAGGCGTCACACCAAACTGGGCGTAGGCAACCACCACCACCGGGAGGGTGACCAGCGTGGCGCCGATATACGGCACAATGACCGAGAAGCCCACCAGCAGCGCCAGCAAAGCGGCGTAATTCAGGGAGAAAATCGCAAATACGAGGTATGACGCGCCGCCGATAATCATCACTTCGATTCCTTTTCCGCGCGCGTAATTAGCGAATTGCAGGTTGAGCTCTTGCCAGATGCGATCGAGAAGTGGCCGCTTGTCAGGCAAAAAGCCCGAGAACCAGCCAATCAATTGATCACGATCCTTCAGGAAGAAGAACACCATCAGCGGAATCAGAATCAGGTAGACCAGCAGCGCCAACATGCTGGGAATCGAGGTCAATCCCTTGGTCACCAGCATCTGACCTATCGTCGTCATCTCGGCCTGAATCACGGACGTCAGCTCATTCACCTGCTGCTGGGTGAACAGCACGGGGTACTCCTCCGGCAGGGTCACTAACACCTTTCGGCCCGCCTCGATCATCGCCGGTGCCTCTCTGACCAGGGCCACCAATTGCCGCCAGACCAAGGGCGCTAGGCCGAAAAGTACGGCGAGGAAGCCGCCCAGAAATAACCCGGTCGATACCGCAACACTCAGCTCGGCCGGCAAACCCCGGTTACGCAGGAGATTGGCCACACCCTGCATCAGATAAGCCAGGATGACCGCCACGAAGACCGGCGCCAGAATGCCGCCAAAGGCCAACATCACGACAAAAGCAGTCGCGAGGAGCACCAGTAGCAAGACCGCCTCCTCTTCGCTGAGATAGCGCTGGTACCAGCGTGTGAACACTTCTTTCATGCCGGGCCCTCCTCTGCTCAGGCCTTGGTAATCGTCAGCCTAAGGCTGTCATCAGACAGCCTCTCGCAGGCGACACGATGTCCTGCCAGCCGCGCAAAACTCTCAAAGTCGCGCTCTGACCCCTCATCAGTCGACAACACCTCCAAAATGGCACCTGAAGGCAGGTCTCGAAGGGCCCGCTTGGCCATCAGTAGCGGCATGGGGCAACGCTCTCCCCGTGCATCGACGGAACCGGCGGGCGAGGATGGATCGGACATAGACAATGGCCGCTTGATCGGGCGGGGGAGTATATCGCTTATTGTCACCGGGATTGTTTGTGGAGCGAATTTTCACACTTCGAGCAAACTCCCTGCGGGAGGCCAAGTGAGCTAGAGTGCGACCATGCAACGCAAGCCTACCCAGTACCGAACGCCCGCGTTCGGCCCATTTGGCCCGATCATATTGGCTTCGCTATTACTCGTCAGTGCGGCAGGTTGGAGCAGCACCGAAGACCTCAAGATCCCGAATTTAGGTGAGTCCAGCACCAGTCTCTTTTCTGCTGACTATGAGTACCAATTGGGTCGTATGTGGCTCAGAAGCTTTCGGGGCCAAGCGCCCATTAAAAGTGATCCCCTGTTGCACAGTTATCTGGAGAGCTTGGTCTTTGAGCTGGTGCAGCACAGCGAGTTGCAGGACCGGCGCATTGAATTGGTCATCGTTGATAATCCCACCATCAACGCATTCGCCGTTCCCGGCGGCGTCATTGGCGTGCACAGTGGGCTTTTTCAGTACGCCGAAACCGAAGACGAGTTCGCTACGGTGATGGCACACGAGATTGCCCATCTCAGTCAGCGGCATTTTTCCCGACGGATGGAACTCGCGCAGGAACAAGGTCCCATGCAGTTGGCAGGGCTACTGGCAGGCGTATTGCTGGCCGCTACCGTGGGCACCGACGCGGGCCTGGCGGCGATGTCTGCCGCTCAAGGGCTCGCGCAAGATGCCCAATTGCGCTACAGCCGGGCCAACGAGGCCGAGGCAGATCGCGTGGGGTTGCGCACCTTGTACAACGCCGGCATGGACCCCTACGCCGCGCCGCAGATGTTCGAGCGCATGTACGCGGCCACGCGCTATAGCCAAGGCGACCGCATCCCTGAGTTTCTCCGCACCCACCCGCTCTCAGAAAAACGGATTGCCGATACCCGCAGCCGAGCCATGCAATACCCCAAGCGCATTCGCTCTGTCAGTCTTGACTATCAGCTGATGCGCGCCCGGGTGGCTGTTCAAGCTGCAAGAACCCCCGAGGAGGCCGTGGCCAGTTTTCGGTCTGCCTTGGAGGGGGATTCGATGTCATCCGCCGCGACCACCTATGGCCTGGTGCTGGCACTGACCGCAGCAGGTCGACCAGAGGAAGCCGCGCTCGCGCTGGACAGCATATGGTCGGGTGACAGCGAACGCATCGAATATGTCATTGCCAGTGCTGAGATTGACCTCGCCCGCGGTGACATGGGACGCGCGGTCACGACGCTGGAGCGCCGCCTGGAGCTGTCGCCGGGCAACCATCCACTGACCATGTCCTATGCCTATGCGCTACAACAAGCCGGCACACCTCACCTGGCGGAGGCGGTATTAATCGAGCAATCCCGTCGGGTCCCCACCGACCCTGCGCTGTGGTATCTGCTGGCAGAGGTTCAAGGTCTGGCAGGCAATATTGTCGGCCTGCATCGCTCGCGAGCCGAATATTTCATCCTGATTAATGCACTCGACGCCGCCGAACGGCAGCTGACTTTTGCCCAGAATCTGGTGGGGACGGATTTCACCACCTCGTCGCTGATCAACGAGCGAATGCGAGATATTCAAGATATGCGCTCCGCGATGGATCGCGGCTAACGCTTG
>JAYOUT010000030.1:10864-25574 GCA_038151055.1 Luminiphilus sp.
GCGATCGAACACCGCCGCCATCGCTTCCAGATCATTCATGGCCATCCAGGGGCAGTTAGCGCAGCTCCGGCAGGTCGCACCCTTGCCTGCTGTGGGCGCGATAATGAACTGCTTGTCCGGTGCCGCCTGCTGTAATTTGTAAAAGATGCCCTGATCGGTGGCGACAATGAAGGTTTGGTGCGGCAGCTCTGTGGCAGCGCGAATGATCTGGGTGGTCGAGCCGACATGATCAGCAAGCGCGATCACGCTGGCGGGTGACTCGGGATGCACTAGCACCGCAGCCTCGGGATGGACCTGCTTCAGGTCACGGATACCTCTGGCTTTGAATTCTTCATGGACAATACAGGCCCCATCCCAGAGCAACACGTCTGCCCCGGACTCTCGCTGCACATAGTCGCCCAAATGGCGATCCGGCGCCCAAATAATCGCTTTGCCCTGCTCCGCCAGATGCTCTGCGACATCCAGTGCAATGCTGGAGGTCACCACCCAGTCCGCGCGCGCCTTCACTGCCGCCGAGGTGTTGGCGTAGACGACTACCTCGCGGTCTGGATGTGCATCGCAAAAAGCCGAGAACTCGTCAATCGGACAGCCCTCATCGAGGGAACACGTCGCCTCGAGGGTCGGCATCAGCACCCGCTTATTCGGCGTCAAGATCTTGGCGGTCTCACCCATGAACCTGACGCCCGCAACAATCAGTGTCTCTGCCGGGTGATCTCGTCCAAAACGCGCCATCTCCAGCGAATCTGAAACGCATCCGCCAGTGGCCTCAGCCAGCGCCTGAATCTCGGGCGCCGTGTAGTAATGCGCCACGATGACTGCGTTGTGAGCCTTGAGGTGTCCTCGAATCGTCGCCTCAAGCGCCGACTTGCGGGCCTCTGTCAAAGCAGGCGCGTTGCGGCGATCCAGATGCGACTGCACCTGCTCGCGAATCTGTTCGAGTTTTTCTTGGGCTATGGACATAACAAAGGAAGGCGAATCAATTCAGTAACGGTAGCATATTCGGGTCAGCGCCAGCGGATTAGCGATTCTGAAATCGGGGAGACCTTTTCTCACGCTGGGCGGCTATACCTTCCTGAACATCCTCCGAATCACTGCAGGCTGCAGCAAGACTTTCAGCATGACGGCGATCCAGCTGCCCAACCTCGAGCTGGCGGATAATCTCCAACATGCTGGTGACCGCCATCGGCGCCAATGCGAGTAGTGACTGGGCGTACTCTTGCGCAGCATCAGGCAATGCGGCACTGGAATGAACAGCATCGATCATTCGCAATGACAGCATCTGTTCGGCGGTAAAGGTTTCGGCCGCCACCAGCACCCGTCTGGCCAACGAGGGTCCCAGCCGCCGGGTGAGACGCTCGATACCCTCGACCGGATAGCATAGCCCGATCGCTGCGGCGGGGATCCGGAGCACAATCCCTTCTCGTGCCAAACGAAAATCACAGCTCAATGCCAGCTCGGCACCACCTCCGAAGACATTGCCGGTCAGTACCGCGACGGTTGGTATGGGCAACGCCGCAATCTGGTTGGTCACCGACTGAAAGCGGTCGCCGCTCAGGGTGCCCTCGCGAATCTGACTCAGATCGGCGCCGGCACAGAAAATACGCTCATCAGACGACGTAATCACCAGCACTCTTGTTTCTGCTGACAATCCACCGAGGGCCCCCTCGATCGCGTCAAGCTCGGCCGTGCCCAGCGCGTTGCGGCGCGCGGGATTGTCAAACGTCAGGGTGGCGACGCCCTGCTCCTCTGTGAAGGAGATGGTACTCGACACGAGGGCAACCTCTTTTCGATCTGGCGTGGGAAACGGAGTGTGTCACAGACCATGGGCGACGCCCAGCGCACCGTCAACGCCCACTCAGCAGTGCCGAATGCACAAGGCCGATGGCACACAGCGCGAGATCAATCGGTCCAGCACATGGACAGGTTCAGTAAAAATACTTAAAGTTCAAATTATCGAATTTAGCGAATGACTGGCCGCTTGGCGGCCTTCCCGAGAGGTTACTTGGACACTCCTGCGCCGGAGCAACGCTCACCCTTCAGCCGTGGTCTGCAACGCGAAACCAAGCGCGCTGCCGTGCTCTCCTGCGCGGCAAAATTGTTCAACACCAAAGGCGCACGCTCAACCACTTTGGCCGACGTCGCCAGCCGGCTGGGCCTCACAAAAACTAGCCTGTATTACTACGTTGCCACCAAGGAAGACCTCATTTACCAATGCTATGAGGCCAATATCCGACAGGCGCACGCTCAGCTCGACCGGGCTGAGCAGGCTGACGGCAGTGCTGTTGACTGCCTGATGACCTTTCTCGAGAGTCAGATTGCAACGACGTTGCGATCACTGGATGGTGAAGGCGATTACTTCGCCGCGCCACTGGAGGTGGCCGCGCTAAAACCTGAGCACCGTGACGCCCTTGAGGAGGAGTATCGACGGCTTCTGAGACGCTTAATCGTGCTGCTGAACGAGGGCATCGACGCGGGCCACATCCGTGCCTGCAATCCTGTGGTCACCATACGCGCCATCGTCGGCGCCTTGGACTGGTCGTTCTACTGGCTTTATGAAATGCCGCGCGAGGAAGCCGGCAAGGTGATCGGTATATTGCGCGACCTGTTCACCTACGGCCTGTTTTCATCCACCGAACCAGCCCTTGCGGGTAACGCTGCGGCAGGCCAAACGCTGGCACCAGACGACGAAGCGTTCGACCGAGAAACCCAGAACCGTCTCAAGCAAGAAGCCTTTCTCAAAGCGGGCACCCGGTGCTTCAACCAGAAGGGTTTTAGCGGCACGTCTTTGGATGAAATCGCCGAGCAACTGCAGGTCTCCAAGGGGGCGTTTTACTACCACTTCGCCAACAAAGAGGCCTTGTTGACCCAGTGTTTCGATTACACGCTGGATCAGCTGGAGCGCGTTGTCGCCGGCATCGAGCAAATGGAGGCTGGGCCCGCAGAAAGACTGGAGACAGCCTGCCGCCAGATTTTTGCCCTGCAGAACACCGATCAGGGGCCACTGGTGCATTTCAATGCCATCACAGCGCTGCCACCTGCGGTGCGCCAGCGACTACTGGCGCGACTTGCAACCGTGCACAGCACGCTGGAAACCTATATTGAGCAAGGCATCAAGGCCTCGCAGTTCCGAGATATTCCGCCGGTTATCGTGATTCAGCTGCTAACCGGTGCGCTGAACGCGGCCATGGATCTGGATGCCTGGCAAACGATCGAGGATATCGATCAGAGCGCGGGCGACTACTTTTCGGTTTTCTTTTATGGGCTCGCCGCGAGCCAACCGCATCACAGCCAACCACAGTATTAGGAACCCACGTGACAGGTTTTACTGAAGTGCTCGAGCACATCTCGCCGCGCCAAACCGGTGATTTCAGCTTTATTGGCGACAGCCTGATGCCGCAGCAACGTATCTTTGGCGGGCAGGTGGTTGCGCAGTGCTTGATGGCCGCCAACCAGACCGTATCGGACACCGTGAGCGCCCACAGCCTACATGCGTACTTTCTGCGCGCGGGAGATCCCTCGATCCCCATCGATTTTGAGGTGGACCCCATCCGGGACGGCCGCTCGTTTTCAACCCGGCGTGTCGTCGCCCGACAAAATGACGAGGCCATCTTCAATACCTCGATCAGTTACCACCAGGATGAAGAAGGCGTCAGCCACTGCTTTACGATGCCCGATGTGCCGGCGCCGCACGCTCAAGCGGACGATCTGTCGGGGTTTCGAGGATTTACCACCAAGCCTGGCGACCCCAATCTGATTGAGCTTTATCAGATTGAACGACAGCGGGTAACGGAGTACCTCGCCGAGGAGCAGCCGCCCGTGGGGCGGTCGTGGTTCCGCGCCGTTGGCCCACTCCCGTCTGACAGGGCCACCCATCAGGCCGCATTGGTCATGATTTCCGATTACTCATTGCTGAGCACGGTGTTCTATCCCCACCCATACAGCAACCCGATCAAACACTTTATGGCCGCGAGTTTGGACCATGCCATTTGGTTTCATCATGGGGGCAAAATGGACGACTGGGTGCTGTACGACTGTGATACTCCAAGAGCCGGAGGTGGGCGGGGCTTCAGCAGAGGATTCTTGTGGTCTCAGGACGGCACGCTGCTCGCCTCTACCGCACAGGAATCCTTGATGCGAATCAAGCGGCGTTAGTTCACCACGCTCTGGAGCATCTCGCCCCGCGTCATCCACTGCCAGCGGCCCGCATCGATCCGTAAGTGGTGCACCGATCCATTGGCGGGCACACATTGCATCACTGTGTCCTCGCCGCTGATGCGCGCCGCTACGGCGTTGATCACCAGAAAATGAGTGAAAACAACGGTGGGCCTATTCATGTCATCGATTGCCGCGGCGATATCCTGCCGCCACGCCTGAACGGTGTCCGGCAACTCACTCCATTGCGATCTCAGCACCTGCATTATCCAGTCTTGCCGCACCGCCAGAGCACTGGGAGAGGGCAATTCGATAAACCGCGCGTCTATTTGAAGTTGGGCGCCGATCGCGGTTGCGAAGGGCTCTCCCGTCTGGATCGCACGCAACTTAGGACTGCTCAGCAGAGCCGCCTCTGCACCCACCTGCTCCTGCTCCGCGAGCAACGCCGCTGCATGCTCCGCCTGCTGCCTGCCCAACACCGACAAGCCCGGATCGGTATCTTCACCAAAACCGGCCGCCGCTTCACCGTGACGCACCAGCCAGATATCCGTCATCGGCGAGACGTTACCGGTAGGTGACCAGTGACTCACCCAACTGCTGACTCAACAGCTGTAGGTGCGCGGTATCGTTGAAATTAGAGAGCGAGACACGGCCCCGAGAGAAAATCAGCCGCGTGATCGAGCAATTAAAAACGGGTTCATAAAAGCCGTAAATCTTTTCGTGGGGCACGCCCAACACCCAACTGACAGCCGTCGCGATGGTACCGCCCGAGGTAAAGATCGCCGTGTCGCTGCCTCCCGCTGCGCCCGACATCGCCTCTTCCAACGCGCCCTTCACCCCCGCCAGATAATCAGGCCAGGATGCGGTCCCCGGCAGCTCGGGACAGTCCGGCGATACCCACGCATTGAACACCGCCTGAATCACCTTCTGATACTGCTTGCTGTCACTGCGTCCCGCCTTGACGCGCTCGGCGAAGGCGGCATCCCGCTCACAGAGCATCGGTAGCAAAGCGGCGATTTGACCTTCGTTGTCGACTTCATTGAGCCGCGGATCAACGCGCAACGTCGCCGGTTCGGCCTGACTGGCCAGAATGCGCTCGCCGGTCTCTCGCTGACGAGACAGATCGCCACTCACTGCCTGTGCAAAGTGCATGCCCACATCGGCGAAAAACCGGCCGGACACGTCTGCCTGGCGCTGGCCCAAGGGCGACAGTTGATCGTAGTTCGCGCTACCAAAAGACGCTTGACCGTGCCGAATGAGATAGAGCGACGCCATACTTATGCTGCCTCATGCCTTTGCGAGAATCTGACTCGCCGCGGGTAGGGATAGAAATCTTTTACGACGCCATTGCGCAGCTGGTCCTGCTGACCCACCCAAAAATCCGCGTCATACAAGTCGGCATGCTGGGCATCAAAGGCTGCACGCGCCCGGGCATTACCGGAAAAAAATAGACGGAACTCCTCCGGGAAAATATCCTTCGGCCCCACCGAGTACCAGGGCTGAACTGACATTTCGTCCATCTCATCTCGCGGCGGCGGGATACGACGAAAATTACAGTCCAGCAGCGGCTCAATCTCATCGTAATCGTAGAACACCACCCTGCCATGGCGGGTGACACCAAAGTTCTTCAGCAACATGTCCCCGGGAAAAATATTAGCGGCCGCCAGCTGCTTGATGGCGTTGCCGTAATCGTTCATCACCTCGTTGACCTCGTCGTCTGAGGCCTCCTGCAGGTAAAGGTTGAGCGGATTCATGCGGCGCTCAACGTAGCAGTGCTTGATGATCAGCGCCCGGCCGTTCACGCGTAACTGCGACGGGCACGTGGCATAGAGCTCTTCCATCAACTCATCCGAGAAGCGGCTGGCGTCAAACACCAAATTGTTGAACTCCTGGGTGTCGGCCATACGCCCGGCGCGATCCCACCGCTTTACGAGGTGATACTTGTCTTTGACGATCTGGTGCGTCACCTCTTTGGGCGGAGTGAAACGATCCTTGATGATTTTAAAAACATACTCATAGGAGGGCAGCGTAAACACCGCCATCACCATGCCTTTGATACCGGGCGCCACGATAAACTGGTCGTCAGTGGATCGAATGTGGCGGGTCGAGGTGCGATAAAAGTACGTCTTGCCATGCCGAAAATGCCCGATAGAGCTGTAGATCTCGGAGATCTCTTTCTTCGGCATCAGCTGCTGTAGAAACAGCACATATTGAGAGGGGATCGAGGCATCCACCATGAAGTAGCTGCGGGTAAAGGAGAACAGCAAGCTCACCTGATCTGGCCCGAACAAAAAAGCATCGACATAAATGGCAGGGTTTGAGGCCGAGTCGTTATGCAAGAGCGGCAGCACGAACGGCATTTGATCACCGTCAGCATAAAGGCGGCCAACAATGTAGCTCGCCTTGTTGCGGAAGAAGTGGTGCTGCAACACCTGCAATTCCAGATTCGGGCGGGTAACGTCAAACCGCTCCGCCAAGTGCCTAGTGATGGCATCGGTAATGCTGGTCACGTCTCTGTCGAGATCCTCGTAAGGCGCATTAAACGCGAAGTCTGTGAGCAGCTGGGTAAAGGCTTCGCTTATTCCATTTTCGACAGGGTAATGGCTGACCACCCTGCCCATATCGACGGGCGGTACGTCGCCCTGGGGGGAAAAAACAAACGCATATTCGTTGCGGATAGACCGGTGGCCGAAGTGGGAGTTGAAAATAGAGTTGTAAAAGGTTTCAGCGATTTCAAAGTTGGTCATACCTTTGACCAACTTCGCGTAAATGGCCCGGGTATCCGACCAAAAGCCCAGCTCTTCAATGTGATGTCCGGCAATGTGTCGCGCGACTTGCAGCGTCTCCATCACCGTCTCTTTATAAATATCAATCCGGCGGCTCGACATATCCTGCATGCTCGACCATTCCGCTTGCTCAAACCGGGTGCGAGCGGCAAGCGTGATATTTTCGAACTCCGCAAAATAAGCGTAGAAGCCGTTCAGAATGACACGGGCAAAGCGGTGCTGTTTGTCCACTGGAGACCCTTGTAGTGCGTCAGGGCAGTGTAGGTGGGCGCATGTTCCGGCGCAATTTTCGCATGCCGCCGATCCAGCGGTCGTAATTTTGCGCTTTGTTGAGATGGTATTGCTCCACCTGCTCGTGGGGCAGAATCAAAAATGATTCTTCGCGAATGCCTTGCACAACCTGCTCGGAGACCTCGGCTGGCGAGAGAATGCCATCCAGTCCGGCCGCACCGCCATCTGTGCCGCCCAGCATCGCCGTATCCACTGCCTGTGGGCACAGACAGCTCACTTTGATGCCGTCATCACCATGAGTGATTGCCAAGGATTCAGCAAAGCCGATTGCCGCATGTTTGGTGGTCGCGTAGGCCGCAGTATAGGGTTGCGTTAGCAGTCCGGCAGCGGAGACGGTGTGCAAAAAGTAGCCCTCGCCCCGCTCAATCATGTTCGGCAAACAGGCTCGCGCGGCGTAAATATGGGCCATCACGTGGACCTCCCAGTTACGCTGCCACACCTCATTGGTGCTGGAGGTCGCCCAGTAGTCGCCGCCGTCCAGGTTCAGGATGCCGGCGTTGGAGCAGAACAAATCAATTTGACCAAACTCTGCCTCGGTACGGGCGACCATCGCCTGGATACCGGCCTCATCGGTGACATCGAGCGTAACGCCCTGCCCATCCAGTTCGCTGGCCAACGCTTCAGCGGCTTCACCGTTTAAATCGGCAATGACCAGGCCGCGGACGCCTTCATCACGAAAACGCCGGCACAGGCCGGTACCAATGCCGCTGGCACCGCCTGTGACAACAACGACCTTGTCACGCAGTTCCATGATCAGGCCGCGTAGGCAGTCTCGATATAGCGATTCTTGTGGAAATTAGCGTCGCCGAAGGTTGTGTTGATCATCATCAGTCGCTTGGCGTAGTGACCAATATCCAGCTCATCGGTCATGCCCATACCGCCGTGCATCTGAATCGCTTCGCCGAATACGTGCTTGCCGTTGCGATCAATCAACACCTTGAGTGCGTGAATCGTCTCGGCTGCCATCGCTGGATCTTGCTTGTACTCACAGAGTGCCTTGAACAGCAGTGATTTGCTCTGCTCGTAGGCCATCATGGTATCGACCATGCGGTGCTGCAGCGCTTGATAGGAGCCAATGGCAACGCCGAACTGCTCGCGGGTTTTGGTGTATTCCAGCGTCTTGGCATTCAACACACCCATAATACCCACAGCCTCTGCAGCCAGTGCAATGATGGCTTCATCGCTGAGCGCGTCGACCACCGCCAGCGCACCGCCCTCCTCGCCCAGCAGGGCATCGGCACTCACTGAGACATCTTTGAAGGTAATGTTCGCCACACGCTGGCCGTCCATCATGGGGTAGCTCATCTTGTCGACCCCCGCCGCCGCGGCATCGACAATGAATAGCGACAACCCTTCGCTGTCTGATTGATCTCCGGCAGTGCGGGCCATCACAACCAAGTGGTCAGCCTGCTCGCCATTGAACACCACCACCTTTTCACCGTTCAGGACATAACCTTCGCCAGACTTGGTAGCGGTGGTCTGGCAGTCATTCAGCGCAAACCGGCTTTGGCGCTCGACATAAGCAAAAGCGCCCAGCACTTCACCACCGATAATCCGGGGCAACCACTCGGCTTGTTGCGCCTCACTGCCAGCGCGCTTGATCAGCCCACCAAACAACACCACGGTGGCAAAGTAGGGCTCGACGACTAGACCCTTGCCTAACTCTTCCATCACCACTGACAAGTCGACGATGTTGCCGCCGAAGCCACCGTGCTCCTCGGCAAAGGGAATCGACAACCACCCCAATTCGGCAAACAGCTGCCAGTTATCGCGGCTCATACCCTCATCGGAGGCGACAATCGCCTTGCGGGTGTCCCAGTCGTAGTCGTCTTGAACAAAGCGCGCGATCGAGTCGCGGACCATTTGTTGCTCTTCAGAGAAATCAAAATTCATGGTCGGCAATCCCCCTACTCAAGACCGAGTACGTACTTGGCGATAATATTTTTCTGCACCTCGTTGGAGCCGCCGTAAATGGTGGCCGCGCGCCCATACATGTAATTACGGCGCGCCTCCGTGGCAAACTCATGGCCCAGTGCATCGGGGTCGAGGTCTGTGGGCAACACCCCCTGGTAGTAAGCAGCGATCTCCATCAGCAACTCTTGGGTGGCCTGCTGCAGCTCGGTGCCTTTGATCTTGAGCAGCGACGATTCCGGCCCCGGGAAACCACCCGCGGCCTGCGTGGCCAGGGTGCGCAGCTCGGTAAACTCCAGCGCCATCAGCTCCACCTCGATGTCGGCGAGGCGCTGCTGGAAACCGGGATCATCCATCAAACGCTGACCGCCGTTTTCTTCTTTGGCGGCGACCTCTTTGATCACACGCACAGCGCGCTTCACGTCAGCAACGCCAGCAATACCCGTGCGCTCGTGGGCGAGCAGCGCCTTAGCAACCGTCCAGCCCTTACCGATCTCACCCACCACATTCTTGGCGGGCACGCGGACATTGTTGAATTCCACCTCATTCAAGCTGTGATGATTGTCGATCGAGATGATCGGATTGACCTTGATCCCCTCGCTCTTCATATCAATCAAGATGAAGGTGATGCCTTCCTGCTTCTTGCCAGAGTTATCGGTGCGCACCAGGCAGAAAATCCAGTCCGCGTACTGGGCGTAGGTCGTCCAGATCTTGGCGCCGTTAATAATAAAATCGTCTCCATCGCGCTCGGCTTTGGTCTTGAGGCTTGCGAGATCTGAACCCGAACCCGGCTCCGAATAGCCCTGACACCACCAGTCTTCACTCTTCAAAATGCGCGGCAAGAAATACTCTTTTTGCTCATCGGTGCCGTAGGCCATGATGACGTTGGCGACCATGACGAGACCAAAAGGCACCACGTTTGGGATACCCGCCAGTGAGCGCTCGGTCTCGTAGATATATTTTTGGGTCGCCGTCCAGCCTGTACCGCCATACTCGGCGGGCCAATTCGGGGCTACCCAGCCCTTGTCGTAGAGCTTGCGCTGCCAATCTTCGATGGCGGTTTTGTATTCGGGAGAGCGCAGGCGCTTCTGCAGTTCGGGTGTATAGGCTTCGTCAAAAAACTGGCGAACTTCGTCGCGAAAAGCCAAATCTTCGGCGGAATAAGCGGTATCCATGGGTCACCTCTCGATAGAGTACGGCGCCTGCCTCACGGCAAGACGCGTTATTTTTGAATCTTGAGTATGTTTTCTGAATAAGGGGAATGTAGGCAAGTTGGCGGGTCATTGCAACCCTTCCCCGACGCGAAATTGGCGCTCTTCAGTTCATCACTGACAAGGGTCAGTACATGAGTGAAAAGAGCTTTCGCTGATATTCGGCTGCGAGGGGGTCGCCCTTGCCAATCGTTGCCAGCGTATCCAAAAAGACCTTTCGCGCCTCGCCGTCATTGAAGTCTTTATCTGCCTTCAGCACGGTCAGCAGATGCTCGAGGGCTTCGCGGTACTGTGCGACCTGACTTAACTGAATGGCCAGCTGAATGCGGGTCGCGTGGTCGTCAGGGTTATTGGCCATCGCCGCTTCCAAGGCCTCCACCTCCGGCGATCTGGCTGCCTCACGGCCCAACTCAATCTGCGCCATCAGCTGCTCATAGCGAGCGTCCTGATCTGCCAATCGAATTTCTTTCAGCAGATTCTCTGCGTCATCGAGCCGGTTCGCGGTGACCAAAGCAGCCGCATAGGCAAGGGTCATATCAAGCTTTTGGCCTGATTCCTCCCACGCGCTCCGAAACAGCGCCAAGGCGCCCGGAATGTCACCGTCCGCCAACAGCTGTTCCGCCTCAACCAGCGCGCCCGCTTGTGGAGACGGCAAGTGCTTATCGAGCATCTCCCGCACCGCTGACTCGGGTTGCGCACCGGAGAAACCGTCGATGGGCTGGCCATCCTTAATGACCATCACTGTAGGCAACGAGCGCACACCCAGCTGCTGCGCCAACATCTGCTGTTCGTCAGCGTTTACTTTGGCTAGCAGGAAAGTGCCCTGATACTCAGCGGCAAGCTTCTCCAAGATCGGCATCAACTGCTTGCACGGCTCACACCAATCGGCCCAGAAGTCGACCACCACGGGGCGGTTCATCGACTCTTCAATTAGTAGCTGCTGAGCATTGCTCTCATCGATATCAACAATATGAGCGGAGGCATTCATGATTCGATTTCCTGTTCTGCCAACACATCCTGCATGGAGTAACGACCGGGCGGCTGCTGCACCAGCCAGCAAGCGGCGCGCACCGCACCCTGAGCAAAGGCCATTCGCGAACTCGCTCGATGAGTAATCTCCAAGCGCTCTCCGTCACCGGCGAAAATCACGGTGTGATCGCCCACTACGTCACCGCCTCGCACCGCATGAAATCCGATGCTCTTGCGATCCCTGGCGCCGGTTCGTCCCTCCCGGCCATGCACGGCCAACGCCGTCGCATCCTGTCCCAATGCTGACGCCACGGCATCACCCAGGCTAAGAGCCGTTCCAGAGGGGGCGTCAATCTTGTGCCGATGATGGGTTTCGATAATTTCGATGTCGACCGTGTCCGCCAGTGCTTTGGCGGCCGCCTCGACCAGCCGAAACGTCAGATTGACCCCCGGCGCGAAGTTGGAGGACTGGCAAAACGGCACCGACGCAACGGTTGCCGCAAGCGCATCAGCTTGGTCCTCAGTGAAACCAGTGGTCCCCACGACCATAGGCAGTTCGTTGCTAGCGCAAATGCCGGCGTTGTGGAGCGTCGCCTCAGGCACCGTGAAATCAATCAACACATCTATTTGGTCAGCGACCGCCGCCAGATCTGCCGTGATAAGCGTCCCTGAGGGATCACCTCCCATCAGCTCTCCCATGTCTGCGCCCAGAAGTGACGACTCCGGACGCTCGATCGCTGCAACGAGTTGGCAGGCATCACTGCTTTCCGAGATCGCAGAAGCCAGCATTCGACCCATACGTCCCGCGGCGCCCGTGATACCGATGCGAACCGTCATCCGGTCATACCATCAAAAAAGTTCTTCACACCTTCGAACCAGCTGGTCTGACGAGGAGACTGCTGTTCCCCGCCTTCCTGAAGCGCCTTGCGGAAATCTTCAAGCAATGTCCGCTGCTCTTTGGTCAGATTCACGGGTGTCTCCACCACCGCGCGACACAATAAATCGCCCACTGGTCCGCCACGCACGGGCTTCACGCCCTTGCCCCGCAGCCGAAACATCTTGCCGGTCTGGGTTTCTGAGGGAATCTTGAGTTTTACGCGACCATCAAGGGTCGGGACCTCGAGTTCCCCACCGAGTGCGGCATCGGCGAAGCTGATCGGCACCTCGCAGTAAAGATGTCGTCCATCGCGCTCGAACAAGGCGTGCTGCCGGACCGCGATCTGAACAAACAAATCCCCGGGCGGCCCACCGGAAGGTCCTGCTTCACCCTCACCGCTCAAGCGGATACGGTCGCCGGTATCGACACCGGGGGGCACCTTCACCGAGAGTGTCTTGGTCTTCTCTACCAGACCCTGACCGCGACACTCGACGCAGGGATCTGAAATCGTCTGGCCACGCCCCCGGCACTTGGGGCAAGTCTGCTGAACCTGAAAGAAACCTTGCTGGGTACGAACCTGTCCTGAGCCACCGCAGCTACCGCAGGTGATAGGGCTACTTCCCGGCTTGGCACCGCTACCGTCACAGGGCTCACAATGCTGCAGGGAGGGAACCCGAATCTCCGCGGTCGATCCGCGCACCGCGTCCTCCAGCGAGACCTCAAGGGTGTAGCGCAGATCAGAGCCCCGCTGCGGGCCCTGGCGCCGACCACCGCCGCCGCCACCAAAAATATCGCCAAATACATCGCCAAAAATGTCGGAGAAGCTGCCGCCTTGAAAGCCGCCACCACCCATTGAGGGGTCAACTCCGGCGTGACCAAACTGATCGTAGGCACCGCGCTTTTCGCCGTCAGACAGGACTTCGTAAGCCTCGGTCGCCTCTTTGAACTTGGTGTCTGCGTCGGCATCATCCGGGTTGCGGTCCGGGTGATACTTCATGGCGATTCGCCGGTAGGCCTTTTTGATCTCTTGATCAGAGGCCGAGCGGTCAACACCAAGCACTTCGTAATAGTCGCGTTTCGACATAAATCTGGCGTGGGTTTTTACAAACGCCACGCTCCCTCTTTAAAAGCCGACGCGGGTAGCATGGTTTTTGCCATGACCCGCGCCCACTCGATCGCTCTGCAAAGAGCTGGTTTTACAGCGCGGTGCCCGCGCCAGACTGTGCCCCAGCCGTCGGGTTATGCACGCTTGTCTTCTTTGACTTCCTCAAATTCGGCGTCAACGACATCGCCCTGTTCCGCATCATCTGATTGGGCTTCAGCACCGTCCATATCTGCACCGGCACCCTCAGCTTGTTGCGCCGCGTACATCTTCTGCGCAACGCCGCCGGTGGCTTCAGTCAGCTTCGTGGTCGCGGCTTCCATCGCCGCGGCGTCATCGCCCTTGATCGCCTCCTCTACCTCGGCAATCGCTGCCTCGATAGCGGACCGCTCGTCGTCAGTCGCGTGCTCACCCGCTTCCTCGAGGGTCTTACGCGCGGCGTGCACCATACCATCTGCGGTGTTACGCGCCGCGACCAATTCCTCGAACTTCTTGTCTGCCTCGGCATTGGCTTCGGCGTCCTGAACCATTTGCTCGATCTCGCCCTCTGACAATCCACCTGAGGCAGTGATGCGAATCGATTGCTCTTTACCGGTGGCTTTGTCCTTGGCTGAGACATTGAGAATACCGTTGGCATCGAGGTCAAACGTCACCTCAATCTGCGGCATACCGCGCGGCGCAGGCGGAATATCAGCGAGGTCAAAACGACCCAGCGACTTATTCTGCGTCGCCTGCTTGCGCTCACCCTGCACCACATGGATGGTCACCGCGGTCTGGTTGTCTTCTGCCGTGGAGAACACCTGCGACTTCTTGGTCGGAATCGTAGTGTTCTTCTCAATGAGCGGTGTCGCAACGCCACCCATGGTTTCGATGCCCAGCGTCAGCGGCGTCACGTCGAGAAGCAGTACGTCCTTCACATCACCTGCCAGTACCGCACCCTGAATCGATGCCCCCATGGCCACAGCCTCGTCGGGGTTCACATCTTTACGCGCTTCCTTACCGAAGAAGTCGGCCACCGCCTGCTGCACCATCGGCATGCGGGTCTGTCCGCCAACCAGAATCACATCCTGAACTTCAGACGGAGACAGGCCAGCATCATCCAGTGCGATCTTCACGGGCTCCAGAGAGCGCTTGACCAGGTCCTCGACCAGCGACTCCAACTTGGAGCGACTCAGCTTGACCACCAGGTGCTTGGGGCCTGTGGCATCCGCCGTAATGTAGGGCAGGTTGACTTCCGTCTGCTGCGAGCTCGACAGCTCGATCTTGGCTTTTTCTGCGGCTTCCTTCAGACGCTGCAGGGCCAGTGGATCGTTGTGCAGATCGATGCTGTTCTCTTTCTTGAACTCATCCGCGAGAAACTCGATCAGTCGCAGGTCAAAGTCCTCACCACCGAGGAACGTATCGCCGTTCG
>JAYOUT010000031.1:0-10999 GCA_038151055.1 Luminiphilus sp.
AGGGACGCGATGCGCATCAGGTAATGTTCCCTCGCAAAATAGTCAAAAGCGCCTGCTGCTCGCGACGCTCTATCGCCTCACCGTCGATACCTCGCAATGTGATCAGCATGACCGCGTCATTGGCGGGATCCAAGTGAATCTGGTAACGGTGTCCGGCAAGAGGATGGTCGTCCTCTCCGCCCCAGAGCCAGTCGAACCAGCCGCTGTCCTCCTCCGCCTGAGGTCCCACGAAGGTGGCATAGAGAATACCCTCGCTGCGGTTTCGGTCGTCAATCACGAAATCAGCTTGCTCGGTGCCTTTGACCAATGAAGCCCAGGCCCGGTCGAAAGGCAGCTCCAATCTGATGCGGGTCTCCTGCTCGGTATCCTCGATCGTGATGCGCCCGGAATCGCTCATCGAGCGGTCAGCCATCATCGATATCGGCACCGACTCGGCGCTGTTGGCCAAGTATTGTGAAACGTCCTGCAACATTTTTCGCTCTAGATCGCGATCGTCAGACTCGACAGGCCAGTCAACGTCCTCTGCGCTGCGGCTTTGCTGCAATACATGAAGTTCAGCTGTGTTTCGCTGCACGCCGGTATCGACGCGGAAACGAAAGCGCGTCGCCAGCTCTCGATCCTCCAGCTTGAACCATTGTGTATCGATCAGCCCCGCTTCAGCGTCTACCGCCGCCACGCCAATGCCGCTAGTGGTCAGGAATCCGCGAACTTGAGGCCATAGCTGGCCGGGCGCAACGCTGACCAGCGCCCAGCGCTCGCCAGACAAACTTTGTATGCGCACGGCATCGGCCTGATTATTGGCCGTCAGCGGGGTAGGTCGTGGCGTCTCAAACTGGGTCGCCAACTGCGCACTTTCGGCGACTGGCGGCACGGGGTAGTCCGGCTGTATCGCATCAGTAGACAGGTGGGGTGGCACATCGATTGGCGCCAGCTCGGGCGCACTTTGATATCGGCCAGCGTTATCGGGGAATAAACCGTCCTCGCCGAACAGCCAGCTACAGCCGGTGAGCGAGGCAAAGATGGCCGTGCACAAAACCCCTCGAATCACGCGAAATAAGTCTCCATTGCCTGCTCCAGCGGTGCCCGGCAAGCCTCTGACAGTGGCGTCAGTGGCAACCGAATGCCGGCTTCGATCATGCCTCGCTGCGTCATGGCCCACTTTACCGGAATCGGGTTTGATTCGCTGAACAACAATCCGTTGAGATCGCTTAACCGGGCGTCGATTTCGGCCGCCGCCTCCCACTCTTCGGCCAGCGCCAAATTGCACATCGCTGCCATATCACCCGCCGCGATATTCGCGGTAACCGAAACATTGCCCTTGCCACCACGGCGCATCAGCTCAAGCGCTGTAGCGTCGTCGCCAGAGAACACGGCGAAACCATCTGGTACCGCGCTGATCAAATCGGCACCCCGATCCACCTCGCCCGTCGCATCCTTGATGCCCACGATATTGTCGATCTGACTCAGTCTGACTACCGTCTCATTGAGCAGGTCGCACCCGGTACGTCCGGGCACGTTGTAGAGCAAAATCGGCAGGTTGACCGCGCGTGCCACCGACTGGAAGTGTTCGAACAGCCCTTGTTGAGTCGGCTTGTTGTAGTAAGGCGTGACCGAGAGCGAATAGTCAGCGCCCGCCTCGGCGGCGGCCACCGTCAGTTCAATCGCTTCGTGAGTCGAGTTACCCCCGGTGCCCGCCACGACGGGTATCCTGCCGCCCGCCTGCTCTACGGCAAATCGAATCACTTCGCAGTGCTCGGGCACCGTGAGTGTTGGGCTCTCGCCAGTCGTACCCACTACACCGAGTCCCGCGGTACCCGACTCAATGTGGTACTCGATTAAACGCGCCAGTGCGGGCCAATCAATAGCACCGTCTGGGTGCATGGGCGTTACCAACGCAACAATACTTCCGGTTATCATCGAGTCACTCCGGGAGGAGCCTTAAAGGGCGGGGACAGGGCGTCATGGTGCCGCAATTATCCACTTCAGAAGAACTTTCACAACCGCCTAGATCCCGCTTTTTGCACGGGTTGTTAGGGAAACTTGGCGCTGGCTGGATCATGAGCGCTTTATTGGTCTATGCGCCGCTATCGATCGCGCAAACACCGGATTTCGATGTATCGATCGAGCCGCTGACCGCCATTGACCGTCAATTCATGGCCGACCAACGCCAGCGTGTGGAGCAGTTGGCCAATCGACTCGGCAGAGGCTTAACCACGAACGTTGACCGCGACCTCGATACGCTACAGAGAATTTTGGACGACCGCATGGTGCCGGCCGACGATACCCTGACGCTACAAGCGATGGGTCTGGTATTCGGAGACCTGCTAGGACAGCAACTCGATATGGACTGGGTGGTTTATCGCGATCGTAAAGGACGCTCTAGAGCGCTGCGCTACCGAGAAATGGATATCTTTCTCTTTCCCGTGACGATGATATCCCGACGCCAGGAAGGCGGCAGCGATCGCAGACTTAAACCGCTGTTTGAAGAGATTGTCGTCGACACCCGACGACAACTACCCGGCGGCAAATGGTTTCAGTGATTGCCGCTTGATATGACGACGCTACCAGGCCTTCATCCAGCAACGTGGTAATGGAATATGCCCCGCTCGCCCGTGGTGCGGTGCATCGGCCCCTGATCGCCAAGATTCCCTGATTCGTATGCCGCGTCACCCTCGTAAAGAAAGACCATCCGTTCGTCCTCACGTACCACATTTGGAAAGAACCGCTGCACCGACCGATGTTGCATGGCGGCACTGAGTGACGCGACATCGGCAGCGTGTTCGATAACGTGAAGCGACACGAGCGTCGGGGGGGTCATCGGTAGGTCGCCTGCATGATGCAGGGCCACTGCCGAAGACGGGGCCAGCCACTGGTGCTCGACAATTTCACTGCCGTCCACCTGAACAAGCTGATCACCCGCAACGTCACCGAGAAAAAACCAGGTCGCAAACCGCCGGCTGACCACCACCGGCGTTAACCAGTGCGAGAACGGTTGCAGCACCTCAGGTTCGAGGGTAATACCGGATTCCTCCTGCAACTCACGCGCCGCGGCATGCCGAGCCTGTTCAAGCTCACCCGTGCCGGGGTCGGTTGCTTCGACCTTGCCACCCGGGAACACCCATAGGCCAGGCATGTGCTTCAGCGCATCGCTACGCTTCAGCAGCAGCACCTCCAAGCCGGCCGCACTGTCTCTCACCACGATCGCCGTAGCGGCAGGTCGCGCCTCACTCACCTCGTCAGAGAAATCCAAGACCATCTCAGAGCATGGGCGCACAGGGCAGGCACTGCGCGTAGACGTGCATGGGGTCTCGCAGGCTCGATAACCCTTTGACCATGGGCCGGAAGCTGGCAATTAACTGCTCGAACCAACCGCCCCGAGGCAGTGACGCGACGCCAAAGGAGCGACTGAGCTCCTGAAGCAATATGCTCTCAAACGACGGGGGTACCCGCGTCCGTCCCGTTCGCCACTCCTCGACACCCGCCAAAGCCGCCGCTGAAGTAACCGCCGCTTGTAAGCCCCCGAGCTGGTCCACAAGACCAATTTCCACCGCGTCGGCGCCCGTCCAGACGATCCCTTCAGCAATTTTCCTGACCTCAGCATCCGTCATGCCACGACCGTTGGCTACCAGCTCAATGAAATCATCGTAAGCGCCATAGGATAAGGCCTGCACAATGCTCGCCATCTCGGGGCTCAGACCCCGGTTAAAGCTCGCCGCACCCGCCAGCGGACTGGTGCCCACGCCATCCACCGTGACCCCAATGTACTCGACAATGCCCTCAATAGTCGGAAAGGCAGAAAACGCGCCGATACTGCCCGTCAAGGTCGTCGGCAGTGCCCAAATCTCGTCTGCCTCAGCGGCAATCCAGTAGCCACCTGAGGCGGCCACCGTTCCCATGGAAACCACCACCGGTATCTGTTTTTCACGCACTTCGGCGAGCTTGCGGCGAATCAGATCAGAGGCAAACACGCTGCCGCCCGGCGAATTGACCCGCAGCACCACCGCCGCCAAATCATCTGCCTCCAGGGCCGTATCGATGTAACCAGCGATCGTATCGCTACCCGCCATCCCTTCTTCACTATCCCCGGGAACGAGCGTGCCCTCTACCGGGACGATGGCAATGAGGGGCAACCCCTCCTGACGCATTGTCAAATCAGCTTTCACGTCGTCAACGTATCGACTCAGTCCGATCAGCTCGGCATCCCCCTCCTCGTCCGTGGCGCCGACCCATTCCGCCAGCGCGGTCTTCATTTCCTCATGATCGGCGAGCGCATCCACCCAACCGGCAGCCATCATGGTCTCTGCGAGATCGTTGTCTGCGTCAGCGAGGCGCTGGGGAAAAGCCGCAATAAAGCGATCCATTTCACCCTCAGCCTGTTCCCGCCCCGCCTCAGCCAGCTCGGTGTACGCCGACCACAGCCCCCCCAACCAGCGCGTGACAATTGCGCGCTCGTTGTCAGACATGTCGTCACGCAGGTAAGGCTCCACCGCCGATTTGCTCTCCCCGGCGCGGAACACGTGCATGGTCACGCGAATTTTCTCAAGGAAAGTGCGGAGGTAAGAGCGGTAAACCGAGAAACCCTCCAAAAACATGCCGCCTTCCGGGTGCAAAAGAATGTGGTCTGCTTGGGATGCCAGCAGGTAATGCGCTTGAGAATAAAAATCGCCCATCGCAATGACGGGCTTGCCGCTGGCCTTGAAGGCCTGAATCGCCTCGCTGATTTCAATGGTCTGACTCGTCGAGGGGCCTGCGAGATTTTCGAGCTCCAACACCAGCGCCGTAATCCGCTCGTCTTCAGCTGCCCAGCCTATGGCCCGCACCAGATCATTGAGCAGAAGCGGTTCATCGTAATCCTGATTCAAAAACGCGGACACCGGGTCAACCGGTGGCGCGTCCTCAACGAGAGGTCCCGCCGGCGCAATCAGCAACGCCGCCTGATCCGGCAGTGGCTCGGGTTGCGACTCACTGAGCCCGGCGCTGAAGGCGATCACAAAAATGGCAACGAACACCAGTGGCACCATCACCGTGATCACGCGACTGATCCCACTCAGAACGCGCCAAATACCTCTCAATAATTTCATCATGATGCTTGCCGTTCCTTAGTGGCCATTGATGCCGCTCGATGCGACGTTACGAGTGGTTTTGCCGACGGTGTCCACTCGGAACCATACGGCACTGCCTATTCAGGGCCGATAAACGGCACTGTTTATTCAGGGCCGAAACGGCCCTCCCTTGGACTCAAGTCCCTTGCCGCAGCTCCCGTCCACGATACCGGATGTAAACCAAGCAAAATGTAAATTGGAGCACCACCAGTGCCAACCCTGCTATTGAGAGCCAATCAGCCTGATAGGCGAATACCGCCTCGACCGCTGAAATGAAGTAAAACAGCAGCACCAATTCGTACCAGATCAACAGCCGCACACTGTCGCGAAAAACGCACAACAGGAACAGCAACAGCGGCAGGCATCGAAGCCCCACTAGTGCCAATGTGCCCGAAAATCGCTCCACGTCGGCGGACTGTTGCACCAGCAGCCCCAGCCATGTCAGCCACATCAACCACCACATCGACCGGGTCAGACCACCTCGATTGACTGCTTGCCTCACCATTTCAAGGGCTCTCTAGACGGAGCAACGCCCATTCTGCGATCCGTTTACCCAACGCTCGGCAAATCGCTGACTCGTGATCATCCAGCGGCCGATCTCCGCCCTCTGTGGCCCAGTGACTCGCGCCATAGGGCGTCCCGCCGCCCAGAGTCTGTCTGAGCTCGGGTACCGAATAGGGCACACCGACCATGACCATCCCGTGGTGCATCAATGGCAACATCATGCTCAGCAGCGTGGATTCCTGACCGCCGTGTAACGACGCGGTGGAGGTAAATACGCCTGCGGGCCGATCTATCAACGACCCCTGAAGCCACAGCGCGCTGCTCTCATCTAGAAACTGTTTGAGAGGAGCCGCCATGTTGCCGAATCGGGTGGGGCTACCCAGAGCCAGCCCGGCGCAGCCCTGCAAATCCGCCTGAGTTGCGAACATCACCGCGCCGTCGTCCTCAGACTCTGGCGAGTGCAGTGCGGGCACAGTGCGCAGCCTCGCCTCGATGCCTGCAATACGCTCCACTCCTCGCGCCACTTGGCGGGCCATCTGAGCTGTGGCGCCCTCTCTGCTGTAATACAGCACCAGGACATAGGGTTGCTCTGTCACGAGGTCTGCTCCCAAGCGCCTATCGACGTTGCCCGAGACTGCGCGTTACAGTGTGAAAACATGGAACCAGATGCTACTTGGCCGAAAACCTCATGGTAACGCATCCGTCACTGCAAAATGCGCGTCTAGGTCTGCAGTATCTGCTCAGTCGCGTCGTCGAAGACCGACTTAACGCGAGTGCCGCAGCGCTGACGTTTGTCAGCCTGTTCGCTCTGGTGCCTTTGCTCACGGTCACGCTTTCAATTGCTTCAGCCTTGCCCGCGGCCGGCGATCTCGAGGGCAAACTTGACGAGTTCCTGCTGCAGTTTCTGCTACCCGACAGCTCTACTCAGGTTGTGGAATACCTGTCTACTTTCATCGGGCAGGCGCGCTCACTGACCGTTTTTGGGGTGGCGATACTGTTGGTCACGGCCATCCTGATGCTGCGCAACGTGGAGAAGGCGCTCAACGACATTTGGCGCAACCGGGCCAACCGCAAACCGCTTCAGAGCTTCTTGCTGTACTGGGCAGTGCTGAGCTTGGGACCCGCCGCAATTGGTCTCGGACTGGGTGTGCGGGCCTATCTGTTTGCCGCCACCAACGACTGGGGCGGTTTACAGCTCTTTGGTATCGGATCTGCACTCATTAGCCTTTTGCCTTTTCTGATCAGCGCAGTGGGTCTCACCTGTTTGTACGCGGTCGTACCCAACTGTCAGGTACCGCTGCGCCACGCGCTCATCGGTGGTGTGTTCGCCGCCATCACCTTCACCATTGCACGCGTGTTGTTTACCGCCGTCATGGCGAAATCAAGCTACACCTTGGTGTATGGGGCGTTTGCCGCCGTCCCTTTATTTTTGATGTGGATATACGTCACCTGGATTATCGTGCTCCTCGGCGCGGTGCTCGCTCACAGCCTGTCGGCCTATCAGACCGAAGAGCAGGCACAGACACCGACTCTGATGAAAGCGCTCGACATTCTTTACTTGTTCTGGGCTGCCCAGAAAGAGGGGCGCGGCATCGCTGAGCTGGAAATTATCGGCGCCAATGACGTGCTTCGAGGCGGTATCGACGCCGACAGCTGGCGCAGTATTCGCGACACGTTGATCAGAGCCCAATTTCTCAAACGCCTGGATCGCGGTCACTACCTTCTCAGCCGCGACCTCCACCACGTCTCTCTGTCAGAACTTGCCGAACTGATGCGATCGGAACCTCCTTTTAAACAAGGCGAGCAGGCACTGCCCTGGCAAGGGGTGGCCTGTGAGCTATTAAATACCAACCGCCAGCAGGAAGCGGCGCTACTCGATCTCTCGCTCGCTGCGTTATTCGCCGGCGAATCGCGCGCGACTCCATGAAGCGATTACTGTGCTGTATCACCGCGCTAGTTTGTCTGTGGGGCTGCGAATCAGACCCGCTACCGGGCAACGGACAATGGCGAATCATTAACTACTGGGCGATTTGGTGTACACCCTGCCGCGAAGAAATTCCCGAGCTGAATGAATTGGATCGCAGCACCGAGCTAGTAGTGCTGGCCGTCAATTACGACGGCAAAACGGGTGAAGAGCTGGCATCCCAGGCTGCTGAAATGGGCATTAGCTTTGCGCTTCTGGAGGAGGACCCTCGCGTCACACTGAATGTAGCGCGCCCCAAAGTGCTGCCCACGACGCTACTGGTCAGCCCTGATGGTCACGTGACCGATACGCTTGTAGGACCGCAAACCCGGGAGGGCTTGCTGGCGCTGTGGCAAACGCGCCGCTGACACTCGTGTCTTGTCACCGGGACCATCCTGAGCGACCACACGGGCCTCTTTCAGGTGATTCGCCACAGGTGATTCGCCACAGATGATTCACATGATGGTCCCGGGCTTGGATCGGCACCAACTGCGGCGCTAACGGGCACCGACAAGCCGGAAAACCAAACCAGCAACGCCTGTCCAAAAAATCTATCCAAAAAAAAGCCGGCTGATAGTCAGCCGGCAATGAAGGAGCCACTCAAAACGGGGAGAGTCACAAGCATTGGACTCTCGCTGCTCAGATGTTTCCCTTGCAGTGTCCCCGTAGACACCACCATCTCAACAACTATCTCTATGACACAGACCGAACGGGAAAGTTCCCGGGCTGGAGAAACTTTTTTATGACGCCTGCCAACAGGCAGAGGCTTTCTGCCCGTCGCCAGAGGTAACAAACAGCTCAAGCTCTAACAGGTCGCCAATCGCGGCCTCTTCCAGCGTGCGCTCAAGTAGATAGTGGGCCAGCGCCTCGACAGTGACATTGACGATGGGCAGCACCAGCGTCTCGTCTACTGGGAATCGCAAGGTTTTACCCGAGAAAGTGGCGAAATATTCGCCGTCGCGCTCCTCGACGACCAGCCACGGCGATAAGCCGGGTAACAACATATATTCGTCGTGGGCGTCACACAGCTTCTGCAGATAGCGTTTGTAAACATTGTAGTCAGCAGAAAAGCCGTTTTCTCCCATTTCCGCAACGATGCGGGCGGAAACCCCATAATTATGACCGTGTAAGCGCTCGCGCTCGGTCTCTGAAAAGATCGTGAAGTGAGCCGCTGAGAACTTGTGCGCCTGCTTGTCGATGTGAAGGGTAGCGAGCTGGGCCATGGGCAACGCCTTAAATGCTGGAGGCCCATGGTCTGTGATGCGGTGGCGATGGGCAAGCACTTTGACCTCACCTCGGCAGCGCGCCTTTATCGCGACGCCGTGACCCCGGTGCGTGGCTGGAGTACCCTGTCGGCCCTCGATACAAGCTTGGACCACATTATGGACGCCCTCGCGATCCTCACTGGCGCCAGTTCTGGCATTGGCGCAGCCGCTGCAGAGCAATTTATGAGCCAAGGCTGCACCGTCATCAACATCTCACGGCGGGATTGCCCGGTCGCCGGGGTAGAAACCCTGTCGACCGACTTATCTGACAGTGCCTCACTGAGCCAGACCTGCGTAACACTTGCGGCGCGACTCGCTGAGCATCCAGGCACCCCCGTCTGTCTCGTTCACAATGCCTCGCTCATGCTGAAAGACCGCTGCGACACCACCGAAGACGACGCGCTGGCGCAAGTGCTCGCAGTCAACGTGTCAGGCATCAACGCGCTCAACCGTACTCTGTTGCCCATCATGCCAACGGGTTCGAGCGTGCTGTACGTTGGTTCGACGTTATCTGAAAAAGCGGTGGCTGGCGCTTACAGCTACATTGTCAGCAAGCATGCTCAGCTCGGCATGATGAGAGCGACCTGTCAGGACCTTATGGGTCGGGGTATTCATACCGCGCTGATCTGTCCGGGCTTCACCGACACGACCATGCTGCGGCAGCACGTCGGTCAGGATGAATCGGTACTGGAAAGCCTTGGCGCTATGAACAGCTTTGGTCGACTGGTCTCTCCCGACGAGATCGCCGACATGATTGTGTGGGCCCACGAACATCCCGTCATCAACGGCTCGGTGATGCACGGCAATCTGGGTCAGGTAGAGCATTGAGGTGATGCAGGCCAACACATTACTTACCGAGCGTCGCGAGCGGACATTTCTCGTCCTTGCAGGCATTTTCTTGTCCGCGATGACCCTGCTAAACGTGGTCGGGATCACACGATTTATTCAGCTTGGCCCGCTGGCGCTGGCGGTTGGGGTGTTGCCCTATCCCCTGACATTTTTATGCACCGACTTGATCAGTGAACTGTACGGCCGCGGACGCGCCAACTTTTTGGTCAGTGTCGGTCTGGGCATCAACTTTTTAATTCTGGGCGTGTTGACCTTGGGCGCCAGCGCACCTGCCGTGCCCGAGGCGGTGATGCCTCCTTGGCAGGTACTGCAGCTGGCAGCGCCCGTTACGCTGCCCAATGGCACGGTGGTGGAATCAGAGGTCGGGCTGTTTCAGCTCATTTACGCCACCACCTCCGGCGCCGTGTTTGCCTCCATGATGGCCTACATCGCCGCACAGTACTGTGACGTCCAGCTCTATCATTTTTGGAAGCGCGTCACCAAAGGCAAACACCTCTGGCTGCGCAACAATTTCAGCACCTTGCTGAGTCAATTGGTGGATTCAGTGATGGTCGTGACAGTGACATTTGGCGCCGCGTTCCTGGCCGGTGACATTGCAGTACCCGCTCTTCTGACATTGGTGGGCAGTAACTACGCGTTCAAGGCGCTTTGTGCGCTGGCCGACACCTTACCGCTGTACCTCGCGGTCCACTGGCTGCGCCGCTACTTGCAACTCGCACCCGGAGAGTACGCAACCGATCACGCCGCTAGCGAAGCAGCCCAGACTGTCTGACAAACGGGATGGTAATCGCGCGGCGCTCTGCCAAGCTCAACTTGTCCAGCGCATTGATAAATTCCACTACCCGGCTCGGGCTACGCGGCAGCCTCAGCGCGCAGTAGCGCACCACCTCCTCACCTAGCTGCAGGCCCGCCGCCTCACCTCGCAGACGCAGCAAATCCACAATCTGCTCGTCGCTGAAACGCGGCATTTGGAACACCGGTAAGCTACCCAGCCTCGAGCGCAGATCAGGGAGCATGCCCTCTAAGTGTTGGGGCGCCTTGCTCGAGGTAACGAGCAATCTCCCGCCAGACTCCTGACAGAGGTTGAACAGACTAAACAACGCCTCCTGCCATGACGGATTCGACTCGACACTTTCGATGTCGTCTAACGCGATCAAGCGGGCGCGCTCTGCTCCCGCCAATACCTGCTCAGGGGGGAATGCGAGGAATTCATTGAGCGGCACATAGCGCGCGTTTTGCGCCTGCACGTCGCAACTCGCCTGCAAGATGTGGCTTTTGCCACTGCCTTTGCTACCCCACAAAAAAGTGCTGTGCTG
>JAYOUT010000031.1:11099-23777 GCA_038151055.1 Luminiphilus sp.
AGCGTTTCAGGATCGCTGATGCCTGATAACTCGAGCGTCAAGATATCACCCTCCACGGCAACCGGTCTGACGTGTTCGAGCGTCTGAATACCGGCCATCAACCGCGTGACAGCTTGGTAATCCGCAAGGCTCACGACGTTTCCGACCCTGACCCGGAGGGCGCCTTGCTCGTTGTTTTCACTGAGCGCTACCGCATACTGTCGCCGCACTTCACCCATCGCCAATGCCAGTCCCGGTTCAACCAGAGCGGGCGTGGAAACCGCCTGCACTGAAATCGACTGCTCAACCGTGTCATCCCGATAGATCCATTCGCCGATGTAACGACCCGCACTGAGCGCAATCAACCGACCCATCAGTATCTGACTCGCACCGTATCGCTCCGAGGCCTCTACAATCGGCCCAAAATCCCGTCGCCAGAGCGTCTCTGGTGACACCAGCACCGCGTCAGGTAAGTCATACAGGGGCTGGCGCAGCGATACCCCCAACTCAGCAAAAGCCGCGTCAAGCGCCTCCCAGAGCGGCTGCTCCTCGGGCGTGTTACCGAATCGCCTGCCATCCAGATCATCAATCACCAGCCATAACAATAACGGCGGCGGAGGCTCAGCCCAGAGGGTGCCGTTTGCCTCTTTAATTAACGATTCGATAATTGCCGGATCGATATGGGCCACGAATCGCATCTGCCCATCGATCAGCTCAAACTGATAAAGGGAGAGGCTCGAGCGAGCTGTCTCCAGTGCAGCCACAACCGCTGGATGCGTCAACAAATCGCGATCCCCCGAGCGCTTTAGCAACACGCTCTCCAGCGCTTCACGAGCGCCCAGATCAACGGTCGCTTCGCTCCGATCCTCCACATCAATGCGGACAATGATCTCCGCGCCCTGCGATAGTGCCGAGGCCGGATAAAATACGCCAAGCAGGAACAGTAGGCTCCTCAACCAGGCCGCACCCCTCCACCTCGCGCACCGCAGGAACCCGGCCCTTCCCTCGAGTGGGGGGGTTGCCGAGTCGCGTGCCAGGCTTTCCGGCCACAAGCGAGCCGGCCCGCAGGGGGCATCATCAAGGCATTGAAAGCCGGAGTGATTCATCAAGTCAGCGAGTCTCTTGAATTCTCAGATTGACGCTTGGTTGAGCCGAGATATTACGCGTTTTCGGTCCGCCCGTGCCGTTCACACCTTGCGCCTGCATTGAGCGACCCGCCGCGACAGCCCATATTATCAGCCAAAGCCCGCGGCTTTGCTTCCCTGCTCTGCGCCAGCGCATTACTATCACGCTTTCCACGAAGAGAGCTTGGCATGTCTGACCCCTCCGCCCCAACGCCTTCACTGACGTATCGAGACGCAGGCGTCGATATTGATGCGGGCAACGCACTGGTAGAACGGATCAAATCGGTCAGCCGAGCGACCATGAGACCGGAGGTCCTAGGTGGTCTGGGGGGATTTGGTGCCATGTGTGCGATCCCTCCCGGTTACTCCGAGCCGATTTTGGTATCGGGCACCGACGGCGTCGGGACCAAGTTGCGGCTGGCGATGGATCTCGGTATTCACGACACCATCGGTATCGATCTGGTCGCCATGTGCAGCAACGATATTGCTGTCGTCGGCGCGGAACCGCTGTTTTTTCTCGACTATTACGCGACCGGCAAGCTCAACGTAGACGTGGCCGCGGCCGTCGTATCCGGTATCGGCAAAGGTTGCGAGCTGGCCGGCGCCGCACTGGTTGGCGGTGAGACGGCCGAGATGCCCGGCATGTATGAGGGCGAAGATTACGATCTGGCGGGATTCTGTGTGGGTGTGGTCGAACGCGCCAACATCATTGACGGCACCGCAGTCAATTCAGGCGATACGCTCATTGCACTCGCCTCGAGCGGCCCTCACTCCAACGGTTACTCATTGATCCGTAAGGTCCTAGAAGTCACGGGTGCCGACGCACAGCAAAGCTGTGGTGACGTCAGTCTGGGCGAGGCATTACTGGCGCCGACCACGATCTACAATCGACCGCTGCTAGATCTACAACAGGCGGTCGCTATCAAAGCCATGGCGCACATCACAGGCGGGGGCATCCTCGAAAATTTACCGAGAGTCCTCCCGGACGGCGTCGGCGCCCTTGTGCGGCGCGATACCTGGGCACTGCCGCCCGTATTCCAGTGGCTACAATCCGGCGGCAACATTGAAGATACCGAGATGCTACGTACCTTTAATTGTGGTGTCGGCATGATCCTTGTCACCTCACCTACCGAAGCGCCGATGGCGCTGGAGAAGCTTCAGGAATGGCACATCGACGCCTGGCAAATTGGCGAGATTTCTGAAGGCGCCCGCGGAGTTCAACTCTGCTAAGGGCCTCCAAGTGAATAAGCAGATCGCCGTATTACTCTCGGGCCGGGGCTCGAACTTTGAATCACTGCTTGCGAGCAGCCGCGCAGGCTCGCTGGGCGGCGACATTGGCCTCGTCATTAGCAACCGACCGACGGCGGGCGGTCTGCAGATCGCTCAGGACGCCGGCATTGAAACCGCGCTCATCGATCACCAGCAGTACCCGAGCCGGGAAGCCTTTGATCGAGATTTAGCGGGCGCCATCGACAGCATTTCCCCGGACCTTGTGGTGCTCGCAGGCTTCATGCGCATCCTGACCCCGGGGTTTGTAGCCCGCTTCAGCAAACGACTGATGAATATTCATCCCTCGTTACTGCCTTTGTACCCGGGCCTGCATACGCACCAACGCGCGCTGGACAACGGCGACAGCCACGCTGGGGCAACAGTGCATTACGTCACCGGGGAACTTGATGGTGGCCCGCCGGTCCTACAAGCTAAGGTCCCGGTTCATTCCGGGGATGACGCCGATGCGCTCGCAGCCCGCGTATTGGCAGTGGAACATCAGATTTATCCTGTGGCTGTCAGTTGGCACCTGACCAATCGGCTGACATGGCATGATGGGAACTTATTGAAAGACGGCGTGCCAGTGCCGCCAACGGGAGAATCATGGGAGAACGCATCATGAGGCTTTGGCCAATCACGGGTTTGATCATCGCAACAACATTGACCGCCGCGTCTGCAATGGCCGAAAGCGCACTGTCGCTCTATAAAGCCGAGTACAAGACCAAAGTGGCCGGACTGAACGTGACGCTCACGCGGACCCTGACGGAGAAAAATGGGCGCTACCACCTCTCTCAAGGCGGCAGCAAAGCCTTCATGGTCAAACTGAGCGAAGAGTCCCACTTCTCTGTGGAAGGCGACCAAATCGTCGGGGAGCAATTCGTCTATCAAATGAGCGGGATCAGTAATCGCCGGCGCGAGGTGCTCTTTGATGAGGAGGCCGGCACGATCCGGAGCTTAAGGAAAGAAGAGTGGACCGAGCACCCCTGGTCACCTGATGTTCTGGACCGACTCAGCCAACAGGAACAGATGCGACTGAAGCTCTTATTCGCAGAGGCGCCCCCCGCACGTATTTCTCTCTCCATCGTTGATGGGCCGAAAATCAAGTTAAAGCATTTTGATTTGGTCGAAACCGCGGTGCTCGAGACACCCGTTGGTACGCTCAATACCGTTCACTACCGGCTGATTCACGACGACCCCTCCGAGCGCAGCTCGGATACCTGGCTCGCGGTAGACCACGATTTTCTGATGGTCCGCACAGAACATGTCGAAAAAGGCTCTGAGACGGTGATTCAGTTGGAGAGTGCCGCCGTTGGAGGGCAGGCCGTCACCGGTCGAGCGCCCTGATCTCGCTGGCCTGAGGCCAAGGTATCAACCACGCGATCAACGCTACTCTTACTAATTACTTAACACTGCTTACTGCTCACCTCTCACTGCTTACTGAGCGAGGGTTCTGCTCACTGCTCGCTACACTTAGGCTCTGGGCAGCGTGACACCCCGTTGGCCCTGATACTTGCCGCCGCGGTCGGCATAGCTGGTCTCACAGACCTCATCGGACTCAAAGAACAGCATCTGCGCAACACCTTCGTTGGCGTAGATCTTGGCCGGCAGCGTGGTGGTATTGGAGAACTCCAATGTCACGTGCCCCTCCCATTCGGGCTCAAGCGGTGTCACGTTAACGATGATGCCGCAGCGAGCGTAGGTCGACTTTCCCAAACAAATGGTCAGCACGTTTCTGGGAATCCGGAAGTACTCGACAGTGCAGGCCAGCGCGAAAGAGTTGGGCGGAATCACGCAGACGTCACCTTCGACGTGAACAAAGCTGTCTTCATCAAAGTGCTTGGGATCGACGGTTGCAGAATGAATGTTGGTGAACACTTTGAACTCGCGCGAACAACGCACGTCGTAGCCGTAGCTCGAGGTGCCGTAGGAGATCAAGCGGCGCTCACCGTCCATCCGAATCTGATCGGGTGCGAAGGGTTCGATCATGCCCTCCTGCTCTGCCATCCTGCGAATCCATCGATCTGATTTAATACTCAAGGGTGTTCTCCTGCTCTAATGTCGGGCGACGCCTGCGGCGCTCAGTCACCCATGCTGATGACCGGCGCTTGAGCCGGTTGATGTTGCCCTAGTGAGGCCATGAGCGCTGTCGCAGCCTGCTGATACACCCCCGCAATAGCGCCTTCGGGTTCGACCACGACGATCGGCTGCCCTGCGTCCGCGTACTCCCTGATCGCTCTATCGAGCGGTATTTGTCCCAGCAGTGGCACGTCATATTGTCCAGCGAGCGCTTCGCCGCCCTGCTCGCCAAACAGCGGCTCAACGTGGCCACAGGCTGTACAGACGTAAGCCGCCATGTTCTCGATAAGCCCAAGCACGGGCACATCAACTTTCTGGAACATCTCGATTCCTTTGCGCGCATCGAGTAGCGCAATATCCTGCGGGGTCGTAACGATCACGGCACCCGACAAGGTAGCGCGTTGGGCGAGCGTCAGCTGAATATCGCCGGTACCCGGCGGCATATCGACAAGCAGTATGTCCAAGTCGCCCCAGAGCGTCTTTTCCAGCAGCTGACTCATCGCCGAGCTGGCCATGGGTCCGCGCCACACCATGGGTGTTTTAGCGGAGCTCAGATAGCCCATCGACATGGTCTTGAGACCATGGGCCTCAACGGGCAATAGAAACTCACCGTCTTGCTGGTCCGGCGTGGTGTGTTCCGGCACACCCAGCATGTGCTGCTGGCTGGGGCCATAAATATCGGCATCGAGCAAGCCAACGGACAGCCCCTGTCGCGCAAGCGCTGCAGCCAGATTCGTCGTGACGGTGGATTTGCCAACACCGCCCTTTCCTGAGGCGATAGCAACCACGTGGCGGGGAGATGACACCGCGGTTTTCCTTATGAAGCTGTAACAACACAGTATACCGCTTGGCTGCTCTGTTCCGATCACCGCCGACAGCGAAAACGACCAAAATCCGGTAGACTGCGCGCCGTCTCTCCCCGGATCACAGTGCGCATGAGTGCCGCCCCAAGAAAAATATTGGTGACCTCGGCATTACCCTATGCCAATGCGCCGCTCCATCTGGGGCACATGCTGGAACAGGTTCAGACGGATATCTGGGTAAGATTCCAACGCTCCCGAGGACACACTTGCCGTTATGTGTGTGCCGATGACGCCCACGGGACCGCCATTATGCTGTCTGCGGAGGCTGCCAATCGCACCCCAGAAGCGCACATCGCCGCCATTCAGGCCCGGCACGAGCAAGACTCCGCGGGCTTTCTGATTCATTTTGACCACTATCATTCGACACACTCGCCTGAAAATCAGCGGTGGTCAGAGACTATTTTTGAACGATTGGAGGCCGGCGGACATATTGCCGTGCGCGAAATCACGCAGGCCTACGACCCCGAAAAAGGACTGTTTCTGGCTGACCGCTTTATCAAGGGCACCTGTCCCAAGTGCAAGGCGCCGGACCAATATGGCGATAATTGTGAGGCCTGTGGCGCCACCTATTCGCCTTCAGATCTGATCGATCCGGTGTCAGCGTTGTCGGGCACCACACCTGTCGACAAGGCCTCTGATCACCTGTTTTTTCAACTTGGGCACTTTGAGCGCTTGTTGACCGACTGGATTCAGAGCGGCCAGCTACAACCCCCGATCGCGAATAAACTGAAAGAGTGGCTCGAGGCCGGGCTCCAGGACTGGGACATCAGTCGCGATGCCCCCTATTTTGGCTTCGAAATTCCCGGGTATCCGGGCAAATACTTTTATGTCTGGCTGGACGCGCCGATTGGCTATATCGCCAGCCACGAGGTGCTCTGCCAAAACAGCGGCGATCAGTTTGAGGAGTACTGGATGCCCGGCGGTGATACCGAGCTGTATCACTTTATTGGCAAAGACATTGTGAACTTTCACGGCTTATTCTGGCCCGCCATGCTCGACAGCGCGGGCCTCCGGCAACCCACGGCGGTGTACGCCCACGGCTTTCTCACCGTCAATGGCGTCAAAATGTCGAAAAGCCGGGGCACATTTATCCTTGCTGAGCGGTACCTCGAGCATCTCGATCCTGAATACCTGCGGTATTACTTCGCGGCCAAGCTCTCCAGCGGTGTTGACGACATTGACCTCAACCTCGAGGACTTTGTGCAGCGCGTTAACGCAGACCTGATCGGCAAAGTCGTCAATATCGCCAGCCGCTGCGCGGGTTTCCTGCGCAAAAAATTCGATAACCAAATGAGCGCGGAATGCTCAGAACCCGAGCTGGTGCAATCCTTCATCGATGCGGGAGACAGCATCGCGGCGCTGTACGAAGCGCGGGAATTCAACCGCGCAATGCGGGAGATCGTCGCGCTTGCCGACCGTGCCAACCAATATATTGACGAACAGAAGCCTTGGGTGATGGCCAAAGATGAGGCGCTGGCCGATCAGGTACAGGCCGTCTGCTCGGTGGGCATCAACCTTTTCCGGGTATTGGCCACTTATCTCAAGCCGGTGCTGCCGGCGATGGCGACCAAGTCGGAGGCGTTTCTGAACTGCTCGTTGGACTGGACTGCACTCGATACGGCCTTAGTGGGCCATGAACTCGCCACGTTTGAGCCGCTGCTGCAACGCGTGGATGCCGAGGCCGTCACGGCGATGGTTGAAGCGGGCAAAGACAGCACCTGAACCCCCACATACTTCCTGCCAGACACCTGATATATTCCCTACTATTGCGGTTTTGAGTCGATTTACGTTCGCCGCAGGGGGATGACATGCTGGGTGATATCGCGCTGCTCTTGGTGGGCGCGGTCTTGGTCAACAACTTTGTGTTGGTGCAGTTTCTGGGACTGTGCCCCTTCATGGGCGTGTCCAACAAACTCGAAACTGCCATGGGCATGTCAGTGGCCACCACCTTCGTGCTCACGCTGGCCTCTGTCTGTAGCTATCTGACCTACAACTATCTGTTGATCCCCCTGGATTTGGCGTACCTGAGGACCATCAGTTTCATTTTGGTCATCGCCGTGGTGGTGCAATTCACCGAGATGGTGGTGCGGAAAACCAGCCCACTGCTACACCGAGTACTGGGGGTATTTCTGCCACTGATTACCACCAACTGCGCCGTGTTGGGTGTGGCGTTGCTCAATATTAATCAGGCTCACAACTTTATCGAATCTCTGTTCTACGGCCTCGGTGCAGCGCTTGGGTTTTCTCTGGTGCTGGTGCTCTTTGCCGCCATGCGCGAGCGTCTCGCTGTTGCCGACGTCCCCGAGCCTTTTCAAGGTGCGGCGATTGGTATGATCACTGCAGGCCTAGCGTCGCTGGCCTTCATGGGTTTTGCAGGTTTGATCTGATGATGGCGACGCTCATTGACCAACCGCTTTTAGCGGCGCTGACAGCGCTGCTGGGTCTGGGCGCACTGTTCGGTGCCTTGCTGGGCTTCGCCGCCATCCGATTTCGGGTTGAGGGCAACCCCATCAGCGAGCAAATCAATGCGTTGCTGCCTCAAACTCAGTGCGGGCAGTGTGGTTACCCGGGATGTCGGCCCTATTCAGAGGCCATCGCCGAGGGCGACGCCATCAACAAATGTCCCCCTGGCGGCGAAGAGACCATTCAGGCGCTGGCCGACTTACTGGATGTCGAACCGCAGCCCCTCGACGCCGAGCACGGCGTGGAAAAAGAGCCGGTCGTCGCCCTGATCAGAGAGGACGAATGCATCGGCTGCACAAAATGCATTCAAGCCTGCCCGGTAGATGCGATTCTGGGTGCCGCCAAAGTCATGCATACGGTCATCGCGGATGAATGCACCGGCTGTGACCTGTGTATCGAGCCCTGCCCGGTCGACTGTATTGATCTGGTGCCGCGCAAATCGGGGATTGGATTCTGGCACTGGCCGCTGCCGGCAGACCGCGCGCCGCGCTTCGACGTGATCGCCACCGACGCCGCGACACGAGACGCCGCGTGAGAACCGTTCATGACATTCACGGGGGTATTCATCCCCCCGAGCGCAAAGCATTATCGCGGCCGGGTGAGCTCGCAGACGCTCCCATCCCCCCGCAGCTGGTCATGCCTCTGCGCCAACATCTGGGTGTGCCGGCGCAACCTACCGTTGAGATTGGCGATACCGTGCTGGGCGGCCAACAGATTGCAGCGGCTCAGGGTGTGATGAGTGTTCCTGTACATGCGCCGACCTCGGGTACGGTCGTTGCGATTGAGTCTCGCCCTATTGCACATGCCTCGGGGTTAGAAGATCAGTGCATTGTGATCGAGACCGATGGTCAACATCGTTGCCTTGACGCTGTCGGCACTGAAGACTGGCGTGCACTCGATGCCGTCACATTGGTAGAGCGGATTCGAGAAGCCGGTATTGCCGGCATGGGCGGAGCGGGCTTCCCCACGGCGGTGAAATTGAACCCGGGCCCGGAACGCCCCATCGAGACGCTACTCATTAATGGCACAGAGTGCGAGCCCTATATCACCGCCGACGATACGCTCATGCAGTGCCAGGCCGACGAGTTGATTGAGGGCGCACAGATCCTTGCCCATGTCGTCTCGGCAGGCGCCATATTGATCGGTATCGAGGACAACAAACCCGACGCCATCGCCGCGGTCGAAGCAGCCATTGCACGTGCCAATGCGGACATTGAGCTGGCCACCTTCCCCACTAAGTACCCTTCGGGGGGAGAGAAACAAATCATCGAAATCCTGACAGGCCAGCAGGTGCCGTCGGGCGGTATCCCCGCGGATATCGGTCTGGTCTGCGTCAACCCGGGGACGGCAGTCGCTGCCAAGCGTGCCATCGTCGATGGTAAACCCCTAACCCATCGCATTGTGACGCTGACCGGCGAAGCGCTGACAAGCCCGCAGAACGTGAACGCCTGTCTTGGCACCCCGATCACAGCGCTCATGACGCACGCGGGGCTGAACGCTATCGCTCCGCAGCGGATCATTCATGGTGGCCCCATGATGGGTTTCGCCGTCTCTAACTTGCAGGCACCGATCACTAAAATCACTAATTGCCTGCTTGCCCCGACCGCTGCAGAACTGCCCGTTCCTGAGCCAGCCAAACCCTGTATTCGCTGCGGCCACTGTGCCGAGGCCTGCCCGGCTTCGCTATTGCCTCAGCAGTTGTACTGGTATGCCAGAGCCAAGGACCAAGAGCAGCTTGCCGAACATCGATTGTTTGACTGTATCGAGTGCGGTGCCTGCGCTTATGTCTGCCCCAGCCAGATACCGCTTGTTCAGTACTACCGCGCAGCCAAAGGCCAAATTCGCGACAGCGAGCAGGAAAAACGGCGATCGGATAATTCCCGTGGTCGTTTCGAAGCGCGACAGGCGAGACTCGAAGCGGAAGCTGCGGCGAGAGAGGCCAAGCGAGCGGCACGCAAAGCCGCCGCGCAGAGCAAGGCCGACGCCGAGGGCACGGATCCCATTCAGGCGGCGATAGAACGCGCCAAAGCCCGCAAAGCAGACCAAGACAAAGCGCCGGAGCAAACCTCATGAGTCTGCTCAAGGTAACCTCGCCCCACGCATCGGGGCAGAGCCGCGTGTCGGCGGTGATGCGCGACGTTTTACTCGCAACCGTGCCAGGCGTATTGGTGCTCACGGGTTACTTCGGGCCCGGCACACTGATCAACATCATTTTAGGCGGGTTAGTCGCCGTCGCGATCGAATACGCCGTGGTGGCGATGCGAGGCAGGGACCCCCGTGTTGCAGTCAGTGACCTGAGTGTCTTGGTCACATCGACCCTGCTGTGCATTGCACTGCCACCTTATGCGCCGTGGTGGCTCATTGTCATCGGCGTGCTGACCTCAGTGCTGCTGGGCAAGCAGGTTTTCGGTGGGTTGGGCTATAACCCCTTTAACCCTGCCATGGTCGGCTATGTTGTGCTGCTTATCTCGTTCCCCGTGCAAATGAGCGCTTGGGCGCCCCCGCGCGGATTGGCGGAGGTACCGGGGCTGGGAGACACCCTGCGCCACGTCTTTGCGCCCACGACGATCGACGCTGTGACCGCAGCAACCCCCTTGGATCTGCTGAGACAGAACACCGGGCTTTTGTTCGATGATTTACTGCGCACGAGCGCCGAGCTCACGAGCTGGGGCGGCATCGGTTGGTTCGAAGCGAATCTGGCTTTTCTCGTCGGCGGCATTTGGCTGTTATACCGACGTGTTTTTACTTGGCACGCACCGATTGCGATGCTGGTCGCCTTGGCTGTCTGCGCGCTGATGGGTTATGACGGCGGCAGTTCAAACAGTGGCGGTAGCGCTCTGTTCCATCTATTTAGCGGTGCTACGATGTTTGCCGCTTTTTTCATTATCACCGACCCGGTGAGTTCAGCGGTCTCAAACCGGGGCAGATTAATCTTTGGCGCCCTGATCGGGGCGCTGATTTACTTGATTCGCACGCTCGGCAATTACCCCGATGCCGTTGCCTTTGCCGTGCTCATTTTGAATTTCTGCGCGCCGTTCATTGACCATTACACGCAACCCAAGGTGTATGGCACTGGGACTGCGGGGAGCAAAGAGACGTGAATTGGCTCCGTTCAATCGGTCTGAGCGGCACCGTGCTGGCTCTCTTCGCCGCGATCACGTCAGTCGCCATCGGGTGGACCTTTCTGGGCACCAAGGATCAGATCGAGCTCGAAGTGCGACGGGCGGAGGCGCGGCAGTTGCTGGAAATCTTTCCAGTCGGCACCCATGACAACGAGATCGTCGACGACACCTTCGACGTTCAGGCTGAGACTCCCCTACTGGGGCTGCGCGAGGTTCGCCAAGGCTATCGGGTGCGTCAAGGGGATAGCGTTGTCGGCGTCATCCTGCCAGCCACGGCGCGCGACGGATACAGCGGTGACATCCGTGCCTTGGTCGGTATCCGCAAGGACGGCTCGATCGCGGGCGTGCGCGTGGTGTCCCACCGCGAGACTCCGGGTCTGGGGGACAAGGTGGATCTCCGAAAATCCAATTGGATACTGGGATTTAATCATCGGAGTCTGGAGAACCCCGGGATGGATGGCTGGAACGTTGCCAAAGACGGTGGCGTTTTCGATCAGTTTACCGGGGCTACCGTGACGCCTCGGGCGGTCATTCTGGCTACGCGTCGCGCGCTTGAGTACGCTACCCTGCACTCAGCGGCATTATTTGAAGAAGAAGCGGACTCCGCATGAGCAGCACTTCCTACCGACAACTCACGCTGAACGGCCTCTGGAAAAATAATCCGGCGCTGGTGCAGCTGTTGGGACTGTGTCCGCTGTTGGCGGTGACCGCCTCCACTGTGAATGCGTTGGGTCTGGCGGCTGCGACGCTGTTTGTCTTAGTCGTATCGAATACGTCGGTGTCGCTCATTCGCTTGGTGGTCTCGGACACGATTCGCCTGCCTGTCTTTGTGATGATCATCGCCGCCGCCGTGACGGTGACCGAGCTGCTCATGCAAGCTTACAGCTACGAGCTCTACCAGATACTCGGCATCTTCCTGCCGCTCATCACCACCAACTGCATTATTCTCGGCCGGGCCGATGCCTTTGCGCGCAAAAATGCGCTACCGGCCGCACTCTATGACGGCTTCATCATGGGGATCGGTTTCGGTGCCGTGTTGGTGCTACTGGGCGCAATAAGAGAACTGTTGGGTACGGGGGCGTTGTTCGCTGACATGCAGTTGCTATTTGGGCCGGGTGCGGAGGCCTGGCGCTGGCAGGTGTTTAGTGTGGACTACCCGTTCCTCGTTGCCATTTTGCCGCCGGGTGCTTTTTTGGTCACTGGCTGCCTCATCGCACTCAAGAACCAGATTGACACCAGCCTAGAGCAACGCGCCAGAGCCAAGACCGACGCCCCCGTCGCGGGCAGTAAACGGGTGCGTGTCACCGGTACGGTCTCTTAACGGGCGCCAGCCGGCCCGGTTAGCGAAAGCGACAGTGATCGGAGCGTATTCGTCACGCCTCCAACAGCGCATCACCGGGCACTAGCGTCCCCAATATCTCCTCCACTGCTGCCGCATCCATACCGTCATCCTCCTCGTCGCAGGCGTAAGTGCAGTAGAGCAGCGCGTTGCGGTGAGCCAGATACCACTCGGTGATCACCGCTGCATCTTCTCTCAACTGACCCACCACGCCGGTAAAGTGTCCGAAGGTCGCTGACTCCCAGGCAGTCACCTCAGGAGATTCATCACGGGCGATATCGCCAGAAGCAACGCTTGAAGTGGCGTTCTCAAATATCAACGTACTGATTGCCAGTTCGCCAATGCCATCTTGATCCGTGATCAGCACAACATCGTCCTCCCGCTCTGCAGACCATTCGGGTGGCAGCATCAGGCACCAGTAGTCGGTTTCAACAATATTCATG
>JAYOUT010000032.1:0-21274 GCA_038151055.1 Luminiphilus sp.
AAGACGATAAGAAACGGTCCGCGAATCTAACAGATTCAGGGACCGACTGCGCGACGGTCTCGGGCTATCGCCTGCAGCCGGCGGGCGGGTTGAGCGTTGAGCATTGACTCATGGGTCAAGAGATTGATTGTGGGGGTGTCGACAGCACAGCGCCTGTACATCGAGCCATGCTCGCAGACCCTGAGCTGACGCTAATCCCGGGTGAGAGAGATTCGCAAATCAGCGAGATGTGCCAGGCCTGCGATGCCGAGCGTACCTGCCACCGTCATCAGTGGGGCACCCGACAGCGCGAGTTTCATTGCCAATAACAAAAGCGCCCCTGACATAAGGTGTAACAGCATAGGAGGAATGCCGCTTTTACCCAGCTGCCGATGCCGCCAGAAGAGCCACCCGGCTTCGAGCATCATCCCGAACAGGATCAGATTGATCAGGCCGGGGATCGATACCCAGTCGGGCATCACTCAGGCTCGGGCCAGTCCCAGCAGCTGTGCCACATCCTTGAAGAACACGCGAATGTGGGCGAAGGGGCGACGCCGCACCAGCTTCTTGGTGGTGTAGGACTGCCAGGTCAGCGTTTGGACGTCCGGGTCGCGACACATGGCGACAAACTTTTCGCGACGCTTGTCAGTGCCGTACCAGAACCGTTGCAACAGTCCCAGCGCCCAGAAGACTTTGCCATGCAGTTTCATAAACCTTTTGCGTGCTTGGCCAAGCACAGCCGCATCGCCGGTCTCTAAAAAGGCATGCATCGCGTCGGCAGCAAGACGCCCGCAGAGCATGGCGTAGTAGATACCCTCGCCAGAGGCTGGCGCGACTACGCCCGCGGCATCACCCGATACCAGCACTGCGCGACCGTCATCCCAGCGCTTCATAGGCTTCATGGGGATCGGTGCGCCTTCTTTGCGTTTGGTTGTTGCCTCAGTGAGGCCGACATCCTCTCGAAGCGCGGCCACCGAGGCCTTGGCGGAGAAATCTTTGTGTGCGCTCCCCACGCCAATGCTGGCGTTTCGACCGTGAGGAAAGACCCACGCATAGAAATCGGGTGATAGCCGACCCTGGTACCAGACGTCGCAGCGATCGGGGTCGTAGGCATCCCAGTTCTGGTCCTCGGGTACCTCTATGATTTCGTGATAGGCCAATACCCAAGGTGTTTTTTCGGCATCAGGGATGGTGGCCCGGGCGACACCAGAGCGTGCGCCGTCGGCACCGATCACGCTGCGCGCCGTCACCGTCTCGGTGCGGGGATTGTCGTCTTTGGTTTGATAGGTGAGGCTCACCAGGTCACCTTCGTAGTACAGTGATTTGAATACCCCAGCCACCACGTCCGCTCCGGCTCGGCTCGCGCGATCACGCAGCCAGGGGTCAAACTCATCGCGGTCGACCATGCCGACAAAGGTGCCATCAATCGGCATATCTACCGATTCTCCTCGTGGCGACACCATGCGGGCGGAACGGATGCGCGCCTTGAGCAGGTGATCGGGAATATCAAATTCCTCGAGCAGGCAGGGTGGGATCGCGCCGCCGCAAGGTTTGATACGAAAGCCGCGCTCGAGCAGCAAGACGTTATGTCCCTGTTGGGCGAGGTCGTGTGCCGCAGTGGCACCCGAGGGGCCACCTCCAACGACAATGGTGTCGTAATCCGCGGTTGTTATTGTCATCTCATGCCTCCCTCTCCAGCTTCAGCCAGAGCGATGTCGCCAAAGGACGGCAGGTGATCACGCTGTCCGCCTCCCCAGTTGGCAATATGAATGTGGCGCGCCAGCGACGCAGCGACCAAAAACAGAACGCCCTCACAGGCGAAAACAAGGCCATAGGAAATGGCCGGATCATTGAGCCAGTAGCGTGTGACATCAACTGCCACCGTGCCGAGAAAGCCACCGAGGGCAAACGCGATGGCCTGCGCCGCACCCCATAGCCCCATGCGAATACCCTCACGTTTTTGCTGTCCGGCGCTGGCGAGCACCATCATGGCGCCAATGGCCGCCACGGCAAATCCGCCGTTCGCCGTGCCCAGCAGAAAGACATTCGCTTCCAGTGACCAGGTCGGGCTGGTCAACCCGCCCCAGCAAAGCAAAAACAGTGCGACGGCGGAGAGCAGGCAGCCACCGCGAATCCAGAGCCGCAAGAGTGCGGCGCCCTTGGATTTGAACAGCAACGTGGAAATCGCCATCGCGGCCATACCGAGCAGTACACCACCGTGCTGCACGCCCGCGAGCTGGGTCGACTCCCCGGGTGTTCGCCCGAACACCAGTCCCGCAAAGGGCTCCAGTATCAAATCCTGAGCGGAGTAGGCGAGCATCGATACAAAAACAAAGATCGTGAAGACTCTCGCTTGAGGGTCCTGCCAGACGTCTGCCAGCGCGGCGCGGAAGGCGCCTTTCTGCGGTGAGGGTGCATCGGAGATCGCCGCGGCGGGTTGCGCTTGAGGTTCAATGCCGCGGATGACGACCAGCGTCACCATGATCGCGAGGGCCGATACGGTGCTGGTGACCACCATCAAGCGCTCGGGGGAGTAGGGATCCAGAAAGTGCCCCGCCACGCCTGCGGTGACCGCGAAGCCGATGATCATCATGAACCACACCAATGCCGCAGCTGCGGGCTTTCGCTCCGGTGCCACTTGCTTGGCGAGTAGCGCCAGCAGGGACGTGCCGGTGGCACCGGTCCCTACGCCAATGGCAAAAAATCCCAACGCCGAGACGCAAAGGCCCAGCCAGTACTGATTCGGGATGAGCGTCGTGCCCAGTGCCGCGAGCACACCACCCAGACCCAGAATAAACATGCCGCCAACGATCCACGGCGTGCGTCGACCGCCCACATCGGAGCCGTAGCCGATGCGCGGGCGCGCCAACTGTACGACGTGATGGATGGTGACCAAAAATCCGGGGATCGTCGCGGCCAGCGCCAGTTCGACCACCATGATGCGATTCAGCGTCGATGTGGTCAGCACCACGATGCCGCCCAGCGAGGTCTGTATGAGGCCCAGTCGAATGATGTGCCACCAACTGAGTCCCGCCGAGGTCGTGTTTGACGCGGCAATCATGCGAACCAGCCCCCGAGGCCGACGGCGGCACTCATCATTCCAAGCACATAGAGCGATACGCCGGTCGCGTTGTACCAGGGTGCCAATTGCTTGGGGTCAGATAACAAGCGCCTCATGGCGAGGCACTGTGCCACCACCACTGCGGTGACCGCGGCGGCATAAGGCGCGAGCTGCCAGTGCAGGAGGAGTGCGATGACGATAAGCTGTGGAACGAGCATAAATAGACAAGCGACTTTGGCTGCGCGCTCGCGACCCAGTTGCGCGGGAAGCGAGCGAATCCCCATTTTTAAGTCACCGTCGACGCTCTTGAAGTCATTAAGCGTCATGATGCCGTGTGCGCCGGTGCTATAGAGTAGGGCAATGATGAGAATCGGGGCGGATGGTAGATCGCCACCCAGGACGATGGCAGCGCCCGTAATCCAAGCCAGCCCCTCGTAGCTCAGGGCCACGGCACTGTTACCCCACCAGCCATTCAACTTCAATCTCAGCGGCGGCGCGCTGTAAGCCCATGCCAGCACAAGGCCGATAAAGGTCGCGGCCGCCACCCAGGGTCCGAGCATCAATGCCCAAGTTTGTGCAACTAGCGTCCAGAGCATGGCGAACCAGAGCGCCGTATTGCCGGGTACTCGCCCGGAGGGAATCGGGCGATGCGGTTCGTTGAGTGCATCAACGTCACGGTCATACCAGTCGTTAACGATCTGACTGGCGCCACACACCAGCGGACCGGTGAGCGTGATGCCTGCCAGCAACGCCCAGCCGCTGACCCCTGAACCCGGCCCGGCAGATACCCAGCCGCACAGGAAAGCCCACATGGGCGGAAACCACGTGATCGGTTTGAGGAGTTCAAGCAGTGCGCCCGGTGACGCCCTGCCAACTGCTACGCTGACCGGGGCAGACTGATCCATGGCGCCATGTTGGCCGCCGTGGAGTGTGAAGTCAATTTGTATTTACACACTTAGTGTCAAATAAAAAAGCCAAGCTGGCTTAAGCGACATTGTCCTCGGAGTCGCCAATATCGAAGCGGCGTAGCTTGGTGTAGAGGCTTTGTCGACTCAGCCCCAGCAATTCTGCCGCTGCCGCCCGGTTGTCCTGAGTCAGTTTCAGCGCTGCTTCAATGCACAGCGCTTCAATCACATCGGTGGATTCCCGCACCAGTTGCTTGAGCGGAACCCTTCCCACTCTGCCAGTGATTTGCTCGATCGAGCGGGGCAAATGGACCTCCGTGCTCTCCTCGCTGTCAATCCGTCGACTGACGTCGCGTATGAACATCAGAATCAAAGAGCGTCCGGATCGCTCTGTCTGCACGGCTGATAGTTCGATGTCCAGTCGCGTGCCCAGTTCGGTGCGGAGCACAGAACTGAACAGCTGCAGCGGCCTGTCTGGCTGGATATTGCCCAGCAGGACATCGAGATCAACTATTGAGCGGCCGAGCCAGCGATCTGCGCGGCGGCCCGTTGCCTGCTGTGCGTCCTGTATGCAAGCCATATCGAGATAGGCCGCATTGGCGGCGATGACGACGCCGTTATCATCGGTAATCAGAATGCCATCCGGGGATGTTTCGAAGCTATCGCCGCCCATGCCGAGGTCAGCCTGGCTATCTGAAACGGAGGCGAGGCGAATCAGCAGTCGGGTTTCATTGCCCTGCCTCAGGCAGGTGACACCGATAGAAAGGGCGTCGCCTTGACTGGTCGTGATCTGCCCCTGCACCACGGCAGTGGTGCTGCGCGCTTCGCGCTGTAGCTCAGTCAGTGCACGGGTTCCCTCGTTGTCGAGACCGACGGGGAACACGCGACCGACGAGCGCCCCCTCCTCGAGCGCCAGCAGATTTGCGGCGACGCTGTTGGCTTCCAGCACGCGACCAGACAGATCGTCGACAACCAGAAAGCCCTCTGCCACCATTTCCAGCATGCGCCGGTAACGGGCCTCGAGTCGGCGGTTGCTCCAATAATCTTGTTCTAGCGTGCGCTGTGCGTTGACCAGTTGTTGGCGAAGACTGGTCTCGCCTCTGAGGTCCACGCAGGCCACGGCTACCGTTTGGGTCTCCGCGCAGGCACAGAGCCAGCACGTGACGGGGACGGGTTCGGTTTCCGACCCAACCAGTAGGCCCGCGTCTGCTCGATGCGCCTGCTCTGGCGTTGCGAGTGCGGTTTGTAGCGCTTCGCTGACAATCGCTTTGTCCGATTCCCGGACGAGGTCCAACCAACGCCGGCCAATCATGTCGTCTCGGGGCAGGTTGCGCAGCACGCCGGAACCCACAGACATGCTCTGTACGCTCATCGATTCGTTCAGAACGAAGCTGACATCGGAGAGACTGTTGAGCAGCGTTTTCACACTGGATGGGGTAGAACTTGACACTTTTTTGCCCTCCGAATGGCAAAGGTGTCTCAAGGACTTGACACCTTGCGTCTAACGGTGAGGAGTCTCGCACACCTGTGGCGTCAGAAACACCCCTAACAGATCCAATTTGCACCGCTGTAAATACGGCCTAAGTGTCTAAGTAGATTAATTTTAATTATGTAAAAAATGTTTGACAGTAGTAGGGGGTAACTCTACTCTGAATCCCATAATAACTGCCGTAGTGCCTGCTACGGCTGGAGGTTTATATGGGCGTGGGTCAGCCGATCAACCATCGGCAGAAGCAGACGCTGTATACCCCGGCAGAACGCGCACGTCGTGATGCCACGGTGTGGACGTTAGTGCAGGGCATTTTGGCGCCCCTCCAGTTTCTGGCGTTCGCCATCAGTCTGTGTCTGGTGATTAATTTCCTGCTGAACGGCGTGGGCTTCACCGCCGCGACGATCTCGGTAGTGATCAAGACATCCTTGCTCTACGCCATCATGGTCACCGGGGCGATCTGGGAGAAAGTCGTCTTTGGTCGCTACCTGTTCGCTCCCGCCTTCTTCTGGGAGGACGTGGTCAGCATGCTGGTCATGGCGCTGCATACCGCCTACGTAGTGATGTGGCTTGCGGGCTGGGGCACACCCACTGAGCAGATGTGGGTGGCGTTGGCGGCTTACGCCAGCTACGTCGTGAATGCACTGCAGTTCCTCCTGAAATTCCAGGCTGCGAAACAAACTGCTTCAAGCGACGCAGATGAACCACAAGCCTTGCTCGGTGCCCGGGGAGCGTTAGAGTCGTGAGTAAGGTGATTGCACGCGCCGATGCGGATGCGCTGCCCGACATCACCACCGAGCGTGGCGAGCGTGCGGTGTTCTGTGGATTGACCTCGATCATTTGGTTACATCGTCGCATTCAGGATGCGTTCTTCCTGGTGGTGGGTTCGCGCACCTGTGCCCACCTGCTGCAGTCCGCAGCGGGTGTGATGATCTTTGCGGAGCCACGTTTTGCCACTGCGATTCTTGGTGAGCGCGATCTTGCCGGCATGGCCGATTGTCACGAGGAGCTCGATCGCGTTGTCTCAGAGCTGTTGGCCCGCCGCCCGGACATCCGACGCCTTTTCTTGGTGGGCTCTTGCCCCTCAGAAGTGATCAAACTGGATCTGGCGAACGCGGCAGCACGGCTTCAGGGTGTGCACGAGAACCGCCTCAGGATTTCTGCTTTCAGTGGTTCGGGTATCGAAACCACCTTTACGCAGGGCGAGGATCAATGCTTGGCAAGCATGGTGCCTGATCTACCTGCTCTGCCAGAGGGAAGCCAGCGTCTGATGATCGTCGGTACGCTCGCCGACATTGTCGAAGAGCAGTTCAGACGGCACTTCGCCCAACTCGGTATCACCGAGGTGGATTTTTTCCCTGCTGCGCGGGCTGACGATTTACCGCCAGTGGGCCCCGGCACACGCGTCCTGCTGGCCCAGCCCTATCTGAGCGACACGGTGACTGCGCTCACCAAGCGCGGCGCGAAATTGGTGTCGGCGCCTTACCCACTTGGCGTTGAGGGCACGCTTGGTTGGTTCGAGGCCGCGGCACGCGAATGGGGCCATCACGCCGAGGCGGTGCAGGAGGCATTGGCGATTCCTATTGCTCGTGCGCAAAAGTCTCTGACTAAGGCGCGCGAGTCTTTGCAGGGGCGGAGCATCCATTTCTTGCCCGACTCCCAGCTGGAGATCCCGCTCGCCCGTTTCCTGCGCGATGAGTGCGGCATGTCGCTCACCGAGGTGGCGACGCCGTATCTGGATCAAACCTTGATGGCCGACGAACTGCGGCGGCTGGGGAGCGGCGTATCGCTGGTAGAGGGCTCCGATCTTGATTCCGCCCTGGCGCGGGTGAGACATCATCGACCCGACCTGACTGTCTGCGGCATGGGCATTGCCAACCCTCTGGAAGCGGAGGGCTTCAGAACCAAGTGGTCCATTGAGCTCATCTTTACGCCCATTCAGGGCTTCGATCAGGTGGCCGATCTGGCTGGCTTGTTCGCGAGGCCGCTGGTGAGGGAACGGCAACTGGAGGTGGGCTCATGGAGCTAACGCTCTGGACCTATGAAGGGCCGCCTCATGTCGGCGCGATTCGTATCGCCGCGTCGATGCGCGATGTGCATCTTGTTCTGCACGCGCCCCAAGGCGATACCTATGCAGACTTGTTATTCACTATGATCGAGCGGGAAGGGCGCCGTCCTCCTGTGACTTGGACCACGTTTCAGGCGCGGGATCTGGGCAGTTCCACCGCGGAGATGGTGATCCAGACATTGCAAGGCGCCTGCGAACGCTATCAACCTCAGGTGTTGTTGGTAGCCGAGTCCTGTACCGGAGAGTTGATTCAGGATCAGCCCGGTGCCTTGGCCAAAGGCGCGGGCTTGAGCGCGCCGATCATTCCGATCGAAATGGCCGCCTACACCCGCAAAGAAAATTGGGGCGCGAGTGAGACGTTTTACCAGCTGGTGCGCGGTTTGCTGGCGGCTCGGGCGCCGAAGCCGGGCGATGAGCGCTCGGCGCGACAAGCCGATCAGCCGCCATCAGTGAACTTGATTGGCCCGACTAAGTTGGGCTTTCGGTGTCGGGACGACGTGACCGAAATTCGCCGACTGCTGGAGAGCATGGGTGTGCGGGTCAATGTCGTGGCGCCCCTCGATGCGACGCCCCATGATTTGCTGAGAATTCCTGATGCCGATGCGAATGTAAATCTCGCTCCCGAGGTTGGCGACCTGACCTGCGACTGGCTCAAGCGACAATTTAAGCAACCCATCATTTCCACCGTGCCTCTGGGTTGGGGGGCTACCCGCGACTTTATTGCCGAGGTGATAGAGACCTTGGCGCTGGATCTCGATCCTGAGTCGGTCGGCGAAAGCCGTCTACCTTGGTATAGCCGTTCGGTGGACTCGACCTATCTCACCGGCAAAAGAGTTTTCATTTTTGCAGACGGCACCCATGCCCTGGCCGCAGCGCGCATGGCGCGAGACGAAATGGGCTTCGAGGTGGTGGGTCTTGGTACCTACAGTCGGGAGCGGGCTCGCGACGTCCGCGCCTTGGCCTCGGAATATGGGTTAGAGGCCCTGATTACCGACGATTATCTCGCTGTTGAACGTGCGGTGACCGAGCTGCAGCCCGAACTGGTGCTGGGCACTCAGATGGAGCGACACATTGCCAAGCGGCTTGGTATTCCTTGCGCCGTGATTTCTACGCCTGCACACGTTCAGGATTACCCGGCCCGCTACTCGCCGCAGATGGGCTTTGAGGGTAGCAACGTCATTTTCGACACCTGGGTTCATCCACTGATTATGGGATTGGAAGAGCATCTGCTCACCATGTTCCGAGATGACTTTGAGTTCAACGATGGCGCGGTGCCCTCTCACCTTGGCGGTGAGGGCGGGGGTGCGCAACAACCCGATAACGTGACCCCGATGACACCGGCAGAGCCTGGCGCTGTGGCGTGGGCAGTATCGGCAGAAAAGGAGCTGAGAAAAATACCGTTCTTTGTCCGCGGCAAAGCGCGGCGCAACACCGAGGACTTTGCATTGGAGCAAGGGCTCTCTGTGATCGATGTCGAGACGCTGTATGAAGCGAAAGCGCACTACAGTCGCTGAGACCGAGCGCCCCTTGCGGGTGGTGTTGGTCACCCTTGATAACCACGTCAATGGCGCTTGGTCGCGCGCGGCGCATGCGCTGTCAAAGCAGGTGCCTTCTCTGCGCGTCTCTTCGCACGCTGCCACGGAGTGGGATCGTGACCCAGCTGCACTCGAATCGGCGTTGACGGCGATTAATGAGGGAGACATCGTCATTGTCACCATGCTCTTTCTTGAGGCCCACATCGAAGCGGTTCGTGGCGCGCTGTCGCAAAGAAGAGAGCACTGTGACGCCATGATCTGCTGCATGTCGGCGCCGGAGATTATGCGGCTCACACGAATGGGCCGATTCCGGATGGACAAGGAAGCGACCGGCGCGATGGCGTTGCTTAAGCGTCTCCGAGGAGGCAGTGACAAGACCGGCCGCTCTGCCGGTGCGCAGCAGATGACCATGCTGCGACGACTACCGCGGTTGCTGCGATTCATACCGGGCACTGCCCAAGACGTCCGCGCTTACTTTCTGACCTTGCAATACTGGTTGGCTGGATCTGAAACCAACCTGTCGCGAATGATGGCGTTTCTGATCAATCGCTACGCCAGTGATGCCCACGCCGAGACCCGCGATGCGCTGGCCTATGAGCCGCCGCTGGAATATCCGGATACCGGCCTGTACCACCAGAGCTTGCCGGATCGTATTACCGACGACCCAAAGGCGCTGGGCAAGACCACCAAATCGTCGACCACAGGCACAGTGGGCGTACTATTAATGCGCTCCTATGCGCTGTCTGGTAACAGTGCGCATTACGATGCAGTCATTGCATCGCTGGAAGCACGGGGATTGCGAGTGATTCCCGCGTTTGCATCGGGACTGGATGCACGACCCGCTGTTAATGCCTTCTTTATGGAGGGCGATCGCCCGATCGTCGATGCCGTGGTATCGCTCACCGGCTTTTCGCTTGTCGGTGGGCCTGCCTATAACGACACCGATGCCGCTCAGGCATTGCTCGAATCCCTCGATGTGCCCTACTTGGCGGTGCAGGGTCTCGAGTTCCAAAGCTTGCAGGACTGGGAAGCCTCATCTATGGGCTTGATGCCCGTCGAGGCGACCATGATGGTGGCGATCCCAGAGCTTGATGGCGCGACCGGGTCAATGGTGTTCGGTGGTCGTTCTGAAATTTCTGCCGGTGAAAAATTTGACATGCAACCGGCGCCAGAGCGCATCGACCGCTTAGCGGATCGCGTCGCGCGACTCGTGGCGTTGCGGCATACGCCCATTACTGAACGCAAGGTGGCCATTGTCCTGTTTAACTTCCCGCCGAATAGCGGCGCGGCAGGCACTGCGGCGCACTTGAGCGTATTCGAGTCATTATTCAATACGCTGTCTGCAATGCGCGATGAGGGCTATCGCGTTGATCTCCCGGAGTCTCACGCTGAACTACGTGACGCCATCCTTAAGGGGAATGCCAAGCAATTTGGTGCAGAGGCCAATGTGTATCAGCGTGTGCCTGTTGACGACCATGTTCGCGCGGAGCCGTGGCTGACGGAGATCGAGGCGCAATGGGGGCCTGCCCCGGGGAAAGAATGGACCGATGGGCAGCACCTGTTCGTGCTGGGTGAGTCTTTCGGCAATGTGCTAGTGGGTATCCAGCCTCCCATGGGTTACGAGGGCGACCCCATGCGGATGTTGTTCGAAGGCGGCCTCGCACCCACCCACGCGTTCTCCCATTTCTACCGGTGGTTGCGCAATGACTTCGGTGCGAATGCGGTGCTGCACTTTGGTACCCACGGCTCTCTTGAATTTATGCCCGGCAAACAAGTGGGTCTCTCCGGCAACTGCTGGCCTGACCGATTAATCGCCGATTTGCCCAATGTGTATCTGTATGCCGCTAACAATCCCTCCGAGGGGCTGATTGCCAAGCGCCGAGCAGCCTCTACGCTCATCAGCTATCTCACCCCGCCGGTGACACATTCAGATCTCTATCGACATTTGGTGGATCTGCGGGGGGCCATCGACCACTGGCGCCAACGTCCCGCTGACATTGAGCCCGAGGCAGAGCAGGTCATGATTGACACGGTGCTCTCTCTCGCCGCTCAATGTGAGCTCTCTGCAGAGGACGCGATCTGGCCCCAAGAAGAGTGGCCCAGCCGAATGAACGGTTTGCGGGAGCAGCTTGATGAAATCGAACAGGCGCTGATTCCCTTTGGGCTCCATGTAGTGGGAGAGCCACTGCAGGCTGAAGATCGGCAGCAGATGCTGCTGGCAATGGCCGAGTCGGGCGGGGCCAAAGACTGCGATGCCGAAGCGCTCGCTACCGCAATTGCGGCCGGCGATGCTGCAGCGCTGCAAGCAGTGTTGGAAAGCTCGATGGTCGGTGCAGAGGAAGCGGCTTCTACTGAATTGGCGGAAACGCTGCTAGTAGCCGCAAAGACCCTGAGCGAGGATCACGAGCTTCGCGGCATTCTGCGGGCGCTGGATGGGCGATTTATCCCTCCTGTAAAGGGTGGCGATGTCATCAGAGCGCCCGAGATTTTACCGACGGGACGCAACCTTCACGGATTTGACCCCTTCCGCTTGCCGGCAAGCTTTGCCCACTCTGAAGGCTGGCGACAGGCCGAGCAGCTATTGGCGCGTCATCAGGCTGACGCTGGTGCTCTACCCGAATCGGTGGCACTGGTGTTGTGGGGCACCGACAACTTGAAGACCGAAGGCGTCAGTATTGCCCAGGCCTTGGCGCTGTTAGGCGCCGAGCCCCGACACGACAGTTACGGTCGGGTGGTGGGCGCCCGGTTACTCCCGCTCGAGCAGCTAGGTCGGCCGCGGATCGATGTATTGGTCACACTGTCCGGTATTTTCCGCGATCTGCTCCCCATGCAAACGCACTTGCTCGCAGAGGCGAGCTGGTTGGCGGCGACTGCAGACGAAGACATCACCCAGAACTATGTCCGCAAACATGTGCTGGCCTATCAGGCCGAACATGGATGTGACCTGGAGCAGGCGGCGCTGCGCGTCTTCAGCAATGCCGAGGGCGCTTATGGTTCGAATGTGAACCTGATGCTTGATAGCGGTCGCTGGGACGACGAAGAAGAGCTCGCCGATTGCTATACCCAACGCAAAGGTTTTGCTTACGACCGTCACGGCAAGGTGACGCAGCAGTCAGATCTCCTCAACCGAGTATTGGAGGATGTCGATCTGGCTTACCAAAATCTCGATTCCGTCGAGCTGGGTGTGACCACCGTCGATCACTACTTCGGCACGCTGGGCGGTATCAGCCGCGCAGTGCAGCGGGCTCGGGGCGAGCGCGTGCCTGTGTATATCGCCGACCACACCTCGGGCGGCACCGGTCGGGTGCGAACCCTCAACGAGCAGGTCGCACTGGAGACCCGCACGCGTTTGCTGAATCCAAAGTGGTACGAGTCGATGCTCGATCATGGCTATGAGGGTGTGCGGCAAATCGAAGCTCACATTACCAACACCATGGGCTGGTCGGCGACTACGGGCGACGTGGCTCCATGGGTATACCAACAGCTTTCAGAGACATTTGTGCTGGACGAGGACATGCGCCGTCGTTTGGCAGAGCTCAATCCGGTATCAGCTGCGCGGCTGGCAAACCGGCTGATCGAAGCGCAGGAAAGAGAGTACTGGGGGGCCGATGAAGAAAGCATCGATGCCCTGCGGCGAGCAGGAGAAGACCTTGAGGATTTCCTCGAGGGTGTCACGGGGGAGGTGGCAGCATGAATTCACCCAATCAACACATTCCGGTCAATAACATCGGCGACGGCGAGGGCAGCGTTCAGGTCCATTTAGAAGAGGATCTAATGCAGACCACTGCCAAGGTTTTTGCTGTCTATGGGAAGGGCGGCATCGGTAAGAGCACCACGTCATCCAATCTATCGGTGGCATTTTCGAAGCTTGGAAAGCGCGTCATACAGATTGGTTGCGACCCCAAGCATGACTCGACGTTTACCTTGACCAAGGCGTTGATGCCGACCGTCATCGACGTGCTGGAGTCTGTGGAGTTCCATGCAGAGGAACTGCGTCCCGAGGACTACGTGCACGAGGGCTATAACGGCGTGATGTGTGTCGAGGCCGGTGGGCCGCCTGCAGGCACGGGTTGCGGCGGTTACGTGGTCGGTCAGACCGTGAAATTACTCAAGCAGCATCACCTTCTGGATGACTCCGACGTGGTGATCTTTGATGTCCTGGGCGATGTGGTGTGCGGCGGTTTTGCGTCACCGCTGCAACATGCCGAGCGCGCGTTGGTGGTCACCGCGAACGACTTCGACTCAATTTTTGCCATGAACCGCATCGCGGCGGCGATTAAGGCCAAATCGAAAAACTATGCGGTGCGCTTGGGCGGTGTCATTGCAAACCGCAGTGCGGCCACCGATGAAATCGATCGGTTTAATGAGGCGGTGGGTCTGAAGCGGCTGGCGCACTTTCCTGACCTTGACGTCATCCGGCGCAGCCGGCTGAAAAAGTCCACCTTGTTTGAGCTGGATGACGCGCCCGGCCTTTCAGATGTCTGCGACGAATATCTGCAGCTGGCAGAACAACTCTGGGCGGGCACAGACCCGCTGCCCTGTGAGCCAATGAAAGATCGCGATCTGTTCGACTTCCTGGGATTTGATTAATGGCATCGATGAGTTATCAAGCGCGACGGGATGAGATCGAAACCTATTTCGATCGCACTGCCGCTGACGCCTGGGCGGCTCTGACGTCCGATGCGCCAGTGAGTCGAATCCGGCGCACGGTGCGTCGCGGGCGGGACGCCATGCGCGAGACGCTAATGAGCTGGTTGCCCGAGGATCTCTCGGGCAGCACTCTGATCGATGCCGGCTGCGGCACTGGCACGCTGGCCATTGAAGCCGCACGGCGTGGCGCTGAGGTGGTGGCAGTCGATCTCTCTCCGACATTGGTCAACCTGGCCAGGGAGCGACTCCGCGATAGCGGTGAAGATCTTGATGTGACCTTTTTAGTGGGTGATATGCGCGACATGGATCTGGGCTGCTTCGATTACGCCGTCGCCATGGATTCGCTGATTCATTACGACGTCATGGATGGGGTGCAGACCCTGGAGGCGATGGCCGAGCAGATTAACCAGAAAATCGTCTTCACCTTCGCACCCAAGACACCGCTGTTGGCGCTCATGCACGCCACGGGTCGATTGTTCCCCCGGGCAGACCGTGCGCCGTCGATTGAGCCGGTCTCGCCAGGCCGTCTTTCGCGGCATCTGGACGAGGCAGGGCTGATGCGTGCCTGGAATGCGGGCCGGTCGCATCGCATCGATGTGGGTTTTTATAAATCTCACGCCATGGAGCTGAAGCGACGATGACGCGATCCGCGGGCAATACAGGGACACGCCTCGCGGGCTTCGGGCACCGTTGGCTGCCCTTTGCCGACGCGGCTTCGGCCGATCTGTCTCTGGGTCGGCTGTTGCGGCTGTCTCTGTTCCAGCTCTCTACCGGCATGGCCATCGTATTACTGACCGGCACGCTGAATCGTGTCATGGTCGTAGAGCTGGGTCAGCCAGCGTCCTGGGTATCACTCATGCTGGCCATACCGCTTTTGATGGCCCCGGCCCGAGCCTTGATTGGTTATCGCTCGGACCACCACCGTTCTTATTTAGGTTGGCGTCGCATCCCCTATCTCTGGTCCGGCACCATGATGCAATTTGGTGGCCTCGCGTTCATGCCCTTTGCACTGATACTTATGACCGAGGCGCACTCAGGTCCGGGCTTTCTGGGGCCGCTCGCAGCGATGGGCGCGTTTCTGCTAACGGGGTTGGGTATGCACGTCGCGCAGACCGCGGGGCTTGCTCTGGCTACCGATCTTGCCACCGAAGAAACCCGGCCCCGCGTTGTGGCGTTGCTCTACCTGATGCTGTTGATCGGCATGATCGGCAGTGCCCTCATCTTTGCTGCGCTGCTGAGAGATTTCGGGTACGTGCGACTGATTCAAGTGATCCAGAGTGCAGCGGTGATCACGTTGGTGCTCAACGTCGTCGCGATGCTGAAACAGGAACAGCGGCGCCCCGACCTCACCGACCACGCTTTGGCCCGCCCGTCATTTGGAAACGCCTGGGGCGATTTCATCGCGCTACCCCAAGCGCGTCGCCTGCTGTGGGCACTGGCGTTAGGAACAATGGGTTTCACGATGCAGGACATTCTGCTCGAGCCTTATGGCGCAGAGGTACTGGGCCTATCGGTCAGCGATACCACCTTGCTCACCGCCATGTTTGCGGGCGGTATGGTGCTGGCCCTCATTATGACGTCGCGACGACTTGGCAAGGGTTCGGACCCTATCAGGACCGCTTCAATGGGCATCCTGATCGGAATCGTCGCATTCGCAGCCGTCATTCTCAGTGCGCCGTTTCAGGCGCCAGGATTGTTCCAAATTGGCGCGGCGTTGATCGGATTGGGTAATGGTTTATTTGCAGTCGGCATGCTGACTGCCGCCATGGTTTTTGGCGGCGACAAGATGGCAGGCCTGACGTTGGGCGCCTGGGGCGCGGTGCAGGCCGCCGCCGCCGGAGTGGCCATGTTTTCTGGGGGTGCAATCCGTGACGTTGTTACGGGTTGGGCAGATGCGGGACTGTTAGGTGTCGCGATGCAATCACCCGCTTCAGGTTATGGAGCGGTTTATCACATCGAGATTGCGCTGTTGTTTGTAGCGCTCGCTGCAATGGGTCGGCTGGTTAGGCGACCCGGCGAAACGGGCGAAGACGGCAAACGTCTCGGGTTAGCGGATTTTCCGAGTTAATGACCACATTGGGAGGACCTGATTATGGGTACTGGTGCAATTACTGAATACGTGGACGTGGCGCAGCTCGCGCTCTATGCGTTCTGGATTCTGTTCTTTATTTTGGTGGGATATCTCCACCGGGAAGGCAAGCGAGAGGGATGGCCTCTGCAGATGTCTTCGGGTGAGCTCCGAACAGGAGTCGGTGGTATGCCGCCGCCCAAGACCTATCGACTGGCGCATGGCCAGGGTGAGCGTGTGAAGCCCGGCCCAGAGCCCGCGCAATATGAAGTCAATGCCACGCCGATCTATGACGCCAGCGGTGCACCGATGCATCCGAATGGCGATCCAATGGTTGACGGAGTGGGTGCCGCAGCGTGGGCAACTCGCCCAGACAAGCCTGACCTGACGGTCGACGGCCGTCCGCGCATCGTGCCGCTCCGAGTCGACAGCGATCACAGCGTCAACAGCGGTGATCCTGACCCACGCGGCCAGGCCGTTTATGGTTGTGATGGAAAGCAGGCCGCCACGGTGGTCGATTTATGGGTAGATCGAGCCGAGCCGCATTTCCGCTACGCGGAGCTGGATGCGGGCGGGCGACGGATTTTGCTGCCCATGACGTTGGCAATGGTGTCTTCCGACGGCTCTGTCAATGTGAAATCCATTCGTTCTGATCAGTTTGCTCAGGTACCTGGACTGTCGAATCCTGATCAGGTGACTTTGCAGGAAGAGGATCGTATTACTGCTTTCTATGGTGGTGGCCACCTCTACGCCATGCCAATGCGTTCGGAACCATTGATATGGGTATGACTGAATATGAAGACGAGCCCGTAGAAGGCTTGCCGGAGCACCTGCCCGAGGGGGAAACCATGGTTTGGCAGGGCCGGCCCAGCGCCGCAGCGATGGGGAAACGGGTGTTCTACATCCGGCATCTCACGCTGTATTTTGGACTGCTCATTGCAGGGCATACTGTCTATCGGTTGATGGAGGGGGTCTCTGCGGCGCAAGTGATGGGGACTTTGGTCTGGCAAGCAGGTTTGGCGGCCACCGTGTTGGTGTTACTGACCTGGCTCGCGAGAGCCTACGCCAAGTCAATCCTCTATACCCTGACCAGTGAGCGGTTGGTGATTCGTTCAGGCGTGGCCTTGCCGATGATGGCTAACATCCCGATTGAGCAGATCACCGCGGCAGATATGCGCGTGTACCGGGATGGTACGGGGGATATTTTGCTGAAGCCGGTTGAGGACCGAAAGCTGTACTGGGTGCTGTTGTGGCCCAATGTATCGGCGTGGTACTCGCGTCCGGTAAGGCCTCTGTTGAGAGGACTTGAAGATCCCCAGCGCGCGGCAGATGCCTTCGCTTCGGTCGCCAGTCAGCACTACCAGGTGACGGCAGGGGAGCAAACCGCGGTACCCGTGCGGGTGCATACGGGAGGTGACCCGCTGCCGGTGGGTTAAACGAAATGGTAGGGGGGCAGATGCAGCCGAGGCGAACACTCGGACACCCAATGGTCTGGGTGATTCTAGCCATGGCATTGCTGTGGGCGTGGGGGGTATCCAGAGAGGATGCCCACTACGCACCACCACAGCAGCAGGCCTCCCTACCTGTTTCTTCCGCAGATTTATTATTTATCGATGGGCCTCGCGGCCGCATCGATGTGATAGATGCGCAAACGCAAGCGACGTTGGCGGTCTATGAATCGGGCGAGGGCAGCTTCCTTCGCGGTATCGTGAGGAGTCTCGTCCGCGAACGACGGGTCAGAGATCTCGATCCCGGTGGGGCGTTCAATCTTGCCTTACTCGACAACGGCAGTCTGGTGATCTCGGATCCGGACACCGGTTACTGGATGGCGCTTGAGGCTTTCGGTATTGATAACCGGCGGCTGTTTGCCGAGTTACTGGAGCAAGCGCTGTCTGAGGAAATCGCGGCCATCGGAGTCATGCCGTGATCTGGCTGGCGTTGGCCGTGGCGGTTTTGCTGTGGTGGTTGATGACCGGACTCGCGCTGATGAGCGTTCATCAGCCGCAGGCACTCAGACAGCCCATCTTTTTGTTGGCGACGATCTTTGCCACGGTGTCCATTTGGGGCGTCGAGGCCAATGCGGCGAGTCATACCACCCTGGCGACCGTCACCGGTTTTGCCATGGGGCTTATTATTTGGGCATGGCTCGAGCTGAGCTATCTCATGGGTTACATCACCGGACCGGTGAAGCGCCCCGCAACGGCAACGATGACCCTGCCGCAACGTTTCTACAACGCCTTGGGCACCACGATCTACCACGAGTGCCTGGTGGTCGGTGTTGTTGGCATTGTCTGTGTGCTCGGTGCAGGACTCCCGAACCCCACTATTCAAAATACGCTCGCGGTACTGTGGTTAATGCGCTGGAGCACCAAGCTCAATCTGTTCTTTGGTGTCCGACATTTTAATAGCCAGTGGCTGCCCGATAATATGCGCTACATCACCAGCTATCTGAGGGCAGGTAAAAATAGCTGGTTTATCGTTTTTTCGACGACGATCGCGGCATATTGTACTTATTTACTGTTCTCTTATGGACAGATCGCAGTTGAACCCGCAACCGCGTTGTCTCTGTTTTTGATTGCCTGGTTGGCGGTACTGGCAGTGTTAGAGCACTGTTTTTTAATGGTGCCAATGGGTGAGACCGCATTGTGGCGCTGGGCCGAGGTTTATGGCCGAAAAACCGACTAAGTTTGTCCAACCGTTGTCTAGGTTTTCCTTGACGCCGACTGATGGTGGGCATAATGTGTGCTCATAGCGGTCTGCATTAAAAGAACAGACTGACTGGAGCTTCCTTGACGCTACCGTTTGTGGTCTTCGGTTTCGCCATGTGGTGACCCAGCCAGCAAGGCAGTAGGGGGCATAAATGAGTTTAACCACGGGGGTGTGGCCGCCTCCGAAGTCGGCGTCTCCGCCGATCCGGCCATCCGACACCCATTCGCTGGGTGAGCGCGCCACGCCGATCAGCGAGGCGTCGCTGGTACCCTATTTTTCTAGTCTGACTGCGCGCAAAGATGCAACGCTAGCTTTAAATGTGCATCTCCCGTTCTGTCCGTCGCGATGTTTGACCTGCGACCGTATCGCCGTGGTTCAGCATCAGCCAGACGAGCTGGAACACTACATCGCGACGCTTGAGCTCGAGCTTGTGGCCCTTGCACGTCAGCTTGGGGAGCGGCGGCTGCTCTCACGCGTCCATTTTGGAGGAGGTTCGCCAAATCACCTCTCTGAGCTAGCGCTGGCGACACTGTTCTCGCATATCGCTCGCCATTTTGATGTGGGTTCAGAGACAGAATTTTCTATGGAGTTGAACCCCAGACGCACCTCGCGAGCGCAATTGAACTTTTTGAAAGGCTTGGGCATCGGGCACATCAAGCTCGAAGTGCGCGACGTTGATGCCAACGTGCAGCGAGAAATAGGACGGATTCATTCTCTCGAGCTGCTTGAAGATGTCATCTCGATTGCCCACGGCGTCAATTTTGAGTCGATCAGCATGGATTATCTGTTGGGCTTACCTGGGCAGACTGCTGAATCCTGTGAGCAGAGTATCGAGGCGATGTGTTCCTTGGGGCCTGACTGGCTGATGTGCCTCCCGTTTAAGCGGCGAGAGTCACTTTTCCCACATCAGATCGCCGTTGACTCCCAGCATTTGCCGTCGCTTGCCGATCGACTCTTCATGTTCAACCAAGTTCAGACTGGTTTGACCGATGCCGGTTACGAATGGGTTGGCCTTAATGTCTTCGCAAAGCCCGATCATGAGTTGGCGGTGGCACAGCGAGAGGGATCGTTGGCACTGAATGTACTGGGTTACGGTACGGACGAGGCGGAGAGCGTTTTGGGTATCGGCCTCGGGGCGCTAGGCGAACTGCCCGGTCTGGTGCTGCAGAATCAAACGCGCCTCAGCACCTGGCATCAGATCGTCGAGTCTGGGTCGCTTTCTGTCAGCTCTGCAGTGATATCAGACGAATCAGAAATGCTGCAGCGTAAAGTCATGCGCAGTCTCATGTGCAGGCAGGACATCAGTCTTTCCAGTGTGACAGATGAGCAGAGCGGCGGCTGGCTCGCGCCTCTGGTCAGTCAGGGTTATGTGGAAGAAACGCAGACCGATTATCGGCTGACCGAGCTGGGTCGGTCCATGTTGCCTCACATTTGGACGGATTCTTCTCCGGCCTTTCGCGCTTACTAATGGTTAGTTGGCTTGGGCGTTGCCCGAGTGCCAGTTCAAACCAATCCTGTTAAGCACCCCAGCGTGCATTCCTGATCGCAGGACTTCCCACTCCAACTTGAACCACGGCGTCAGGGTGTCGGGTTCCGTCTGAATTTTTTGGTCCAGCGTCTCGGGGCTGAGCCATTGCCAGTCACTGATTTCCATCGGGTTGGGAGACGGTTCAGTCTCCAGTTGGCCGATATAGACAGAGCACAATTCATGCTCGGCACCATTTTCATCAAATTGAGCTTGGTAGCGGAATCGGTGCGTGAAGAGCAGGGGAGTCTCGACACCCAATTCCTCTCTAAGGCGCCGTTGGGTTGCGACCCCGTAGGACTCACCCCTGCGTGGATGGCTGCAGCAGGTATTGGACCAAAAGCCCGCCCACAGGGGCTTACTGTCGCTCCGGCGCGTCAGCAGTAATTCACCCGCAGGGTTGAATAAAAAGATGGAGAACGCGCGATGTAGCGTTCCTGAACCTCGATGCAGATCGGCTTTGCTGCCATGTCCCAGAATGCGGTCCTGCGCATCAACAATAATCAGCGCCTCGTTATCAAATGAAACGATAGGGCCTGTTTGTTTGTCGCTGGGTCTGTGCTGCCGTGGTTCCATTGTGTTGTCCCCAAAAAAATAAAATGACCCGCTCCCGAGAGGGAAGTGATGTCAGAAAAGTAGTTCCGTCTTTAGGGCGATCGACAGCTCTGGGGGCAGGGTGATCGCAAACTTCTCCACTTCTGTCACCACCGGTTCCACCTGACGGCTTCACCGCGGGTCGTAAAGCTTCAGGCCCCCGGAAGGGGCCTGTAACACGTGTTAGCTCCTAACAGGAGGCAAAGCCTCTTGATGAGTGCTAACGGCAAGGCCGCCGCCGTTGGGATCACCTAACCAGTTATATCTGTCAGTGCTCAACAGAATAAAATGGATAGTCAGTGCCAAAGTGAACAATGCCACTGTGAGACCCGTAAGGACTTGGCGTGGATCAAACAACATCCAGAATCTGTGCATAAGTTGTCTCCGTTACGTTATCGCGACGTGGCTGTTAAGCCACACGCTGTGAACAAAGCGGTTCCTTGGTTCTTAGAACCAGGGCTTCCACACGTAGAGCAAGTAATGCGCAACGATCGCGATGCCCACAAAGCCTAGGAGTCCAGTCACATAAGCTGAATGGAACTCTTTAGCTTCGCTATCAGACAAACTACTCATGGTTAATACCTCCCATGTACGTTTGTTTTCTACATATGCCGCTTGATCACACCGAGGTGTTTTCAGGCGACGCCTTTTGGATCAAAACTTCACTCGCGAGTGTCGTATTCATCCTTCT
>JAYOUT010000033.1:0-3911 GCA_038151055.1 Luminiphilus sp.
GGCGAACACCGGCTACAGGTGGTGCGGGTTAACGCCGAGGGTGCCAGAGTCAATGCGTCCAGCGAGCGCACCGTCTATGTCATGCGCCCCATTGCGAATCGGTAACCGTATGACCGCTGAATTACCTCCCGATTTATCTATCGATTATCACCTCGACCTGTTGGCAACCGGGGTGGTGCTGTTGGATGCCGGTCTGCACATCAGGGCGCTGAATCTATCGGCAGAGAATCTGTTGGAGGTGTCTGCCAGCCGGGCATTGGGAAGTCCGCTGGAGGAACTGCTTGACGAGTCAAACGAGTGGTACCCATTGCTTAATCAGGCCCTTGTTGAGAATTACCCCGTGGTCAGGCGCGCGATCCCGCTGACCACGCGCACCGGCCAAGAGCGCACCGTTGACATCACGCTGAGTCCAATCGCCGACAAGGTCGAAAGTCGCTGCCTGCTGGTGGAATTGACGATGGTCGATCGGTTACAGGCCATCAGCCGGGATGAAAGCGAATGGCAAGCACAGGCAACGCTTAAAGAAATCATGAAGGGTGTCGCGCACGAAGTGAAAAACCCGTTAGGCGGTATACGGGGGGCAGCACAGCTTTTATCCGGGGAGCTGGCCAACCCCAACCTGCAGGAATACACCGACATCATCATTTCCGAGGTAGACCGGCTCCATACACTGGTCGATCGCATGCTGGGCCCCAGAGAACGACTTGAGTCCGAACCCACCAATATTCACGAGATCACCGAGCATGTGCGGCAGCTGATCGAGGCAGAGGCAAAAGGCGAATTGGCTATCGAACGCGATTACGATCCGAGCTTGCCCGATTTTCTCGCCGACGCGGGTCAGTTGACTCAAGCGGTACTCAATTTAGTACGCAACGCATGGCAGGCTTGTGGTGATGCCGGTTTGATCACATTGCGAACCCGAGTGCTCAGACAGTTCACGGTAGGTGGCAGTCGCCACAAGCTGGTCTGCGCGCTTCAGGTGAGTGACGACGGCCCCGGGGTGCCAGAGGACCTCCTGCCAAGGCTCTTTCTGCCGATGGTCACCGGCAATGCCCAAGGGACCGGGCTGGGCCTGTCCATCGCACAACGCATCGCCAATCAACATGGCGGGCTAATACAAGTACAGAGCACACCTGGTGAGACCTGTTTCACCATGCTCATACCCATGGAGACCTGAGATGGCTACCACCAACCAGGTATGGATCGTCGACGACGACAGTTCGATTCGTTGGGTCATGGAAAAAGCCCTGACGCGCGCTGGTTTAAGCTGTCGGGTTTTTGAGTCCGGTGACGAAGTCGTCGAAGCTTTGTCTTTGGAACAACCCATGGTGGTGGTCAGCGACATTCGTATGCCCGGCATGGACGGCATCGCGCTGCTCTCGAAACTCAAGTCCCAACAACCGGACTTGCCGGTCATCATTACCACGGCGCATTCAGACCTCGACAGTGCTGTGAGCGCTTATGAAGAGGGTGCCTTCGAATATTTGCCGAAGCCTTTTGATATTGAGGAAATGGTGGCCACTGTCACCCGGGCGCAGGCGCAACGTGCGCAAACGGAACCCGTGGGCAGCGAAGCAGCCGATCGCCGCTCGACCGAGATCATTGGAAACGCGCCGGCGATGCAAGAGGTCTTCCGTGCAATCGGGCGTCTTGCACAAAGTCATATCACGGTATTGATTAACGGCGAGTCTGGAACAGGTAAAGAATTGGTCGCCAGAGCGCTGCACCGCCACAGCCCCAGAGCGAATAAAGGATTCGTTGCACTGAATATGGCGGCCATACCTCAGGAGCTGATGGAATCAGAGTTATTTGGCCACGAAAAAGGGGCATTTACCGGGGCCAATAGCCGCCGGGAAGGTCGCTTTGAGCAGGCCCGTGGGGGCACGCTGTTCCTCGATGAAATCGGCGATATGCCTGCGGCAACTCAGACCCGCTTATTGAGAGTGCTCCAAGACGGAGAGTTTTTCCGTGTTGGCGGAGTCGACTCCATCAAGGCGGACGTCAGAATCATCGCGGCGACACACCAAAAACTGGAATCACTGGTCGAATCGGGAGCATTCCGCGAGGATCTATTCCATCGGCTGAACGTGATTCGTATTCACGTGCCCAAACTATCCGAGCGCCGGGAAGATATCCCTCAGCTACTCAAGCACTTTTTAACCTCTGCCGGTAACGAACTGGGGGTCGAAGCGAAAACGATTTCGGATGACGCTCTGGAAGTGCTGACGCAACTGTCTTGGCCGGGCAATGTCAGGCAGTTAGAAAATACCTGCCGATGGTTAACCGTGATGGCAGCCGGTCGTGAGGTGCTCCTGTCGGATCTGCCACCTGAGTTGGTTCAGGCCCAAGACAACAGCCCGGACGCCCCAGCAGAAACCTGGCATGAGCAACTGGCGGGCTGGGCAAATAGGCAGCTGTCGGAGGGTCAGTCCAACGTCCTGCGCCAGGCGCTGCCACTGTTTGAATCGATCATGATCGAGGCCGCTTTGCGACATACCGGCGGGCGGAAGGCCGAAGCCGCAGAGTTACTCGGATGGGGGCGAAACACCCTCACCCGAAAACTCAAAGATCTGGACTTACCGGCCGCCTGACCGGGTAGCACCCGGCTGAGCACCGCCTTGAGAGGCGGTGAAAAGATCAGTGAGTCGAGCCCTCTGGCGCGGCCGCAACCTGATCACCGCCCTCAGCGGCTTGCTGGGCTACCGCCTGACGGAACAGCGCATCGAAGTTGACTGGCGCAATCATCAAGGCCGGGAAGCCACCCTTCACGACCAGATTGTCCACTGCTTCACGCGCATAGGGAAAGAGAATGGTGGGAGCGACGGTCGACAACAATTGACGGAGCGCATCACCCTCGATACCCGCCACGTAAAAAATGCCTGCTTGCTGAACCTCCACCAAAAACGCGGTCTGCTCCTCCAGCTTGGCGGTGATGGTTAGGGTCAGCACAACCTCATGGTTTCCCTCCTCATCGACGCGGCTACTTTTCGTGTTCAGGTCAACGTTAACCGCGGGTTTCCACTCCTGCCGAAATACGTTGGGCGCCATCGGCGACTCAAAAGAAATGTCTTTCGTGTAAACACGCTGGGTCACAAACTGCTGTTGCGCCTGTGCTTCCTGACCGGCGGCCGTACCTTCTTCAGCCATGCTGGCTCTCCTTCTCTATCAAAGTCTTGGCGGGTCTGCTTTAAGACAGCAGCGGGTCAAGTGCGCCGGAGCGCTCGAGACCATACAGCTGATCACACCCACCTATATGTTGTTCACCAATCCAGATTTGCGGCACGGATGTGCGACCGGCTCGCTCTGCCATCTGCTGCCGAGTGACTGGGTCACCATCTACCGGTATCTCCTGATACTGGACCCCTTTTTGATCGAGCAGCGCTTTGGCACGGATACAAAAAGGACACCATCGAGTGGTGTAAATAACGACTTCGCTCACTGGGTGACAACCGGAAGCTTTTGGGCGTCCCACTCCATCATGCCGCCCGACAGCTTTTGCGCCTTTCCAAAGCCCTGAGCGCGCAACGTTTTTGTTGCAGGGCCAGCAGACTGCCCCATTTTACACACGACGATGACCGGTTTATCGCGGAATTTTTCCAGTTCGGAGACGCGATTCGCCAACGACGCTGCCGGTATATGCAGGGCGTCAGTAATATGACCCCGGCCATACTCAGCCGCATCTCGTATATCCAGGAAGACCCCGCCCTCGGTGTTGACAAGCTGCACCGCCTGATTGATCGACAGCGCAGGCCCCGCTTTACGCGTCTCGTGAAGCAGCAACAGCGTCAGGACAGCGGCGAGCGCTGCTACCAAAACCCACTGCTCTCCCAAAAACTGAAAAAACATTCCTGCTGACACGTTATTCCTGCCTTGTGATGATGCGTCGCTGATATCTACAGAACTTTTGACGC
>JAYOUT010000033.1:4011-7393 GCA_038151055.1 Luminiphilus sp.
ACGTTATTCCTGCCTTGTGATGATGCGTCGCTGATATCTACAGAACTTTTGACGCGCAGCGCTTCTCGTCACCCTATGGGACTTTCTGCGCGACCTGTCGCAAGCGCTGCACGATTTGTCTCAAGCGCTGCGGGCCGCGAGTATATCGGTTCAATTCGACGCCCTCCAGTCAGCATCCCGTAGTCACGCCACTGCGCTATGATCCCTGCGGCCCGCGCTCCGACACCGATATTCACTCGGCCGGCAAAATACCGGCACCTCGTCGCGGCTCAGGCGCTTCCGCCAGTGTGAGCATCGATGGTCAAAATTGAAGAGAGGGGTTCGGCGCTAAGGGCCCTCGGACTGCTCCACCGCTTCGATCCTGTCGTCCAGCTGCTCCTCAGCCAAACTCACAGGGTCGAGATGAATCATCACGTCTGCCTGAGGTATCGCAGCCATGATGGCCGTCTCCACATCATCACTCACGTCATGGGCAACCGTGAGCGGCATGTGGTCGTCGAGCTCAAGGTGCAACTCCACGAAGTCGACTCTGCCGGCGCTGCGCGTCCGCAGATCGTGAACCCCCAAAACGCGAGGGTGCGCGCTGGCAATCTCGATAATCTGGTCTCGTTTGGGCTGGGGCAGTTCCTGGTCCAGCAATTCGCTGGTAGCGTCACGGATGATGTCCCATGCGGCTTTAAGCGTGTAGATCGCCACCGCCAGCGCGAACAACGGATCAACACCCAACCAACCAAACTGCGCAAGCACCAGCGCGAACAACACTGCAGCGTTGGTCAGCAGGTCAGTACGATAATGGAGTGAGTCCGCGCGAATGGCCGGCGAGCGCGTTCGGCGGATGACATAGCTCTGCACCGCCACCAGCCCGGCTGTCAGCACGATGGTTAACACCATGACGCCAACGCCCACCGGGAAAGCCGCGAGTGGCGCGGGACTCAAGAGCCGCTGCACCGCCTCGCTCACCAGGAACAGCCCCGAAGCGATAATGAATACCCCTTGTCCCAGGCCGGCAATCGCTTCCGCTTTACCATGTCCCCAGCGATGACTGGCGTCAGCTGGCGCCAGCGCGTATCGCACCGCAAAAAGGTTGAGAATCGACGCTCCCGCATCCATCAGTGAGTCAACCAGAGAAGCCAAAATAGCCACGGAGTCGGTGTGCCACCACGCATAGCCCTTGGCCAAGATCAGCATTACCGCAACGGTGACAGAGAGGTTGGTGGCCAAGCGGAGTAACTTGGCCGCCTCATCAGTGTCAACGTAAGGGTCAGGTGTATCGGTCGGTGCCGGATCCGATGCAGTCATAGTCAATCGGGGCGCTCAACGCCCCTCTCGCAAGGCCGAACGAGGCTGTGCCTCCATGCTCGCACCTTAACACCGGCACAGAATCGCCAACAGGTGGCGCCGGTGCGACGGCGGACCCGCGTGCCTCGTGCCCTCCTCAGCCCGCCGCGTTACAATGTCCACTGTGACTGTTTGAGCCCTGCACGCCGTGTCTACGCCAAGAAGCACAACATTATTGGTCATCCTCGATGGCTTTGGTCATCGGGCCGCCCCGGAAGACAACGCCGTTCACGCTGCCCACACCCCCAACCTTGATCGCTTGTGGCGGGAAGCGCCGCATACCCTGGTGTCCGGCTCAGGCCTCGATGTCGGTCTACCCGAGGGCCAGATGGGCAACTCAGAGGTAGGGCATATGAGTCTTGGTGCCGGCCGCATTGTTTACCAGTCAATCACAAAAATTGATCGCGCCATCGAGACCGGTGAATTTTTTGAGAATCCGGCCTATCTGCAGGCCATTGATGGCGCCGTTGCAACTGGCAATGCCGTCCACGTAATGGGCCTGCTGTCTCCCGGCGGCGTTCATAGCCATGAGGACCAGCTGTTTGCTGCCCTGCAACTCGCCGTGAAGCGCGGCGCGCAAAAGCTTTATCTGCATGCTTTTCTCGACGGCCGCGACACGCCGCCCCGCAGCGCCGGCCCCTCACTGCAGCGAGCAGAGCAGATATTGCAGGAGCTTGGCGTCGGACGCATCGCCTCGGTGCATGGACGCTACTGGGCAATGGACCGAGACAACCGCTGGGATCGCATTGAAAAAAGCTACGCCCTACTCACGGAGGGCACGGCCTCGTTTGCTGCTGATTCCGCGCAAGCGGCCCTTGAGGCGGCCTATGCGCGCAATGAAGATGACGAATTTGTCGTGCCCACTGTCATCGGAGACCCCCTCGCCTTTAAGGATGGCGACGCGGTGTTGTTCATGAATTTCCGAGCCGATCGTGCCCGGCAATTGGCACAAGCACTGACTGACCCCGCATTCACCGGTTTTACGCGAGGGGCCACACCTGCTGTACAGATGGTGACGACGACGGAGTACGCATCCGCATTATCTTGCCCCGTGGCTTTCCCTCCGGACGCCCTGACGGACAGTTTGGGCGAGGTACTCGCCGCGCGGGGGATGACACAGCTGCGCATCGCGGAGACCGAAAAATATGCTCACGTCACGTTCTTCTTCAGCGGCGGCCGCGAAGATCCTTTCGAAGGCGAAACCCGCACGCTGATCCCTTCTCCCGACGTACCGACCTATGATTTGCAGCCCGCCATGAGTGCACACGAGGTGACCGACGCCTTGATCGAGGCCATCGAATCCAGAGACTTTGACTTTATTGTCGTGAACTTTGCCAACGGCGATATGGTGGGTCATACCGGTCAATTTGATGCCGCTGTCGCCGCTGTCGAAACCCTGGATCAGTGCATTGGCCGACTCGAGACAGCATTGCTGGCACAGGGTGGCCAGGGCCTCATCACCGCAGATCATGGCAACTGTGAGCAAATGCGGGATTACGAGAATGATCAACCCCATACCCAGCACACCACAGAGCATGTCCCCTTAATTTACTTTGGGGATAACCCGCGTGCTTTGGATCCGGCGGGCGGCATCCTCGCCGATATCGCCCCCACTGTCCTGACGATGATGGGACTGGATATCCCCGCCGCCATGTCAGGGCGCAACCTACTGATCAACTAGGCGGGCACCGGGTGGCTCGCATCGGAGCAGTCCGCCCCCTGTCTAAAATCTTTGCTGTTGCACCGATGCTATTTTCGCTAGCTCTTGCGCAGGCACAGGAGCCGACCTCTCCCGGCGAGACGGCAGCACAACTCGCCGCACTCGCGGACGAAATTCAGGCCATTCAGCAAAAACTGGATGCCCAAGAGAATGAGCGCAGTACCTTGCAGCAGGCGCTGCGCGAAGCAGACCTTCAGATCAGCGAATCCGACCGGCGACTTGCGGAAGTCATGCAGGCGCAGGAAGCAACGCAACAAAAACTGACTCAGCTGGACAGCGATCGGACGCGCTTACTGGTGGCCCAGCGTGACCGCACGGACATCA
>JAYOUT010000033.1:7493-20780 GCA_038151055.1 Luminiphilus sp.
CTGGACAGCGATCGGACGCGCTTACTGGTGGCCCAGCGTGACCGCACGGACATCATTGAGCAGGGCATTCAGCAGTTGTGGGCAGTGCAGCAAGGCGGGGGCCTCAGAGTCTGGCTGGGCGATCAGGATCCGCAGCAAGTGGCGAGGCATCTGGCCTACCTCGAACGCATCGTCGAAGACCAGCAAGTGATCATCGCCGAATATCAGCGGTCGCTGGTGGCAATTGAGGAAAATCGGCAAGCCACTGAGGACACCCAGTCACAACTGGACATCCAACGCGAGACCCTTGCCAACACCCAGCGCGCGCTTGCCGATCAGCAAGCCGCTCAGCAGCAGGCCATTGCTGACATTAATGCAACGCTGCAGACCGACCAGCAAAGATTGGCCGAACTTGAGCGAGATCAACAACGGCTCAATGCACTATTGGGTGAATTACAGAATGTCGCGGTCAGATCGGAAAACCTTCCACCCGCCAATCTTCAACCCTTTGCTGAGACCCGCGGCACACTGGCCATGCCGGTAAACGGCACGCCTGCCAACCGCTTTGGCGAGCGCCGCAATGCCGAGATTAGCTGGCGAGGCTGGCTGATCGCAGCTGAACAAGGGGAGCCCGTGCAGGCGGTCCATGGGGGGCGTGTGATCTATTCTGACTGGCTGCGGGGCCAGGGCCTGTTGATTGTTGTTGATCATGGCGACGGCTGGCTGTCACTTTACGCGCGCAATCACAGTCTGCTCCGACGTGTCGGCGACAAGGTCAACGCGGGTGATCTCATTGCGAGAGCAGGTGCCAGTGGCGGATCTGAGGCGTCTGGCTTGTACTTCGAAATTAGGCGCGACGGAAAACCGGTGGACCCTGCCGAGTGGATTCGCCGTTAAATCCCGGCGGGATAATCAGTTACCATTCACCCCCTTATCGCCTCGGATAACCATCATGCGTTGTCGCACTCTCCCCGCTGGACTGATCCTCGGCCTTGTCGCTTGCGGTTTCGCCGTTGCCGACGACAGCGGCTCTGACGCAGCTGAAGAAAACAATCCTCACAGTGCGGTGTTGGATGGTCCGCCTGAAAATCAATCGTTGCCTTTGGAAGAGCTGCAGATGTTTGCAGACGTCTTCAACCAAATTCGACAGGGCTACGTCGAATCGGTGCCCGACAGCGAGCTGTTTGAACTGGCAGTGCAGGGGATGCTCTCTGGGCTGGACCCTCACTCAGTCTTTCTTCAAGAAAAAGCCTACGACTCTCTGCAAGAGACGACACAGGGTGAATTCAGTGGACTCGGCATCGAGATCGGTCAGGATCGAGGTTACATCAGCATCATCGCGCCGATTGACGGCTCACCTGCTGAGGCAGCGGGGCTGCGCGCGGGTGACATTATTCTCAAAATTGATGGCGAGTCGATCCGCGATCTGCCCGTCAACAAATCAGTAGAAAAGATGCGCGGGCCCACCGGCTCCGAGGTACTGCTGACCATCGGCAGACGAGGCGTAGCCGATCCGTTTGACGTCACCGTGGTACGGGACATCATCAAAGTGCCGAGTGTCCGAAGCCGTGAGCTGATGGAGGGCTATCTCTGGTTGCGGGCGTCACAGTTTCAAAAGGACACCGGGCTGGAAGCGATCGCAACGCTTGAGCAGGCTCTCTCCGAGGGACCTCTTAAGGGAGTGGTGTTGGATCTCCGTAACAACCCTGGCGGGGTGCTCGGTGCCAGCGTGGATATGGCCGGTGCCGTGTTGGACGGGGGCTTGGTCGTCTATACCGAAGGGCGCCATCCTCAGGCGGCAGATCGCTTTGAGGCCTCTCCGGGCGATATGCTGAATGGCATACCCATCGTGGTACTGATTAACGGCGGCTCCGCCAGCGCCTCCGAAATTGTCGCGGGTGCCCTGCAGGATCGTCGGCGCGCCGTAATCATGGGAACACGCAGTTTTGGCAAAGGCTCGGTACAGACCATCCTGCCCGTCTCGGAAACCCGCGCCGTCAAGCTCACCACCGCCCTGTATTACACGCCAAATGGCCGCTCAATTCAGGCGGAGGGCATCGTGCCCGACATCGTGGTGGAGCGTGCTGAGGTCACGAGCGTGGAATCTAACCGACGGACAAAGGAAGCCGACCTGCAGGGGAGTTTGAGCGGTGACGGCGGTCCCGTAGATGCGCAATCTGAAAGTGAAGCGCTGACGGAATTGCGCAATTCGGATAATCAGCTGTATGAGGCGCTGACGCTGCTGCGCGGCATCAACCTCCTGACGCCTGAAGCGACATCTGAAGCACCGGAAACAGAAGACCCGACCACGGTGGCGCTCGGCACGCCCTGAGGCAGCCGCTCAACGCGGGTATGGGATGATTCCTTTATTGCGAGGACGCGAAGACGCGACGACGCGTCATTTATCAGTTCAGTGAAAGGTCACCCTGAACAGGATGCCCGATATCACAAACGCATCGTGATGCCCTGATCGGCCATGAACGCCTTGGCCTCGCCCACCGTGTACTCGCCAAAGTGGAAAATGCTGGCAGCCAATACGGCGTCGGCGCCCCCTTTCGTGACGCCATCGGCGAGGTGCTGAAGCGTGCCTACGCCACCTGAAGCGATCACCGGAATGTCGACCGCGTCGGTAATCGCGCGGGTAATAACCAATTCAAAACCATCGCGGGTGCCGTCGCGGTCCATGCTGGTCAGCAACAATTCGCCGGCACCCAGCTCTGCCATTTTCGTGGCCCACTCCACCGCCTCGATCCCGGTGGGCTTGCGACCACCGTGGGTAAAGAGCTCGTAGCGCGGTGCCTCATCGGGCGCTGAGACCCGCTTCACGTCGATCGCCACCACAATGCATTGCGAGCCGAATCGTGCCGCTGCCTCATGCACCAGCTCGGGCTCGTGAATCGCCGCCGTATTGATACTCACCTTATCGGCACCCGCATTAAGCATGGTGCGAATGTCCTGCACGGAGCGAATGCCGCCGCCTACTGTCAGTGGGATAAACACCTCGCGGGCAATCTGCTCGACGGTGTGGACAGTCGTATCGCGCTCTTCGTGGCTGGCCGTGATATCGAGAAACGTGATCTCGTCGGCGCCTTCTTCGTTATAGCGCCGCGCGATTTCCACCGGGTCGCCGGCGTCGCGAATGCCCACAAAGTTGACACCCTTCACCACTCGCCCCTGATCCACGTCGAGGCAGGGAATGATGCGTTTGGCGAGCGCCATCAATCACTCTCCAGAAAGGCATCAACCATGGTCTGGGCCTCGGCCAAATCCAGCGTGCCCTCATAGATCGCGCGGCCGGTAATCGCACCGCATATGCCCGCGCTCGCGTGCTGCATCAGGCCACGCACGTCCTCAAGCTGGCTGATGCCGCCAGAAGCAATAACCGGTAGCCCCGACTCAACAGCCAGGGCAACCGTTGCCTCGACATTGACGCCTTGCATCATGCCGTCGCGGTCAATATCGGTATAAACCACCGCGCTCACGCCTGCATCGGCGAAGCGCTTGGCGAGATCGGTGGCATCAAGTTCACTCTCGCTCGCCCAGCCCTCAACCGCCACACGGCCCCCGCGGGCATCGATGCCGACAATGATGTGCCCCGGAAAGGTCGCGCAGGCTTTGTGAACGAAGTCCGGGTCCTTAGCCGCCATGGTGCCGATAATGGCGTACTCCACCCCGGCTTCGAGATAGCGCGCAATCGTCTCCAGATTGCGGATGCCGCCGCCGATCTGAATCGGCAGGGTTGGCAACGCCTTTGAAATCGCCTCGATGATACCGGCGTTGACGGGCTCCCCTGCGAAAGCGCCGTCAAGGTCAACGATGTGCAGCCGCCGGGCGCCCTCATCGAACCACCGCTGCGCCATGGCAACGGGGTCGTCAGAGAACACCGTGCTGTCAGCCATGTCGCCCTGGCGCAGGCGCACGCACTGGCCGTCTTTTAAATCAATGGCGGGTATTACGAGCATGTGCCTTCCCAATCGAGAAAGTTTTTCAGTAGCGTCAGCCCGGCGCTGTGGCTCTTCTCCGGGTGGAACTGCGTTGCAAACAGGTTCTCCTGCGCAAGCGCCGCACAACCCGTGAGGCCGTAGTCAAACGTTCCCGCGACAACGGCTTGGTTATCAGGCACCACGTGGTAGCTGTGAACAAAATAGAAGCGGGTGTCGGGCTCGATACCGCGCCACAGGGGATGATTGATCGCCGGTCGCACGGCATTCCACCCCATGTGGGGCACTTTGAGCCGCTCGCCGTCATCGCCTTGATGCGCTTCACCAAAAAAGGCGACGTGGCCCGGCAACACATCGAGGCAGGGGACGCCCCCATTTTCCTCGGAGTGGGACATCAGCGCCTGCATGCCGACGCAAATGGCCAACACCGGCTTGCGGTCCACGTTCAGTACCTGATCGAGTAACTGGTCGCAGCCGAGGCGACGGATCGCTGCCATGCAATCACGAATACCGCCCACACCGGGAAACACGACCCGATCGGCATCAAGAATCGCTTGGGGTTCATGGCTGACCACGACCTCGGCAGCACCGACATGCTCCAGCGCGCTCGCTACAGAGTGCAGGTTGCCCATGCCGTAATCGATTACGGCAACCCGTTGGGTCACGGCTTACAAAACCCCTTTAGTCGAGGGGCTGGTGCCAGCCATGCCCGCATCGGGCGCGACCGCCATGCGCAGCGCCCGCCCGAAGGCCTTAAACACGGTCTCGGCTTGGTGGTGCGCGTTGTGTCCGCGGAGATTGTCGATATGCAGCGTGACATCAGCGTGATTCACAAAGCCTTGAAAGAACTCGACGACCAGATCTACATCGAACTCCCCGACCTTGGCACGGGTAAACGGCACATGAAATTCGAGCCCCGGGCGACCGCTACAGTCGATCACCACCCGCGATAGCGCCTCATCCAGCGGCACGTAGGCGTGCCCATAACGCACGATGCCCTTTTTGTCGCCGATCGCTTCGCTGAACGCCTGGCCGAGGGTGATACCGATGTCCTCCACCGTGTGGTGTGCGTCAATGTGCAGATCACCCTTGGCTTTGATGTTGAGGTCCACCTGGCCGTGTCGGGCAATCTGATCCAGCATATGCTCGAGGAAAGGCAGTCCTGTATCGAGGGTGCATTGGCCCGTGCCGTCGAGACATAGCTCAACGGCAATCTGGGTCTCAAGGGTCTCGCGGCTCACTGATGCCTTGCGTGCAACCGCTTCCTGCTGACTCATGCTTTTTCTCCGAACAACCCGCCAGACCGCGCGGGCGCTACACTAGGGGCGCCATTGTATAGAAAGAGCCCTGCTACTTCATTGCGAAGCTTTACCACTTCATGAGCGACAAAGATCACATTGCCGACCCATTGCTCGAGTGGTTCGACCGGCACGGCCGTAAAGACCTGCCCTGGCAAACACACCGCACGCCCTACCGCGTTTGGGTGTCAGAGATCATGCTGCAGCAGACGCAGGTCAGCACGGTGATTCCCTTTTATGAGCGTTTCATGGCGCAGCTCCCCACTGTCGAGGATCTCGCTCACGCCGCCGAGGACACCGTGCTGCACTTGTGGACAGGTCTTGGCTATTACGCCCGCGCCCGCAACCTGCACCGCTGCGCCAAGCAGATTTGCGAATCGCACAAGGGCGTGTTCCCAAACGATCTCGCAGGGCTGGAGGCCCTACCCGGCATTGGCCGCTCTACCGCCGGAGCGATTCTCTCTCTGGCGATGGATACCCGCGCGCCGATTCTCGACGGCAACGTGAAGCGAGTGCTCGCGCGTTACCACGCGGTTGAGGGCTGGCCCGGGCAGCGCGCAGTCAGCGACACCCTGTGGTCCCACGCCGAACACCACACACCAAACCATCGCGTGGCAGACTATACGCAGGCGATTATGGATCTTGGCGCGACCTGCTGTACGCGCAGTCGGCCGGGCTGTCAGCAATGCCCGCTGGCCGCAGGCTGCAAGGCCCTCGCGGAGGGCCGACAAAGTGAGTTCCCCGGCCGAAAGCCGCGCAAAGCGATTCCGATGAGACAACGCTGGCTCGCGGTCGTGACCCGGGACCCCGGGGAGGTGTTGCTCGAAAAGCGCCCTGACTCAGGCATCTGGGGCGGGCTGTGGGTGCCGCCGGAATTTGAGAGCGCGTCTGCTGCTGAGGCATGGATCACTGAGCATCTGCCGGTGCCGCGCGGTGTGTGCCGAATCGATGAGCCCTTTCACCACACGTTCACGCATTTCAAGCTCGAGGCGCACCCCGTGAGAGCACACTGCGTGGCGAACCGGGGCGCAGCGATTGGCGTAGAATGTGACGCCCAAAGCTTGCAATGGTTCAGTCTGCACCCGCCACCCTCGGTGGGCTTGCCTGCCCCCATTGTGCGGCTGTTGACTAGACTGAGTGACGAAAACCCTCCAAGGAGCCAATGATGGCAAGAACCGTCCACTGCCGACGTTATGGTGAAGACCTCGAAGGACTCGAGCGGCCACCGCTACCCGGCGCCAAAGGCCAGGACATTTTTGACAACGTGTCGAAAAAAGCATGGCTCGAGTGGCAAGGCCATCAGACGATGCTCATCAACGAAAAACATCTCAGCATGATGGACCCTGAGGCGCGCAAGTATCTGATGGGCGAGATGGATAAATTTCTAGCTGGCGAAGATTTTGATCAGGCAGAAGGTTATGTGCCACCCAATGAGTAACCGGCAGCCTCTCAACAGGCTGCGAGCCGGGTTGGCGGCACGACGTCTGAGCTCACAGTCAGCTCAGGTGGCGTCGGCATGAACATCCGCGCCTGGCTCATAACGGGTGTCGTCTGTGTCTTGGTCGCAGGCACCTTGGCGAGCGTCAAGTTTGTGCAAATCTCCCAAGCGATGGCGTTTATGGAGAGCTTTCCTCCACCTTCCGAGGCCATCACCGTGGCAGAGGCGCAAGCCGACACCTGGGTGCCTACCCGCTTGTTGAGTGGCACTGTGCGATCGCCTGATCATTTAGTGATTTCTGCTGAGTCCGCTGGCCGCATCGTCGAGCTTCCTTTTCTCAGTGGTGAAGTTGTCCCCGAGGGCGCCGCCATTCTGGTGCTGTTTGACGACGATCTGGAAGCACAGCGGGAAGCGCTGCAAGCCGATCTCAATCTTGTAGAGACTCAGTTGGAGCGTAACCAGACCTTGGAGGCCGACTCACTGGTATCTCAGGATCAGTTGGATACGCTTAAAGCGCGTAGCCTGTCTCTCAAAGCGCAGATCGCCGTGCTTGAGGCGCGACTGAGCCGCATGACCGTACGCGCACCGTTTACCGGCACTTTGGGGATATACCCTCAGCGCCTCGGAGACCTGATGCGATTCGGCGAAGTGCTGACCACGCTGACAGGCATTAATCCCTCTCGCTGGATCGATTTCAAAGTCCCCCAGGGCCTGACCGAACTCAGCGTAGACGACACCGTTGAGATCCGGGACATCACCGGAGCACCTGTCGGCGAGGCTCGCGTCATCGCCGTTTCTGACGCCTTTGCGGAGGGTACCCGCACCTATGACGTGCGTGTTCAGCTCGATGCGCCGGAACTAAAGCATGGTGCACTGGTGCAGGTAGCGGTTCACACTGGCCCCACAGAAACGCTGATGTCAGTGCCTGCACGCAGTGTGCGCTGGGATCCCGAGGGACCTCACATGTTTGTCATCGTTGAAGCAGAGGCCAATGCCCATCTGCCTCACAAGGCCTCGCTCAGACGGGTAGAAGTCCGCGGTGAACGAGATAACCGCTTCTATATCCGTGGCGAGCTGAGTGTTGGCGACCGTATCGCCGATCAGGGCGCCTTCAAACTGAAAGACGAGCTACTGGTTAACATTCAGGGGGCATCCCGCGGGTGAACGCCAGCTCCCTCCGTCCACGCTGGAACGACATCTTTATACGACGGCCTGTCGTGGCCATCGTCTTGTGTGTATCGCTTTTGCTCATCGGGATTCGCTCAGCGGTCAATCTGCCGGTAATTTCTTTTCCGGTCATCGAGAGCTCTTCGATTGCGATTGTCACGGCGTACCCCGGTGCCAGCGCAGAAACGGTGCAGGGTTTTGTTACCGAGCCCATTGAGCGGGTCGCCAGTAGTGTTCCCGGTCTCGATTATGTCGAATCGGTGACGACCGCAGGGGTCAGCACGGTGACCCTGTGGCTGAGGCTGAACCAGGACACCACCAAAGTCCTCGCTGAACTTTCAACGCGGCTCAGTCAAATTCGTTTTGAACTGCCCGATGGCACCGAGGACCCGGCCATTGAAATCAGCCGGGCTGATACGCCTTATGCCAGCTTTTATCTGGGCGTTCTGATTCCGCCTACGCGCACCTATGCCGAGGTCAGTGACATCATTCAGCGCGACATTTTGCCCAGGCTATCTGCCCTGCCTAATGTTCAGCGGGCGATGAACTACGGGCTGCCCCAAGCGATGCGGGTCTGGCTAAACCCCTGGCGAATGGCGGCCCTCGGCGTCGATGCGGATGACATCTACGGCACCCTGCAGCGAAACAACGTTATCGGCACTTTTGGGCAAGCCGAGAGCGCTTCGCAAAGGATCAATCTGCAGACCAACAGTGAGGCCAGAACACCCTCAGATTTCGCCAATATGTTGATACGGCGCGAAGACGGCGCCGAGATTCGGCTCGGGGACGTCGCCGAGATCGAGGTGGGAACGATGGAAGTCTCCCGCATGGCGCGCTACAACCAGGATCCGGTGGTCTTCATTCCTGTCTACCCCGAGCCCGGCACCAGTGAAATTCAGGTGGGCGATTTGGTCTACGAGGCGGTTGCCGAAATCAACGAAACGCTACCGCCGGATCTGGAACTGACCATTCCCTTTGATAATTCTCGCTACATGCGCGAGGCGGTCACTGAGATTTTTCTCACATTAGGTGAAACCGTTTTTCTCGTCGGGCTGGTTGTGATCGCACTCATGGGCTCAATGCGCAGTGCCATGGTGCCGCTACTCACTATCCCCATCTCCATCTTAGGCGCCGCAGCCGCTATGTCGCTGATGGGTTTCTCACTCAACCTGCTAACCATTCTGGCAGTCGTGCTTTCCGTCGGGCTTGTGGTGGATGACGCCATCGTTGTCGTCGAAAACGTCGCGCGTAACCTGCGCGAGGGTATGTCGCGTCGCGACGCGGCGCTGGCTTCCTCGCGACGATTGTTATCACCGATCATTGCAATGACGATCACGCTGGCCGTGGTCTATGCGCCGATTGGTTTTGTCTCTGGCCTCTCGGGCGTACTGTTTCGCGAGTTCGCGTTTACCCTGGCGGTTGCGGTGCTGATCTCGGGTTTTGTCGCCATGACCCTGTCGCCACTTATGAGCGCGTATGTCTGCCCCGATAAAGGTCACGAAACGCGCATGAGTCGATGGGTGAATCAACGGTTTGAGATCATCGCCAGCCGCTACGGTTCACTGATTGATTTCTCACTGCGCTGGCGCTGGCAACTTGTCAGTGGCGGACTCTTTTTCACACTGCTGATCGTTCCGCTCTATCTCTTCTCGCTTAAAGAACTGGCGCCAATCGAAGATCAAAGCGCGATCAACCTGGTAGTGGACTCGGCGCCTGAATCATCGATTGATGAGACGCTTCAAGGGTTTACCGATGCGGTCGACGTGCTGCTGGAGAGGCCTGAGACCACATATATATGGCAAGCGATGGGTCCCTCGGGCGGGTACGGGGGGCACGAATTTGTTCCGCCCGATGAGCGCGAACTCAGTACCCACCTGATGCTGCCCACCATTCGGTCAGACCTGGCGAAAGTGCCCTCCGTCAGAGCGTTCCCCGCCACCACGCCGGCATTGCCAACCGCAGGGCAGTTTGACCTTGAGGTCGTCGTGACCTCTTCAGACTCGGTGGATGCCATGCGCCCTTATGCGCAGGCGATGGTCGACAAAGCTCAGGCGTCAGGACTGTTCTTGTATTTCGACACCAGCTTGCGTCTCGATTTGCTGTCTGTCGAGTATCGCCTTGATAAAGACAGGCTGGCGGATCTGGGTATGACATTGAATGACCTGACATCGCAAATGGGACTGTTTGTGTCCGAGGGGTATGTCACGCGATATGACGAACGAGGCCGCGCCTATCGTGTCATCCCCATGCTCGAGCGCGAGCTTAAGGATTCTCCCGAGACGTTGTTGGATACGCCTGTCACGCTGCCGAGCGGCGATCAAGTGCCCTTCGGCACGTTTGCGACGCTGGAACGGCAAACGGCTCCCAGAGCGCTAACGCGCTTTCAGCAAAAAGGCAGCTTCAAACTCTTCGGTGGCGTGATACCCGGATACACCAAGGAACAGGCGCTGAGTCAGGTGGAGGCGCTGGCGGTTGAGACCTTGCCCCCGGGCTACATTCTGGATTACACCGGTGAATCGCGGGAAATCCGACGCGAGGGGAACACAATGGTTGGGGTTTTGGGCGCCTCACTGGTGATGGTGTTCCTGGTATTAGCACTGCAGTTCGACAGTTTTCGTGACCCACTGATTATTTTGCTCGGCTCGGCGCCGTTAGCACTCTTTGCTGCGATGGTGATCACGTTCACCGGCTTCACGACGATCAACATCTACTCCCAAGTCGGGCTCATTACACTGGTGGGGCTGATCTCCAAAAACGCGATTCTGATCGTGGAGTTTGCCAATCAGGCGCAAATGGAGGGGCTTAGCAAATTGGACGCCATTCGTGCGGGCTCCATGAACCGTTTGCGCCCCGTACTGATGACGACCGGCGCTACCGTATTTGGTCACTTCCCGTTGGTGTTGGTGGAGGGCGCGGGTGCTGAGGCCCGAAACAGCATTGGCTTTATCTTGGTGATTGGCATGTTGATCGGCACGCTGTTTACACTGGTTTTGTTGCCAGCGATTTATGCCCTACTCGCCTCGGACCACCCCACCGAGGCAGACAGCGTCCATCAACCCACATTGGAAAAATCCGATAACCCCGTACCCGTGTAAGCCACGGGCCTCTTGGCCCGCTGTTACTTGACGCATGGGGACCGCGCGGGTTTAATACGCGGCCTTCACGCTGTAAGCCCCTCTTTTGCCCAGGTAGCTCAGTTGGTAGAGCAGTGGATTGAAAATCCTCGTGTCGGTGGTTCGATTCCGCCCCTGGGCACCACATCAAATAAAAATCTTCGCCTTTCTTCGGCGCGCTTGCCATCTGCGGGCTATTGAAAGCTTGCAATCCAGCCGAGCGCGGGCCCCGTATTCCTAGTGTTGATAGCACAGGATCAATGTCACATGGACTACCTGCTTTGGTCAGCGGTGATCGCCTTATGGCTCATGGTGGCGTTTAATGCCGCCAGCAAACCCACTCCACTGCTACTGCTTGATCGTACGCACAAGCTTTAGCGCCCCCCTCAAAGAGAAGTACTCGTGAGCTGGCTGTTGATTGGCTTCTGGGGCTGCGCTGCGATGTGGCTCATCAGCCTCGCTGGCGACATCGGCCTGGCTCGCAATCCAGACGTCGCGCAAGGCCTACAATGGCTGCCTCTGATCTGCGCCATCATCTCTTTTATCGGCATGTGCTATTTCGGTAATGCCACTTCGATGTTCGGCTGGTAACCCTTACCCCCCTTATTCGCAGGTTCACAGACTCCGATTAAAGTGTGCGCAAGCTCCATCCGATGCGCAGCGGGCTTGTCGCCCCGGACTTTTGTTTCACTGCGATCGCAGTAAACTGACCGGCAAACAAAAAGTCATCACACGGAGCCGTCTTCAATGAATGCGCGCATACCCACTTTAGACTCGTGGCCCGAGCAATCTATTCGCGGGCATAGCATCCCGGGCTCACGCTACACCTGCCGTGACTTCATGGAGAAGGAGTGGGAAGGCATGTGGACGCGAGTGTGGCTGCTACTGGGCCGCGAGTCTGAGCTACCCGAGCCCGGTGACTGGCAGATGGAGCCGGTGGGTCGCGAAGAAATCCTGATGGTGCGCCAACAGGACGGCAGTATTAAGGCCTTCTACAACGTGTGCCAGCACCGCGGCAATCCGCTGGTAGATGAACCCAAGGGCAGCAACCCCCGGCGGTTTGTCTGCCGCTACCACAGCTGGGCGTTTCTGCCCGACGGCATGCTTCAGTTTGCGCCCGACAAAGAAGACTTTCCCGAAGGTAACCCCTGCGGAAAGTTGCGGCTCGCAGAACTCAAATGCGAGACCTTTGCCGGCTTCATCTGGGTGAACATGGACCCGGAGTGCGGGCCTTTGAAGGATTATCTCGGCCCGATCTGGGACGAGTGGCAGGCCAGAGAGGTGGATACCTGGCAGCGCACGATGGCTAACACCATGTGGCTGCCCTGCAACTGGAAGGTCGTGCTCGATAACTTCAACGAGTCCTATCACGTGCCGACGGTTCACATGGGCGCAACACCGGCTACCGACCGCACCGCCATTGCCGGAGGCATTAACACCTACTTCAAAGAGACCCAATTTGATTTGGCCAATGAAGGCCATGCGCGAATGATTATGAAGGGCGGTTACGGTGCCGGCGTGACCGATGCAGATGGCAATATAGTCGAACCGTTGGCATCGCTGCTTGGCTACTGGGACCTCGACCCTGCCGATTTTAAAGGCCAACCGGAGAACACCCGGGAGGCGCTACAGCAGGCTAAACGCGCGCTTGGCCCGGGAAAGGGCTACAGCCACTACGCGGCCGTGCCCGACGAGCAGCTGACCGATGCCTTCCACTACACGCTGTTCCCCAACTTTGCTGTGTCGTTGTGGGCAGACGGCTTTCATTTTTTGCGCGCGCGCCCCCACCCTACTGACCCGGAGCAGTGCCTGTTTGATAACTGGTGGTATGCGAGCCCCGCCAGCGTAGCGGCCGAACTCGATGACGGCACCAGCGCTACCGAATCGCTGACAGGCGATGGATCGGGTGATGTGCCGGTCAAATGGCTCACTTGCGGCGAGGACTCGATTGGCCCGGCGATCGAAGACGACGTGGCCGTGTTCATCACCCAGCAGCGCGGCGTGCGCTCGCGAGGGTTCAAAGGTGCCTACCTGTCAGGCCAGGAGAAGCGCATCAGCCGATACCACGAGCGCATCGACGACTATATTGATGGCAATTTGTAGAGAAATAGCGGGAGCAGGATGATGAGTGAAGCCGACGATCGCAGACAGCTCCAAGACGTGATGCTTTCCTATGCAGCTGCCGTGGATGATCGGGATATGGCCCGCTACCGCGCCTGCTTTGCCGATGACGTAGAGATTGTCGGTTTTGGCGAGGCCGTCGTGAACGGCGCCGATACCTGGACTGCATCAGTGGAGAGTCAGCTTGAGGCTTTTTCTGCGACCCAGCACCTGATGAGCCCGCAGCTGGC
>JAYOUT010000034.1:0-20462 GCA_038151055.1 Luminiphilus sp.
GGATCAAAATTCATGTGCTAGAAGTCGGTCAGGGGTATCCGGTCTATCTTCAGCACGGCAATCCGACTACGGGCTTGTTGTATCGCAAGGTCGCCGCATCGCTACCTTTAGATCGCGTCAGAGTCATCATGCCGACCATGGTAGGTCTTGGTTACTCCAGTAAGATTCCTGCAAGCGAACACACCCTATACAACCATATGCGCTGGATGAATCGGGCGCTGACGACCCTCAACCTCACGGAAGCTGTGTATGTCGGTCAGGATTGGGGCGGGCCTGTGGGTATGGGCGCCCTGTCTTTGTCACCTGGGATACTGAAAGGCGCCGTTGTGATGAATACCGGATTTAAAGCGCCTCGGGCAGCTATGGACCTCAGTCGTGCCCACGCGTTGGTTAAGACGCCGCTGGTCGGGGAGTTTGTAGTAGAGGCAATGTCCTCGTTTTTCTTTAAGCGTTTGGCCGGTGTGCAGGGTGACCCGACGACAATGCCGCCGGAGGTCATGGATCTTTATCGTCGTCCTCTCGAAGATAGCGGCAATGGCAAGGCGACGCTGGCGCTGATGCGAATGGTCGCAGACGGGCCTGACCATGCCAGTTCGCCTGCGCTGCGGGACATTGAGCGCTACGTTGAGGGCCTAGATATTCCAGCAGAGCTGGTTTGGGGAATGAACGACCCCATTCTGGCTAGAGGCCTGCCCGTCATGCAGAGCCTGTTTCCAGCCGCACCGGTGACCGAGACCGAGGCGGGGCACTTCTTGCAGGAGGAGGTGCCCGATGTCATCGCAGCAGCCATCATGCGAATTGTGGATGCCGTGCAGAAAAAGTGAACAAAGTCTTTGCAAACGCCGTTTGGTAGCTTTGCACACTGGCCTGAATACCCCTCAAGGACGTAAACCGCTAAACTCCGCGGCCTGATTGAGCTCGCAGGGACCAAGACGGTGGCCACACGTCTCAGCGATCAATGGCGGCTAATTAGCGTCACTTAACAGGCGTCAGCCCGCAAGAAGCGCTTGACCCCTGGAAGCCCATGAAGTGTGCCGGGGTTGACCCCATTTCAGAGACGACACAGAAAACGGTTCGTTAAATGACTGAAGACATCAAAACCAGTCGCTTCACCCGCCGCCGGATGTTGGGTTCCGCGGCCTTCACTGCTGTGGGATTGGTGGTCTGCTTTTTGGTGCTGGTGGGTAAGCCTGCAACGCAACCGACTCAATTTCCCGAACCCCGGCGTCCACTGGTTGATGTCATCGTCGCAGCACCCTCTGATCACAGCATTTCGGTGCGAACTCAAGGCACTGTCGAACCGGTTCGGCGAGTCGGATTGGTGGCGCAGGTGAGCGGCAAGGTTGAGTCGGTCAGCGACCGGTTTTTGGATGGCCGTTTCTTTTCAGCAGGGGATATTCTGCTGGAGCTCGAGAAAGCTGATTATGAATTCGCCATTGCCAGGGCCCGTGCGCAGGAGGCCGCTTCTGCGCAGCGTGTCGCCGAAGAGCGAGGCCGCAACCTTCAGGCACAGCGAGAGTGGCGGGACCTAGGGACGACCGAGGCGAATGATTTGTTCCTGCGCAAACCCCAGCTACGTGCGGCAGAGGCGTCATTAGCAGCGGCGCAGGCAGATGTTGCGGCGGCGGAGCTTGCCTTGGAGCGCACGACAGTGCGAGCCCCCTTCGATGGTCGACTCGAGAAGAAGTCGGTTGATTTGGGTCAGTTCGTTGCTCCCGGCACGGTGCTGGCGCAGATCTACGCCACTGACCGTGTTGAGGTGCATCTACCGATTAGTGATTCGCAGCTGGCGCTTCTGGAATTACCTCTGTTCGAGACCGCAGTTGAGACGTATCCAGAAGTGACGCTGAGTGCGCGCTTTGGCGGCGAGCGCTGGCAATGGCAAGGCCAGATCGCCCGGGTTGAAGCCAGCATCGACCGTGACAGTCGCGTGACGTTTGCTATCGCCGAAGTCGCGAACCCGTTTGGGCACACTGATTCCCAGCGACCTCCTTTGACACCCGGCCTTTTTGTTGAAGCCAGCATCACCGGCAAGCCCATACAACAATCAGTGGAATTGCCTGCGACTGCGCTGCGCGGTGACAACACAGTGTTACTGGTCAACGAAAACAGCCGGCTGGAGCGTTTCCCAGTCGAGCTGCTCCGCCGCGAACAGGACCGCGTATGGGTGCGAGGTATTGAAGCGGGCTCTAACGTCGTTGCTGAGCAGAGCAGCCTGCTGGCCGCGGGCGCAGCGATTGAGGTTGCCAGCATGAGATCCAGTGATGGCTGACAAGCCCGGCTTGTTGGGCTGGTTTATCTCCAATCCGGTTGCCGCCAATCTTCTGATGGTGGTGTTGGTGATTGGCGGCCTCTACAACATTCCCGGGCTCGATAAGCAGTTTTTTCCCACCCCGGTTATCGACCGGGTCAGTATCGCGATGCCGTTCCCGGGCGCGAGTCCTCGAGAGGTCGAAGAGCAGATCTGCGTTCGCATCGAAGAGGCGATCCATGACCTCGACGGCATCAAGGAGATACGCTCGACGGCTTCGGAAGGCATGGGACAGGTTGTCGTCGAAGCCCTGACCGGCTACCCCACGCAGCGTTTGACCAACGAGATTAAAACGCGGGTGGATGCCATCACTACCTTCCCTACAGATGCTGAGCGTCCAGTAGTTACTGAGCTGATCTATCGCCACCTGCTCGGTATCGTGCAGCTGGCGGGCGACCTCGACGAGTGGGAGCTCAAGGAGCTGGGAGAGACATTGCGGGATGACTTGGCACGTCAGCCTTGGATTTCTGTGGTTGATCTGGTTTCACCGCGCCGCTACGAGGTGTCGATCAACGTTTCTGAGATTGACTTGCGGCGGCACAATCTTGCCTTCGATGACGTGGTCAGGGCGATTCAGTCCGCGTCTCTCAATCTGCCCGCTGGTGCGATCAAGGGCAGCGACGGTGATATTCGTGTGCAAACTCGAGGTCAGGCGTACTACCGAGAGGATTTTGAGCGCATCGTGCTGTTAACCGCGCGGGACGGGACGCAGATTTATCTTGGCGAAGTCGCCACCGTTGAAGATGGCTTTGAGGACGTCGATACGGTCAGTCGCTTTGACGGAATGCCGGGCCATGGTTTGTATGCCTATGTCACTACTAATCCCGACGTCGTGCAGTCCTCCCGCGTCATCAATGAGTGGGTGGCCGAGCAAACCCAAAATCTTCCTGAGGGCGCGACGTTATCGTTTTGGCGCGACGCGGCCGTGCCGTTCAAGGGGCGGGTCGAAACGCTGTTGAAAAATGGCATCGGTGGCTTGTTGCTGGTGTTTTTGGTGTTGGTGTTGTTCCTCAGGCCGGCCGTCGCTGTCTGGGTATCGATTGGTATTGCAGTGGCGTTTCTAGGCGCGTTTTTCCTGCTGCCTTACACCGGCGTCGGACTCAATATGATCTCGCTGTTCGCCTTCCTCTTGGTGCTGGGCATTGTGGTGGACGATGCGATTATCGTCGGTGAATCTATACATACCTCCCAATCCAAAGGGGTGGCCGGCGAAGAGGCCGCTTTTTGGGGTGTGAGGGAGGTCTTCAAGCCAGTCCTGTTTGCGGTGATCAGCACCATGGTGTTTTTTGCGCCCATGATGTTCATGCCCGGTGAGTGGGCGCATGCCGCCAAGGGTATCCCCGTAGTCGTTTTACTGGTGCTCATGTTCTCGTTGGTCGAGTGCCTCTGGATTTTGCCCGCGCATCTCTCGAGATTGGGTCCCGAGAAGCCTGCAACGCAGCCGCTCCTAAAGCGCCTTGAACAGTGGCGGCACCGCTGCGCTGACTGGTTGGTTACATTTGCGCGAGAGCGTTATCGTCCGTTCCTGCAATGGGCATTACAGCACCACCTGTTGGTCGCCGGATTCTTCCTGGTGATGCTAAGCCTGAGCTTGTCGCTCTATGGTGGCGGGTGGTTGCGCTCAGCGTTTTTCCCTCGCATTAATTCTGACTTTGTCGAAGCAAAAATCACGATGCCGGAGGGTGGGTCTTTTTCGCAGTCAGAGCTGGTCATGCAGAGGGTGTTGGATGCTGCAGAGGCACTGAAGTCAGACTGGAACGAGCGGCCTGAGTACCGGGACAGTCCGGCGATTGGCAGCATTCTTGGACGCGCAGACGAAAACGCCGTGGAGGTGGTGGTTGCGACGGTTTCTGAAGGTGTGGATACCGAGGCCTTTGCTCTGCAGCTGCGGGCTGATTCCGGCGCACTGAGTGAGGCAAAAGAAATTCGCATGGACTACACCATTCGCGATCCCGGTAAGCCCATCAGACTGGTGCTGGCGTCCAGAAAAGTCGAAGAACTGGAAGCCATGGCGTCGGATGTTCGCGAGGCGCTACTCTCTTATCCGGGGGTGTTCGACGTCTCGGACAGCTTCGATAGCCCACGAGACGAGCTGGTACTTGAGTTGAAGCCTGCGGCCGAAACGCTGGGCATTACACTCGCCGACGTGGCGCGCCAAGTGCGACAAGCCTTTTACGGCGCCGAGGCACAGCGAATCCCACGCGGTCGCGAAGATGTCAAGGTGATGGTGCGCTATCCGGAGTCTGAGCGATTGGCGATTGCCAATCTGAACGATATGTACATCCGTGCGCCTGGCGGCGGCGAGGTACCGTTCGAAGCCGTTGCAACGTATCGCGTCGAATCCGGCTATCAGAAGTTGGAGCGCTTGGACCGGCTCCGCACGCTGGAAGTGGAGGCGGATGTCGAGGCGAATGGGCCAGCCCCCAGAGCGATCGTACAGTCAGTCTTCCGAGATTATCTGCCCAAATGGCAGCAGCAGTATCCGGACTTATTCGTCAATTTGGATGGCGAGCTTCAGGAAGAGATTGAGTTTCGCGAGGCGACGATTCGTCTCATGATGCTGGCCATGATGGTGATCTACGCATTGATGGCGGTGGCTTTCAGGTCCTACTGGCAGCCGGTACTGATTTTGACTGCCGTGCCGTTTGGCTTGATGGGTGCCATCTTCGGCCACATGATTCTGGGTTGGCAGGTGAGTATGTTTTCGATCATGGGGGTCACGGCCTGCGCGGGCGTCGTGGTCAACGATAATCTGGTACTGATTGATCGGATTAACCGGCTGCGAGAACAGGGTCAGGATGTGCTGAGCGCGCTATTGCAGGCTGGTGAGGATCGATTCCGTCCCATCATCCTGACTTCGTTAACCACTTTTGTGGGTCTGCTACCCATTATGTCTGAGACAAGCGTGCAGGCGCAGTTCCTGATTCCGATGGTGACATCGCTGGCCTTTGGGGTGCTCTTTGCAACGGGCGTCACCTTGATCCTTGTCCCCGCCCTGTACTTGATTGCGGAGGATGCCCGGGCACTGCGTCTGAAATGGTTCGGCGGGTCTGATGAGGCGAGGGAGCTCCCTACTGCGACCAGCTCGTCATAGCGTCCAGGCGCTCGCCCGATTGAAGCGGCTCAGGCAGGGCGCGGACCTGCGGCGATAATCGCCTCGCTGACTTCAAAGTTGGCGATGTTCTCAAGGAAAAGACTTGCCAGCTCTCTTGCTTGCCGCTCGTATGCCTCGTCGTCGCCCCAGCCCGCTTTAGGGTCGGTGTACTGGGCGTCGACACCCGGAATCGTGACCGGGCAGTCGAGGTTCAGACTTTCGATGTGCCGGGTCTCAACGCCGATCAGCGCCCCTTCTTGCGCCGCCTTGACCACGGCCCGCGTTACGGGGATTGGGAATCGTGAGCCTGTGCCTCCCGGTGCGCCGGAACCGCCGGTCCAGCCAGTGTTGATTAAATAGACCTGGCTGTCGAAGTCTTCGATCCGCTTCATCAATAATTCGGCATAGTCACCTGCAGGTCGCGGCATGAACGGGGCGCCAAAGCAGGTGGAGAAAGTCGGGTTGATGCCGGCAGCGGCGCCCACCTCAGTTGAGCCCACGCGGGCCGTGTAGCCCGACAGAAAATGAAAAGCTGCCGCTTCTTTTGACAAGATCGAGATTGGGGGCAGCACGCCAAATACGTCACAGGTGAGAAAAATTACGCACTTGGGCTCCCCGCCGGCGTTACTGTCAGATCGCTTCTCAACGTGCTCCAGTGGGTAGCAGCAGCGGCCGTTCTCGGTGAGTCGGGTATCGCTGTAATCGGCGTGACCGTTGTCGTCCAGCACCACATTTTCGATGATGGCGCCATTGCGAATCGCATCCCAAATAACGGGCTCATTCTCGCGGCTCAAGTCGATCGTTTTAGCGTAGCAGCCACCCTCGATGTTGAAGACGGAGCCTTTTGACCATCCGTGCTCATCATCACCGATAAGGTAGCGCTCGGGGTCTGCTGACAGCGTGGTTTTACCGGTCCCGGACAAGCCAAAGAAGAGGGTCGTGTCGCCATCTTCACCAATGTTGGCAGAGCAGTGCATTGGCATCACGTCTTTCTCTGGCAGCAGGAAGTTCTGCACCGAGAACATGGCTTTTTTCATTTCACCCGCATAACGCATGCCGGCGATCAGCACTTTACGCTGGCCAAAATTAATAATGACCGTTGCGTCCGAGTGCGTACCATCCCGCTCAGGATCGCACACAAAATCCGCCACATTCAGGATTTTCCACTCCGGCTTGTTGGCGGGGTTGTAGTTTTCCGGTCGAATAAACATGTTGCGGCCAAACAGCGACTGCCATGCCGTTGCAGTGGTGACTTTCACAGGAAGATAGTGGTCACTGTGCTCGCCCACATGCAGGTGCTGGACCCAGGTTTCCGATTGGCTGGCGTGGGACTTCACACGCTCCCACAGCGCGTCGAAGCGCTCAGCATCAAAAGGTCGATTTACGCCGCCCCAGTCGATCGCGTCTTCACTCGATGGTTCTCTGACCACAAACCGGTCCGCGGGAGAGCGCCCGGTTCGCGCCCCCGTCTCTACCCGCAACGCCCCGGTGTCTGACAACACCCCCTCGCCGCGTGATAGCGCCATATCAATCAGTTCAGAAGAAGATAAGCCGGTAAAAATATCCGGGGTGGAAAGGGCAGCTTCGCTCATGTTGGTTTCCGTGCTGAGTACTGTATTGCTTGCTAACAAGCGTTTTTTCTATTTTCGATGCGTCTTTGGCATCTTCTTTAATTAGTGCAACGTTCGCGCTGCACTTTGTGGCGTTAACACCTCCCGGCCAAACCGGTAAGTCGTGCCGCACAACTCACATGTCATCGTAATGTCGCCTTGTTCGGCGAGTATCTCCTCTCGCTCTGATTCGGGGAGCAGGGCGATCGCGTCGGCGCTTCGTTCACGACTACATCGACATTTAAACAAAATGGGAGCCGGTGGGTATACCGTTACGGTTTCGTCTCGATAGAGCTTGAATAACAGCTCCTCAGAGGTTAGTCCCAATAGCTCGTGGGAGCGCACTGTCTCTGTCAGCAGGCAAAGCGTATTCCACTGCTCTGTGCGCGCCTCACCCTCCGCCATCTGCTCGGGCAACTGCTGCAACATTAGACCGGCACTCCGGGTGCCATCAGATGCCAGCCAAAAACGGGTTCCCAGCTGCTCGCTCTGAGCAAAATAACGCTCCAGCGACTCCGCCAGCGAGGTCTGCTCCAGGGCGATAATGCCCTGATAGCGTTGCCCTGCCTCTCGCTCTACGGTGAGGACCAATTGTCCACCGGTTAACAGAGTGATGGGCTCGGAGGCTTCTGCTGACAGGTCGCCCTGTGCAATGCCGCGAATGTGGCGATCGCTTGAGCATTCGACCATCACCAGCGATACGTCCCGATCACTGCGCGCTTGCAGAATGATGCGTCCCTCGTACTTGAGATTATTGCTGATCAGCACTGCAGCGGCGGCAAACTCACCGAGCAGCGATTTGAGTGCGTGACTGTAGGTCTGATTGGCCAGCATATCGCCCAAGGCGCCTGCGATGTGAACCGACTCCCCGCGTACATCCGCTCCGTCAAACAGGAAGCGTTGACTGCTGTCGGTGAGTGGGCTCATGGCGTGGCGAATTCAGATAATGGGGGCGTGTAGGATAGCGGGATTGCCTCGCTACCCCAATTGGATTCTTGAATGTCTGCTATTCGTCTTAACCGGCCACATCAGCTCGATAAGCCCAGCCGCCTGAGTGCTCTAGAACAGCTCTGTGCACACTTGCGCGATACTCTGGGGGCAGAGGTTAGTCGCTCTGACTGCACGCTGAACTTTGAGGGCAAAGGGTTTTTCGGTGAGGTGACGATTGGTCCCGACAGTATCGAGGGGGAGGTGAGGCTGGGGCTACTGATGCGCCCTCTTAAAGGGGCGATCAAACGAGAGATCGAGGCAGGACTGGCACAGTACCTAGACGGTGCCAGCCCGGGAGAAGATCTTTAGCTGGCGAGCGCCTTGACCCGCGCGTTGAGGCGGCTTTTATGACGCGCGGCCTTGTTCTTCTTGATGATGCCGCGGTTCGCCATCCGGTCAATGACCGGCACAGCCGAATCATAGGCCGCTCGGGCATCGTCAGCGTTGCCAGTATCAGCTGCCGCAATGACCTGCTTGATTTTGGTGCGAACCAAAGACCGCAGGCTCGCGTTGTGTGCCCGGCGCTTGTCGTTCTGGCGCGCGCGCTTTCGTGCTTGAGGTGAGTTAGCCAAAGCTGTACTCCATACAATTTGGGATCAGAAAAAGGCCGCGAATCATCCGGGATACGTTGATTTATGTCAACCGCGACCCGGCATTTACCGAGGCTTTTCGGGGGTTTTACCTGTTTCGGGGGTTGTACCCCATTAATAGCCCAGCCAGATCAAAATCCAGCCCAACAGGGCGCAACCCAGAGAGGCACCCGCTTTGTCGAGGCGGAATAACGCGTATCCATAGCCAACAGGTGGTAATAACAATGCAAACATGCCCCAGGCATACTCCTCGCGCCATGCGGTAATGAGCAGCAATATCCAGCTAATCAGCAAAGAGGCTGCGCCGAGGGTCATTAAAAATGAACTAGAAGCTTCCATTTGCGGTCTCTGACAGGTAGGTTGCGCGGCGGTGGGCAGGGTACCAGAAACCCTCGAGCAACGGCACAATCAAGGCGTGACCGAGTGCGGGAGCAACATGACAGATTCTCAGTCGCCGGCATCCGGCGATCCCTTTGCAGAAATACGGCCCTATTCGAATAGCGATGCGCCAGCGGTGCTAGCCCGGCTTGCGCGTGATGCTGAACTGGCGGGCATCATCGCGCGATGGCGATTGCCGTGGCTCGGCAATGCGTGGCCCTCGCTGTCGAGGCAGCTGGGCAAGTTGTGGCTATTTGTGGCGGCGCGACGACTGCAGACGGTTGAGGATCTGCAAAATCTGATAGCGCCTAACCTGTCGAAGATGATCAAAAAGACCTCCCAGTTTTCGGTTAGCGGTATCGAGCAACTGGGTCTGCAGCACGCAAGGCTTTATCTCAGTAATCACCGTGACATCGTCATGGATCCCGCCTACGCCAATTACGCCCTTCATCGCGCAGGCGCGAAAACACTTGCGATTGCGATCGGCGATAACCTGCTGTCGAAACCATGGGTCGCCGATCTCATGCGGCTGAATAAGAGTTTTGTCGTGAAGAGGAATGTCAGCGGCCCGCGTGCTTTGCTCGCTGCGACCAAGCTGTTGTCACAGTTTATAAGGGATTCGATCAGCCAGGATCGAGACCCCATCTGGATTGCGCATAGAGAGGGGCGTGCAAAGGACGGTCGCGATCTGACCGAACCTGCTGTGGTCAAAATGCTGACACTGTCCCGGGAACGCGGTGAGGCACCCGATCACGTCCTGTCAGAATTGCGTATTGTGCCGCTGACAATTGCTTACGAGCTCGATCCGTGTGATGCACTGAAGGCTGCGGAACTGGCCGCGGGCGGTGACTATGTGAAGTCAGAGTTTGAAGATGTTGCCTCTATCGCCAGAGGCATTACCGGAGATAAAGGCTGCGTGCATCTGCGATTCGGCGACCCCGTGCCGCCGGGACTGGGGGTTGAGGCCGTCGTTGCCGAGCTCGATCGGCAGATGGCCGCTCATTATCGGCTGTATCAGACCAATCGCTGGGCGTGGGAGTGGCTTCACGGAGAAGCGGCGCCAGAGACAGTCTCGTTTCATGAGGGTTCGATCGACGAGGCCGCTTTCCGCACTCGTTACGAGTGTGTGCCGGCCGAGCATCGCGATTACTTCCTCGCCATGTATGCCAACCCCGTTGATCGCCGTCTAGAGCTCAACGCAGCGGGTCGCGGTGCATGAAATGATCGATTCGGCGTTACAGGATGAGATCCGAACCGCCTATCAACAACTTACCGATTCACTGAATTTGGTCCCACGTTGGGGGCAGCGGCAAATGATTGCCGAGGTGGCGAACGCCCTCGCCGACGCCGAAGCGGAGACGCCAATCGCGGTAGTGGAGGCGGGCACGGGGACGGGAAAGACCATCGCCTATCTGGTTGCTGCGCTGCCGATTGCGCGCGCGAGAGGAAAAAAACTGGTCGTAGCGTCGGCGACTGTGGCGCTTCAAGAGCAGTTACTGCTTAGGGATCTGCCAGACGTGTTGGCGAGCAGCGGTTTGGCATTTAACGCTGTGCTGGCGAAAGGCCGCGGCCGCTATATTTGTTTGCTCAAACTGGATCATCAGCTGTCGGAGCAGGGGGCTGACCCTCTGATCCCGCTCTATCCAGACGAGTTTTCAGCCGCAGACGACGTAGTGGCGGGCCCCATCTTGGAAGACATGATTCAGGCTTTGGCTGACGGGGCGTGGGACGGCGACCTGGATGCTTGGACTGAGCAGTTATCACCGGGCGTACGACGCTTGATTACGACTGACCAAAGTCAATGCACGGGTCGACGTTGCCCTCATGTCGGCCAGTGCGCTTTTTTTCGCGCTCGTGAAGGTCTCGAAGAGGCGGACGTCATTGTCACGAACCATGACTTGGTGCTGTCGGATTTACGACTTGGCGGGGGAGTCATTCTGCCCGCGCCCGAGGACAGCCTGTATGTTTTTGACGAGGGACATCAGCTGCCCGCCAAGTGCCTCAATCATTTTGCACTGCGCTTTCACTCGGGTGGAACACTGCAGGGCTTGCGTGACAGCGAGCGTTGGCTCGCGGCGGCGGGGCCGGGTTGGGTGAATCGCGGTGTGGATGAGCGGTTGGTACCCGCTGTGCTATCGCGATTGGCAGATCTGACGCAGCGCGTCGAGGATGTAACAGAAGTGCTTTGGCATCTGCTACCCGAGCCTGACTATGAGCGAGTAGAGCATCGTTTTCCCCACGGGCGAATACCGCAAAACCTCAATGAGCAGGCCGCAGGTCTGGTCGCACAATGGGATCATTTGTACCGCGATGCGACGCGCTTGGAGGCCACCCTTGAGAACAGTGGGTCATCAGCCGCTTCGGCGGCGAATGGCTCACTGGATACCGCTACTGATCCGGACTTGGACCTTGCCAATGCTCAGGGTTTGGTGGCCCGTGCTGAGCAACAACTGGCAGTTTGGCGCGCCTTTGCAGATGCGCCCGGAGATAACGATCCCGGGGATGGGTGGGCGCGTTGGTGCCTGCACCGAGGTAACGAGCAGTCTGTGGAATGTCAGGCCAGCCCGATATTGCCGGGGGACCTGCTCTACGATGCGCTGTGGCAGCGTGCAGCCGGCGCGGTGATTACCTCCGCCACCTTGTCGGCTCTTGGCACTTTCGAGCGGTTCCGGGAACGATCCGGTGTGCCGGCGACCGCTAGATGGAAGCAGGTGGCGAGTCCGTTCGACACCTCACGCGCGACGTTTTGTGTGCCGGCGATGGCATCGGATCCCGGGAATCAGGAAGCCCATACCCGAGAGCTGATTGAGAAACTGCCTGAGTTGATCCGCGATGATTTGGGTGTGCTGATCCTGTTCACCTCCCGAAGACAGATGGAGTCAGTGATCGAGGGGGTAGCAGAGGCGCTCGAACATCACCTTTTGGTTCAGGATCGCATGAGTAAAAATGTCCTCATCACGGAGCACCGAGCTCACATCGATCGCGGAGAGCCCTCGGCGATTTTTGGGCTGGCGAGCTTTTTCGAGGGTATCGATTTGCCTGGCGCGTACTGCCGGCATGTATTAATCGCCAAGTTACCCTTTGCAGTGCCCGATGATCCGATAGCGGCCGCTCACTCTGAGCTACTGGAGGCACAGGGTCGCGATCCGTTTATGGAGATCAGTGTGCCGGATGCAGCACAGAAGCTGGTGCAGGCGAGTGGCCGTTTATTACGCACTGAGGAGGACGAGGGCCGCATCACCTTGCTGGATACCCGATTGCTCAGTCGTCGATATGGACGTGCCATACTGGAGACGCTGCCCGCCTTTACGATGGAGCTGGGCTGAGCCAGCGCGCGGATGCCAGCGGGTGGTGCCTGAGAGTGTCAGCCAAGCCGCGTCGCAGACAGGGGAAGGACGTTGTCGATGGAATTGATATGGAACTGACCGGAGCGCGCAATGCCATCGCCGCTCAGCTGATTGATCTTGAAGCCGAGCTACGGCAACTGGACTTATGGTCAGATACCCCTCCCGCCGCCGAGGCGCTTGTCTCTGAGCAGCCTTTTGCGATGGACACGTTGGAATTCGAAGAGTGGCTGCAGTTCATCTTTCTGCCCACGATCTACGATGTTCTTGAGGATCGTGCGGCTTTGCCCGCGCAATGCGCTATCGCACCGATGGCAGAGGAGGTCTTGGGGCGACGCGCGCTGCCTATTGACGCCCTTGTAAGGACCTTGAAGTCGCTCGATACGCTCATTACTGAGAACGAATAGTTGCCAAAAACAAAAACCCCGGCCGAGGCCGGGGTTTGGAGGCTCAGTGCGTTGCTAGGCCTTTAGAACTGAACTCGCTTAGTGAAGCCGCCGTCGACCACAACATTCGCGCCTGTTGTGAATGCGGACCGCGGGCTGGCCAGAAAGGCCACTGTGTCAGCAATTTCGTAATTGGTGCCCATCCTGCCCATCGGAATGCTGGCGACCGTCGCGTCGTAAAAGTCGGTCATGTGAGTCTTGATTTGCTCCCACGCGCCGCCTTCGAAGAAGATGGGCCCGGGGCTGACGGCATTGACTCGAATGCCTGAAGCGGCCAGCGCTTGTGACAAGTTGCTCGAATAATTCAGCAGTCCCGCCTTGATCGCGCCATATGGGCTGGGTCCCGCGAAGGCCTCCACCGCTGCGGTGGTAGAGATAATCACAATAGCGCCTGAGCCTGACTTGGACAGGTGCGGCGTGGTCAGTTCGACGCCCCGCCAGGTGGCCAGCATGTCCGCCTCAAAGTTGGCTCGCCATCCGGCTTCGGAGCTGTCCGCGCCGCCTGCTGAGACATTGGGTACAAAAATATCAATGCCGCCCAGCGTGTCGGCACACTGATTGATCCAGGATTCCATCGATGCGGCGTCGGTCACGTCTACCACGCTGCCACAGGCCTTCACGCCTTTAGCGGTGAGTGCGGCGACGGTCTCTTCCACCTCGGCCTCATTCCGTGCGCAGACACCAACGTGACATCCCTCATCCGCCAGCGTCTCGGCGATGGCGCGGCCAATACCTTTGGTTGAGCCGGTGATCAGGGCCACTTTATCTTTCAGTTGCAGGTCCATTATTTTTCTCCTTGGTTTTATGTCATTCGGTTCGGTGCTGATGCGTGGCGTTTCGCTATCGTCCAGCGAGGGCTATGACGGCGAGAGCGCCATGAATTCTTTCAGTGCTTCACCCTTTGAGCATACCCAGCTTTCCAGCGCGGTGATGCGTTTAAAAAAGTGACCCACGATATATTCATCGGTTGTCGCAATGCCACCGTGTAGTTGAATCGCCTCTTGCGAGACTTTTCTGCCCACCGTAGCGGCTTTAACCTTCGCTGCGCGGGCAAATTGAGCGGCGTCGTCACGACCGCTATCGGCTGCGTTACAGGCGGCGTAAATCAGTGACCGGGTGAGTTCGGTCTGGATCAGCATGTTGGACATGCGATGCTGCAGTGCCTGAAAAGAGGCCAGTGGCTGCCCAAACTGCACACGCTGCTTGGTGTAGTCCACGGTGGTATCGAGAGCAGCCTGTGTCGCACCCAGCGTCTCGGCACTGCTCAGTGTCATTGCCAGTGCCCGGTAAGCCTCTAAAGCGTCGTTGGCAGGCTGCCCTCGTAGCAGGATGTGGTCAGCCTCGAGCACGAGGTCGAATTGGCAGTTCATACCGCCGCGTCCATCGTGAGTGGGGAAGCGTTCACACTCAACGCCATCGGCTGTCGTTGGAACAAACGCCCAGGCGAGGCCCTCAGCGCTCTGCGCCAGTACCACCAGATGAGTGGCTGAGGCGCCGGCGCTGATCCAGTGCTTCGCGCCCGACAGATGCCAACCCTCGTCGGTTTGCGTCAGTGTGGTCGCGGGTGTAAGTCGCGACGCCGTCTCAGCTTCATCGAGCGCTGCAACGGGTATTAGCTCTCCCTCGGCCACCCGCGGCAACAGGCTCTCTTGCTGTTGGCTGACGCCAATAATGGCGTGCGTTGCCGCCAGTGCGTCGATCAGCGGCTCGGTAACCAGGAACTGCCCACACAGTTCGGCCAGTATGGCCATCTCCCGGGTGCCCATTCCCAGGCCTCCAAACTCCTCTGCCACCGGGAGCGCCAGCCAGCCCATTTCCGCAAAGGCCTGCCATTGGTTGGGATCGCTATAGACACCCTCGGCAATCCGCTCACGTCGCTGGTTGAAGTCGTAGCTGTCTCGCAGATAGCGCTCAGCGGCGTCCTTCAGGAGCGTCTGGTCTTCCGTCATTTGTGCTGACATGGCTCAGAGCCCCAGCACATGCTTGGCGATGATGCCGCGTTGAATTTCGGCGGTGCCGCCGTAAATCGTGGTGGCGCGACTGTTGATGTATTCAGCCATGGTGGTGACCGATTCGGCAGGCGCGGCGGTGTCTCCGGTGTAGTCAGGTGCAAGCACCTCACTCTGCCACGGCATGGCGCTCTGTCCGGCCGCTTCGATCAACAGCTCTGCGCAGCGTTGGCCCAGCTCCGTGCCTGAAACCTTTACCAGAGAAGATAAAGCGCCGGGGTTGTCCCCTGCAGACAGGCTGCCTTTAATGCGCAGTTCGGTCTGCTCCAATGCCATGACATCGATTTCGGTCTCTGCCACCCGGTAGGCGTAAGTCGGATCGTCTGCTGCGCGGCTATGTGGATTCGCTATGGTGCGACGTAGCTTGCCCAACTGTTTTTTCAGCTCGATAGTGAAGTGCTGCCCGCCGCGCTCAAATTCCAGTAAATACTTGGCCACCGTCCAGCCCTGATTCTCCTCGCCCAGCAGGTTAGCGGCTGGCACCCGCACGTTCTCAAAAAACACCTGGCACTGCTCAACTTCGCCATCGAGGCTCGGGAAAGGGGCCACCGTGATACCCGGGGTGGCCATGTCGATCAGCAGAAAGCTGATTCCCGCTTGCGGTTTGACGTTCTTGTCCGTGCGCACCAGGCAGAAGATCCAGTTGGAGTGATGCGCCATGCTGGTCCAGATCTTGGTGCCGTTGACCACGTAGTCGTCACCATCGCGGTCGGCCGTTGTTTTCAGCGAGGCAAGATCCGACCCGGAGCCGGGCTCGGAATAGCCCTGACACCACACGTCATCTCCCGAGATGATGCCGGGGAGAAACTGGGCTTTTTGCGCTTCGGTACCAAAGTGCATCAGCATGGGCCCGAGCATCTGTACGCCCATCATCACCGGGTTCGGCGCGTTAGCGAGCTTGCACTCCTCAAGAAAAATATAGCGCTGCTGGATGTCCCATCCTGTGCCACCATGCTCTATCGGCCACTCCGGCGCACCCCAGCCTTTAGCATGCAAAATGCTCTGCCATTGGCGGCCGGCTTTGAAATCGGAGAACACGCTGGTCGTGCGCTCGCCTGCGCGAATGAGTTCGGGAGTCAGCGCGTCTTTGAGAAAGTCGCGTACCGACGCTCTGAACGTCTCATAGTCAGTCGATATGGGATTGGATGCATTCACAGTGCGTGTCCTCTCGATACGGCGCTCAGCTCAACTGAACGCCTTGTTCCTTTAGCTGCTGGCGGAGCGTTGCCTTCTGAATTTTACCTGACGGCGTTTTGGGCAGTTCCGCTACCACGGATAACCACTGCGGCCACTTCTGCTTGGCCAGCTGTTGCTCAGCACACAACTCGGTCAAGTTTGCCAGGGTGGGTGCCTCGTCACCGTAAATCGTGACAAAGACCGCTACACCCTCGCCCAATCGCTCATGCGGTGCTGAAACGGCTGCCGCTTCAGCTACGGCGGGGTGAAGCAACACGACCTCCTCAATCTCTCTGGCTGAGAGATTCTCACCGCCCCGAATAATAATGTCTTTTTTGCGATCCGTGATGACAATGGCCTCCGAGTCGAGAAGCTGGCCGATATCACCGGTTTTGAAAAATCCATCCGCCGAGAAGGCCGCGGAATTTTGGTCTGCATCCCGATAACCCTGCATCATGGCGGGGCCCCGTACCCAGATCTCTCCATCGGCGTTCCGGCCTACGTCTTGGCCATCGTCATCGCAGATTTTGACTTCATAGTTGAACACCCGGCCATCGGTCTCGGCAGCTAACTGAGTTTCGCCTTCTGCCACAAATCCCACTGTGACCAAGGGCACCTCGGTAGAGCCGTAAACGCGCACCGCGCGACAGTTGGCCAGCACCTCGCTGGCGTCATAAATCAGCGCAGAGGGCACCGCCGCACCGCCGCAGGCGAACAGCCGGAAGCTCGGCAGATCCTTACCCTGATCACGGCAGGCGTCCACCAGTTCGCGTAGAAAAGGGGTGGCACTCACACAGGTTGTAGCGTGGTACGTCTCGATGAGCTCCACGGCGCGGCTCACCACCCAGCTTTCCATGAGTAGCACTTTCGTATCGGTGAAAAAGGGCAGTTCAATCCCGTTGACGTAGCCTGTGACGTGGGTCACGGGGGAGGGCATCAGCATCATATCTTGGCCGTCCAAGCCCCACGCAATCACGCCGTTGTCCAGCGCCTTGGCAAGGGTGTTGTGACTATGACGCACGGCTTTGGGGTTGCCGGTGGTGCCAGAAGTGTAGAGCACGACCTTGGTGTCGTCGGGATTCACCGGCACGATATCGGCCAGTGCAGATGCATCGTTGTCCATGACGTCCTCAAAACGCAGTACGTCGTCGGGTAGATCATCGTCGCCACCACAGCACACTACATAGCGGAGGTCGGGCAGAGCCGGCCGCAGTTCGCTAATCATCTCCACGAAATCAAATCCGCGAAGTCGGTGCGGGATGAACAGAATTTCTGTTTTGGCGTCGCTCAGAATAAATCCCAGTTCCCTTCCTCGATAGATTGGCACGACCGGGTTGATCACGAGCCCACAAATCGACGCAGCAATCGCCAGTGGCACTGCCTCGGGGATATTGGGGAGCTGAAAGGTGAGTGTGGCGCCGGGTGTGACCCCCAGCCGTTGCATGCCACGGGCCAGTTGATTGGCCTGTTGCCACGCCTCCGCGTAGGACAGGCGTACACCGGAGTCGAATAGCAAGGCCGTGTTGTCAGGCCGCAATGTCGCACGTTGCTGTGCCAATTCCGCCAGCGTCACCTGCCTGAATGATGTGTCAGTGATGAGATTCACTTGTGCCCCAGCCTGTTTTTCGCCGTTGGTGTTGTTATCGCGAAGGATATGAGCACCGGCCGCTCTGTCCTCATTACCGCCATCACAAAGGCGTCTAACTTCTTTGCGGCGGTTTCTGTCTGTGGTCGATGACTATATAGTATGGACGCTGTTTAAAACAAACCAACTCGCTTGTTTATGCGCGTCGCACTGTCCGACTTCGTTGCGGGCACTGACGCCATGTGAGTGATCGATGACCAGAGGAATTGCATGATCGGCCCCAGTGAAAAAAGTGCGCGCATATTGAGCGAATTGAAAGCCTTCATGGCCGAACATGTGTACCCCAACGAGGTCGCGCATCAGGAGGCGTTGGCTGGTGCTGAGAATCGCTTCGCCTCCATGCCGTTGGTGGAGTCGCTGAAGGAAAAGGCACGCAGCGCCGGCTTGTGGAATTTATTTGTGCCACCTGAATACGCCGAGTACAGCGACCATGGCGGCATGAGCTTTCTGGATTATGCGCCGCTGGCTGAAGAAATGGGGCGGGTGATCTGGTCGCCGGAGGTGTTCAACTGCAATGCGCCAGACACCGGCAATATGGAGGTGCTGATGAAGTTTGGCACCGAAGCGCAGAAGGCTGAGTGGCTGGCGCCGCTGCTGGCCGGAGAGATCCGCTCTTCCTATGCTATGACCGAGCCACAGGTGGCCTCAAGCGACGCCACTAACATTCAGCTGGATATCCGACGTGACGGTGACGAGTGGGTCCTGAATGGCCATAAATGGTTCATCACCGGTGCGCCCTACGAGCGCTGCAAGATTTTTATCGTCATGGGCAAGAGCGATGCGGAAAACCCGAATCGACATTTGCAGCAAACTCAGGTTCTTGTGCCCAAGAACACGTCGGGCGTTGAGGTGCTACGCCCACTGACCACGCTCGGCTATGACGATGCACCGATTGGGCATGCCGAAGTGACCTTCACTGATGTCCGCGTGCCTGCAGAAAATCTGCTACTCGGCGAGGGTAGGGGATTTGAGATTGCCCAAAGCCGTCTGGCTCCCGGTCGCATGCACCACTGTATGCGCTTGATTGGAGCCGGCCAGCGTTGTCTCGAGCTCGCCTGCCAGCGCGTGGAGGACCGTGAAACCTTCGGCAAAAAATTGAGCCAGCATCAGTCGATCCGCGAGAATATTGCCAAGAGCTACGCCGAGCTGGAAATGGCGCGATTATTGGTACACAAGACCTGTTGGCACATTGATCATCACGGCGTGAAGCCCTCAATCGAACTGATATCGGCTACCAAAATCAGTGTGCCACTCATGATTCAGGCAATTATCGATCGCTGTATGCAAATGCACGGCGCCGGTGGCTTGACCGAAGACTGGTGTATGGCGGAACAGTTCAACTACGCGCGCTGGTGTCGTCAGGCGGATGGTCCTGATGAGGTGCACCAGATGGCGCTGGGCAAGCGCATTATTCAGCAATACGCTGAGGCGTCGGCTTAACCGGCTGATGTTGAAGCGGGGAATTCAAAACCGATAGCGGCGACTCCGGGTTACGAACTGAGAGACACTGCACAGCGACAATGACAATTATAGAGAGGGGGTAAGACGATGACCGACGACGAGAAGATGGCCTTTGTGCAGCAACTTTATGCCACAACTGGCGCTGGAGACTTTGATACCGCCGAGACCATGCTCACCGATGACTTCTTCATCATTGAGGCCGAGGGCTTGCCGATGGCGGGGGAGTACCGTGGCAAGAGGGCGCTGCGCGATTTGTACTCACATGTCTTCGGCACATTGAAGGTTGCTGATCTGGAGCCAGAGGGGATGACCGTCGGCGGCGATTATGTGATCAACGTGATTTCCTTTCGCTTCGAAGATCCCAGTCTCGCGCCTGCGCAACTGGCAGAGCTATTCAGGTTCCGCGACGGCAAAGTCTGCGAGATTCGTCCCTATTACTTTGATCCCAAGCCCATCGTGGATGCCTGGGCTCACTACAGTGGCGCGGCGTAAGCTGGATCAACTGCAATCTAAATTGCTGGTCCGCTGGCGAGGTGATGTGAGCGTGCGTCACCAAACCTGAGGCGACTGATCATATTGACGCTAAACCCTACAAACTTGCGGTCCGCGCAGAGCGTACCCAGAGCAAAAAAAGCCCCGCACTGCGGGGCTTTTTATTGTGTTAACGGTCAATCTTGTCAGTTCAACTTAGGTATTTGTCGATGGTCTGGTGCAAGTGCCTGATGCGGCTTTCCTGGTAGCTGGCGAGAATGACCTTGCCGGTCGCTGAATTTTTCATGCCCTTTTGCACCGCTGGCAGGTTGGCATCGTCCTGATCAAAGACGCCGCCCAGTGAGCCCAATGCCTCGTGGGATGCAAACGGCTGGTCCGCTGGAATCACGGTGCAGGGAACCGCGGCCGGCCGCTCGCTACCTTTGGGGTAGCGCAGCAGTATGCGCACGTCGAAGATGCAGCTGTCGGGGTCATTACCATTGGGCAGGAAGCGGTAAACGATATTGCCGCCATAGCCGATCCATACCTGGAAGTTCGGGAACAGGCTATACAGGATCGCATCCTGGAGTTCGGCCATGGTGGGGTTGTCGAATTGCTCCCCGGCCGCTTCTTCAAACATCTCCTGATTCATCTGCGCCACATACTCGCGGGCAGTTTGACCGTCTTGCATCTCGACACCTTCGTCGCTGTCTGTCGCCATCCGGCCAGAGAGCTTCAGAATGTCGCGCGTAATGGTTTCTTCGGTCACGTCGCTTAGGTGTGGGCTGGCTACCCCCATGGGGGTCACTGACCGACTGACGTTGTCTCCCCAGCAGTCGTACTGCGAGTTGGCATCGCCGGTGAAGGTCAGAATTTGCTTGTGGGTCTCCACGGTGTGCCAGGACTCCATGAACGCTTCGGCACCCACCTTCCAGTT
>JAYOUT010000035.1:0-8000 GCA_038151055.1 Luminiphilus sp.
CGATCGATATCCCGGCCTGACGCCGTCGAAAGATCGGTCCATGGACGATCAATTGACGCGCCGTCATCTGCCGACATCGACACATTCAAACCGATGCCGATGACGGCGGCCTGCGCGTTGTCGCGGGCGCCCAACATTTCAATCAGGACCCCACCCACTTTCTGATCACCCGCATAGAGGTCATTCGGCCATTTGAGTTGCAGATCTGCCCCGCAAACCCTCATCGCGGCTTCGGCAACCATGGCGCCCACAGAGAGGCTCAGGCCGGACAGCGCCTCTAATGGCCCGCTCAAGTGCCAGCCGATCGAGCAATACAAGTTAGCACCCGCCGGGCTGTGCCAAGTCCGACCTCGCCTGCCACGACCCTGCGTCTGCTCCTCAGCCATGACCGCCACGCCGTGCCCCTCACCCCGCTCGTCGTACTCGCGAACGATGTCGTTGGTGGAGGTGACATCGGGCTTCACGACCAGCTGCCAGGCAGTCAGGGATTGGGCCGTCAATCCCGCCGAAATGGCTGTGGGATTTAGAGATAGGGTGTTCACGCGTCGCATCATACCCCGTGATAAACCGCCGTAATCATTCTGGCGCCAGCGCCCTTCTTTTGCGTTGGATTCGCTGTCATCATAACCCTACTTTCTTACCATCAACTTCGATTAGCGCCGCCAGATGCCGAACCCCCTGTCACTCACCATAGAGCGTCTTCGCTTGCTCGCAATGATGTTGGCCCTGCTGACCGGTATCGTGCTGATCTCACAGCTGTGGCTTCAAACCCTTGACCGCAATGTGCTCATGTCGGCCGGTCGGGGTGTCATCTTTATCCTGCTGGCACTTGGGCTGATGGGCAGCGGCCGCTTAAGTCTTATGCTGACAGCGCTGCTCTGCGCTGTGACAGTCGCCAATGGACTCCGGGTCAACAATGTTCCGCAATTTTCTGACGGGCTCGAATTGCTGATGTTGGTATTGTGCGCCGGTCTTCTGCTGGCTCCAGAATCCACTGCACGCGCCGAGAGCGTGTCGCGTTGACGTTATTTTTTGACACGCTGCCCACGCCTGTAGGCGTCTTGAGCCTGGAGGCTGATGAAACGGGTCTCACGGCCATCCACTTTCCCGGACGATCCCGATACACGCCCAAGTCCTCAAACACCTCTGACCTACTGGCCGAGGCAGCGCGCGAATTGCAGGCCTACTTTGAGGGTCGCCTGACAGCTTTTTCAGTCCCGCTTAACTGGCGCGGCACACCGTTTCAAAAGACCGTCTGGCGAGCCCTGATGGACATTCCCTATGGCGAAACGGTGAGCTACGGCGAGATTGCCAAGGCCATTGGTCGGCCGAAGTCAGCGCGACCGGTCGGCGGCGCGGTTGGCCGCAATCCGCTCCCCATCATCGTGCCCTGCCATCGCGTTATCGGAAGTGACCAATCGCTAACGGGCTTTACCGGTGGCATTGATATCAAGGTGGCGTTGCTCAAGCAGGAAGGCCTCCACCTTCAATAGCGCCCTTAGGGCCCCGCAATAGCCCCCGCGGGCGCCCTTGGCGAGTCATGACAGGGCCGGTCAGGCGTTGAGGTCGGGAATGATGTCGTCTTTCAGACGCTCGATTGACTCTTTGAGCCGCAGCTTTTCTTTCTTGAGGCGTTGCACCAGCAGCTGGTTCTGCCAAGGCCGAGACTGCAGCTCGATAATCTTCTGGTCCAAGGTGCGGTGCTGGGTTTGCATCAACGCCAATCGCTCGAGGGGTGTGAGATCCTCATTAGCCGCCGATTGATCTGGTCCGACCCGCTCAGTCATTCGCTACCCTGCCCCTACCACCGGCCCAATCTAACTGCGGTTTGACGACAGTGACAAGCTCCGTGACGACAAAAAAAGGCACGCAATCGCTCACTTTCAGGCACTCGGAAAACCCGCTCGGCACCGGTCCTTTAATCGCGGGGCTGTCCGTCCAGCCCACTGGCATCAAAGATCCGGGTCGGGCATCAGCTCCAGATAGTTCACATTGGCGTCAGCGGCCGCAACAAACTTCGGCGCCTTCAGGCTATCCCACTGGTTGTAACGGACCGGCGCCCCCTCCAATGTTGTAACACGGCCACCCGCTGCCCGCACGAGCGCATCGCCAGCCGCCAGATCCCACTCATAGCAAGGCGAAGTGCGCGGATACACATCCGCTGCGCCCGAGGCCACGTCGCAGAATTTCAGTGCACTGCCTGCGTCCAAACGCTCGGCACCCTCCGCAAGCGCAGACAGTCGACCCAGCATCACTTGGACACGCTCCTCTCGGTGACGTGCGCTGGCAGACATCACCAGCGGGTTCGCCGCATCAAGCGAACGCGTGACCAAAGCCTCTGCGTCACCGCCCGCAAACAGCGGGTAGCGTTGTGCGCCCCAGTCGGGCACCCCGAAATCGACGTACCCTCGATTGGGCGCCGCAATCAATCCCAGGACCGCCTCGGCCTCCACGATCAAGGCAATGTTGACCGTGAACTCGCCAGTACCCTCGAGAAATTCTCGCGTGCCGTCTAACGGATCAATCATCCAGCAGAGCGGCCAATCCCGGCGCCCAATGAGCTGCTCCAGGGTGGACTCTTCGGACAGAATGGGGATTGTCGGGGTCAACCGATTCAACCCCTCGCAGATCAAACGATGCGAAGCGTGATCGGCTTCGGTCACGGGGCTTGCATCAGACTTCTGACTGACAGCCACCTCCCCCGCTACCGCATACAAATCGAGGATGCATTGCGACGCGTCCGCCGCCAGTGCTCGCAGTGACTCGATTAATTCAGGAAGCGCCAGTTTCGTCTCGCGCAACATCGCATCGAGACCGGAGTTCCCGCTATAGTGACCATCGCTCATTTCGACAGGGTAGCACCCGATGGCCATGACTGTAGCCTCCTGCCTCTCGGTAGAGGGCATCGACTGGACACAGTTGGACACCATCCTGCTGGATATGGATGGCACGCTGCTTGATCTGGAGTTCGACAATCATTTTTGGGGAACCGTTGTTCCCGGAGAATGGGGTCGTCAGAGAGGACTCGATGTGGCAGCCAGCCAAGCGGCGTTGGCACCCGTCTTTACTGGTGAGCGCGGCCGCCTCAATTGGTACTGCCTCGATTTTTGGTCGCATAGGCTGGATCTGGATATTCCAAAGATCAAAGAAAACTACACCGACGGCATTCGCTGGCGCCCGCAATCCGAGACATTCCTACAGCACCTGAAAGCGAGTCATCTCGACGTGGTGCTCATCACCAATGCCCATCCGGTGACATTGGAGATGAAGGCACAGCAACTGCCTCTGGCACAGTGGTTTGACTGCATGATCAGTTCTCATGATTTTGGCACGCCAAAGGAGACCCCGGCGTTTTGGACATCGCTGATGAACGAGCGACCGTTCGACCCACAGCGCACGCTTTTCATTGATGACTCGGAGTACGTGCTGGACGCCGCGCAGGTCTTTGGCGTTGCACATCTGTTGACGCTGCGTCAGCCGGATTCGACGTTACCCGTCAGGGAAGAAACACGTTATCCCGCCATCCATCACTTCGAAGAGATCCTTGAGGGCTTGCCGAGCATTGACTGACGGTGATCAAAGCGGCGGTAAAGTCCGCATCGACAAATGGTTATGGGCGGCGCGTTTCTTCAAAACCCGGACGCTCGCCAAGACCGCGATCGAGGGCGGCAAGGTGCAACTCGAGGGCCAGCGCGTCAAAGTCTCCCGAGAAATCTCCCCCGGGGATACGCTGCGCATCCGTCAAGGATGGGATGAACGGGAGATCGTGGTGAAAGCCACCAGTGAGCAGCGACGGTCGGCCCCGATTGCGCAAACGCTGTATGAAGAAACCGAGGAGAGCACGTTGCGTCGAGCCCGCGCGGCGGAGGCTCGCAAAGCCGCCGGTTCATTGGCACGACCCAGTCAAAAGCCGGGCAAGCACGAACGGAAAGCGCTGGAGCGCCTTAGAAAACAGTTTGATCCCTCCTGATAACGCAGAGATTTAGAACGTCGCTTAGACCAGCACTTGGGGTATGATCTTCTGCATGATCGAGGAACTGCCGACAACCCGCCCTGAAACGCCGCTGCTGGATACTGTCTCTTCCGATTTGGGGGCATTGAACGGGCTCGACACTCAGGACTTGGTTCGACTCGCCGAAGAGTTGCGGCATGACCTGCTGTATTCGGTCGCAGGCACCGGTGGCCACTTCGGTGCGGGGCTGGGCGTGGTGGAACTGACCGTGGCACTTCACCACGTGTTCAACACGCCTCACGATCGCATTGTCTGGGACGTCGGGCACCAAACCTATCCGCACAAGATTCTGACTGGCCGGCGCGATCGCATGAACAGCATGCGACAGCTTGAGGGCCTGTCCGGGTTCCCAAAGCGTTCCGAGAGCCCCTATGACACCTTCGGTGTTGGCCACTCCTCTACCAGCATTTCGGCTGCGATGGGGATGGCACTGGCCGCCCAGAACCAGGGCATTGATCGCAAGGTCATCGCCGTCATAGGCGACGGCGCCATCACCGGTGGTATGGCCTTTGAAGCGTTGGCGCATGCCGGTCATGAGCGCCCCAATATGCTGGTGATCCTGAACGATAACCAGATGTCGATTGGCCACAATACGGGCGGTCTGGCGACCTACTTTGCCAAAATATGGGCCAGTAAGACCTACACCGCGTTGCGCGAGGGCTCAAAGAAAATCCTCGAGCACGTGCGAGGCGCCTGGGATCTCGCCAAGAAGACCGAGGAACACATGAAGGGCATGGTGGCGCCGGGCACCATGTTTGAGGAGCTGGGTTGGCACTATATCGGCCCGCTGGACGGCCACGACCTGCCGCAGCTGGTCAACACCCTGAAGGTCATGGCAGAACTCAAGGGCCCCCAGTTTCTGCACATTCGCACTGTCAAAGGCAAGGGCTTTGCACCGGCCGAACGAGACCCCATTGGCTATCACGCCATCAACAAACTTGAACCCGCAAAGCCGGCCAAGGCTGCCGTACCTGCCAAACCCAAGGCGCCCAAATATCAGGACGTGTTCGGGCAGTGGATTTGTGATTTAGCTGCACAGGATAGTCGCGTCGTGGGGATCACTCCGGCGATGTGTGAAGGCTCGGGCATGGTGGCCTATGCGCAACAGTATCCCGATCGGTTCTACGACGTTGCGATTGCCGAACAGCACTCTGTGACGCTGGCCGCGGGCATGGCATGCGACGGCCTGAAACCTGTTCTGGCGATTTACTCAACCTTTCTGCAACGTGGTTACGACCAGCTAATCCATGATGTCGCACTTCAGGGGCTAGACGTCACGCTCGCAATCGATCGCGCGGGATTGGTGGGGCAGGACGGCCCGACACATCATGGCACCTTCGATCTGTCTTACTTGCGTTGCATCCCTAACATGGTGATCGCTGCGCCGAGCGATGAAAATCAATGCCGCCAGATGTTACAGAGCGCTTGGCTGCATGATGGTCCCGCTGCAGTGCGCTACCCCCGGGGTGAGGGCTGTGGAGTCGCCATCGACCCAACCCTGTCCACCCTGGAGATTGGAAAAGCACAGGTCATCCGGGAAGGTAGCGGGGTCGCCATACTGAATTTTGGTGTATTGCTGGATCAGGCCATGCTCGCGGGCGAGGCGCTGGGCGCGACCGTAGTCGACATGCGTTGGGTCAAGCCTCTGGACGTTGACCTACTCCGCGCGTTGGCAAGCCAGCATGAGTGCCTTATCACGCTCGAGGAAAATGCCATCGCCGGCGGCGCCGGCAGCGGTGTGGCGGAGTGGCTCGCTGAATCCAAGATCGACTGCGCTGTGAGGCATGTAGGGATTCCGGATGCGTTCATCGCCCACGCGGGGCAAGGTGAATGTCGCCAACTTGCCGGCTTGACGTCCGACAGCATCATTGCCGCCGCGGAAGGTTTTGCCGTAGATCAGATCTCGGCGCCTCTGTCTGCGGGTCCGCTCGCTGCCGGTCAAAATCAGCAGGCGCTGTAGCCTCACCTCTTCCGGAGCACATCGCGTGGCCAAAGCAACCTCCAAGCAGGATACCCCGAGCATCACCCAACAAATGACTGAGCTCAGTGATTTGGTGGAGCAACTCGAAGATCCCGAGATCGAATTGGAAGCCGCGTTGGTGCTCTATGAGCGAGGCGTCAAGCTCAGCAGTCACATCCAGAAGACACTTGAAGCAGCGGAACAACGCGTGGCTCAGGTCGCAGCGGATGGCACTGTGACCGAGGAGGATGATGCGGCGGACGAGGCGTGATACGCCAATGACCCCGTTTGCCTGGCTCAACTGCCCCGACCCGAGACTCGCCGAGGCGCTAACCTACCTCGCACAACAGCCGGGCAAACAATTGCGAAGCCAACTGACCGTGACCTGCGCGGAGCTGGTGGCGGGAGAACCGGTCGCCGCCGCGACGAGCGTAGGAGAAGCCATTGAGTTACTGCACACCTACTCACTGGTTCACGATGATCTACCCGCGATGGATGACGACGACCTGCGCAGAGGTCAACCGACCTTGCATTGCGCGTTCGATGAGGCCACCGCCATTCTCGCCGGGGATGGACTGCAGGCCGCCGCCTTTCAGCGGCTCGCGGAGATTGACTCGTTAACTGCCGACCAGCGACTTGAATTGGTTCGAGTGGTCAGCATTGCCGTGGGTTTCAATGGCATGGTTGGCGGCCAGGCGCTCGACTTGGCGGCCGAGCAGCAGCGGGTTCCGGTGGAGGCGCTACGCGATATCCATCGGCTGAAAACCGGAGCCTTGATTGCAGCTGCCGCCGAAGCGGGTGCGATCTGCGCCGACGCATCGCCTGAACAACGCGCGGCACTAGCGACCTTTGCCCGCTCGATCGGGCTGGCCTTTCAGGTGACCGATGACGTTTTGGATGTCACAGGTGACAGCAGCTCATTGGGCAAGACCGCGGGTAAAGACGAGCAAGCTCAAAAGTCGACCTATGTGAGTACGCTGGGTTTGGAGGGCGCCCGCGCCGAAGCGGACACCTTGCTGAATGACGCGCTGACAGCGCTCTCTATATTTGGTGAGCGCGCCAAGCCTTTGCGAGAGCTGGCCAGCGCGATGGTGCATCGCAACGCCTAGGGTATCCGTCTCGAAGAATCAGAGGAATGACAGCCCGATCAGCAGCGCGGTCAGTAAAAACCCTGCCATCACCCCCGCCGCGACATCGTCAAGCACGACCCCCCAGCCACCGCGCACGGACCGTTCGAGCTGATTGACCGGCCACGGCTTCGCGATATCAAACAGTCGGAATAGCACCAGCGCCCCCATCACCAGCACCCAGCCCGACTGGGGGCCAGTGAGCAGGGTCATGGGAATTAATATCGCCACCCAGAGGCCCACAAATTCGTCGATCACAATCGCCGGATGATCAATCACCCCCCAGGCACGACCTGCAATGCCCGCGGACCAGGCCGCCAAGCCCAATGAGGCTAACCACAGTGGCCAATGAAGCGTGAGCGGGGCACTGAGCGTAAGCGAGAGAACAAGAGCGGCCGCCACGCTCCCCGCGGTGCCGGGCGCGATGGGTGCCAGCCCCGAGCCGAAACCGCTGGCGACGAGGGTTGCCAGACTGTCGATCCGCGCGACGGGCGGGTCAGTGGGTAAAGTGGTCATATCCGAACTGCTCTGGCATCACGTCACAGCTTATCCCGCTTCCGACGACAACACGACCAATCTCGGTACATCCTGCCGGCAACGCTGCCGCGGGCGGCAGGCAGAATAACAGCTCATAGTCATCGCCCCCCGCCAAAGCCCAACGCAAAGCTTGCTCGGTGTCATCGAGGGAGCGTAATGCATCCGAGAGTGGTATCTGCGCACTGTATAGTTCGATACCGATATCGCTTGCCGCCGCGAGGTGTCCAGCATCTGCCAGCAGGCCGTCTGAAATATCGATAGCTGCAGAGGCGATGCCTTTGAGTGCTTGCCCCAGTGCTAATCGTGCCGTGGGTCTCGCAAAGCGGTCCCGCAGGGCCTGCTCCGCGTCGGGGCAACTCACCGA
>JAYOUT010000035.1:8100-20288 GCA_038151055.1 Luminiphilus sp.
GCAACCAGTCCTCTTCGACCGCAGGAAGGGTAAGAGACAGTAGCAGTGCCATGGGTTGCGCGCCCATGGCCGCAAGATCACTGGCGGCGGCCATCAGGCTACGATAAGCCACATCGGCGGCCGGCAAATCAGATGGAAAGTGCACATCGACCAGCGCGGTATCGGTCGATACCTGCAACACGTGCCCTACGGGGACCCTGAGCGTGGCGGCGTCGTCGCCAACCCCTCGCTCAACGAATGGCCCCTCGCCCAGCCCCGCGAAGTATTGCTGAATCAGCGAGAACTCACTGCTCGCCATTAACTGTCTTGCGCACGCTCCACGGTACGCAGCTCTCGGGATATCTTGTCGAGTACACCGTTGATGTAACGATGAGAATCCGTTGCACCAAATTTTTTAGCCAGCGCCACTGCTTCACTGATCACCACTTTATAGGGTACGTCGATGCGGTCCCTCAGCTCGAAGGTTCCCAAGCGAAGGAGATTCCGCTCAATGGGGTCGAGGTCATCAAGCCCCCGATCGAGCGCCGGCTCGAAGACCAATTCCAACGCCTCGACATCGGCGATCACGCCACGTAACAGCGCATTGAAGTATTCACCATCGGTATGTTGAAAGTCGTTGTCGACCCTGAATTCCGCCTCAATGTCAGAAGGGCTGGCACCCGACAGGGTCCATTGATACAGCGCTTGCAAGCCATAGTGTCTGGCTTTGCGTCGCTGAGCGGCCAAAGGATTGTGCTCAGACATCAGTCTCTCAGAGACCGCAGCAGGTTGACCATTTCGACCGCACTCATGGCCGCCTCAGCGCCCTTGTTGTCCTCGTTGTCGGCCGAGCGCTCCTGAGCCTGCGCCAGCGTGTCCACCGTGAGCACACCGAAGGCAACGGGCTTGCCGCTTCGCAGCGCCACCTCACCAATACCGCGGGTGCACTCCCCTGCTACGTATTCGAAATGTGGTGTCCCACCGCGGATAACCGCACCCAAAGCGATCACCGCATCACAATCAGCTCGTTCTGTGGCAGCCTGACAGGCCAGCGGAATCTCAAAAGCACCGGGGACCCTCTCGACCCGCACGTTTTCGGAGGGGATGCCGATATCGGCCAGCGCCTGCAACGCGCCTTTAAGCAGCCCGCTAACAATGTCGTCATTCCAACGGGTCAAGACAATCACGTATCCACCGTCATTGCCCGCTACCTGCGCCGGAGAATTGTCGATTCCCTTACCTGACATGCTGCTCACCCTTCAATGAGATTCAGGGGTGTCGGGCGGTGCGACAAAGTCGACCACCTCCAAGCCAAACCCCGCCAGCGCATTGTACTTGAGGGGCGCACCCATCAAGCGAATCTGCCCCACGCCGAGGTCACGCAATATCTGGGCGCCCATACCGATCTGATTGTAGGCATCTGGGCTGGCGATCGACTCGGGTTCCGGCTCACCCAGCAGTCGGTCGATACCGTGCAGCAGATCTTCTGCCGTCTCGGGCTTGCTCAACAGCACCAACACCCCTGCCTCCGCCTCAGAGATTGCGCGCAGACTCTCATCGAAAGACCACGACGCATGACCATCAAGCGTGGTGCCAACCAGATCACGAAACACCGCTGTCACATGCACGCGCACCAATGTGGGCGAGTCGGCTTTGATCTCTCCCTTTTTGAGCGCCAAATGAATCCGGCCCTGTGTCGCATCTTGATAGGCGGTGATCTCGAAGCTCCCATGGCGACTCTCCAGCACCCCTTTGCGCACTGCCTGAATAGTTTTCTGGTTCGCCAACCGATAGGTCACCAAATCGGATACCTGACCGACAACCAGCTGATGTCGCTCGGCAAACGCCATCAGATAGTCGGCACCGGCCACCGCGCCCTCAGCATCCAGCACTTCAGTGAAAACGGCCGCAGGGAGTAAACCTGCGAGTGTCGTAAGGTCAATCGCCGCCTCTGCGGGCGCCGTACGAGTCAGCACGCCCCCCGCAGCGGCCGCGATAGGGAAAATATGACCCGGCTGGACCAGATCTGCGGGTTGGCTGGCGGTATCGACCGCCACCTGAACCGTTCGCGCCCGATCCGCCGCAGAGATGCCGGTATCGATACCCGTCGCGGCCTCTATCGATAGGGTAAAAGGTGACAGCGAATCATCGCCCTCTACCATCAACGGTAGCTCGAGCTCAGCGCAGCGTTGAGGCGTGAGCGCCAGGCACACCAGCCCCCGTGCCTGACGGGCCATAAAGGCAATGTGGTCAGCCGCGCAATGTTCAGCCGCCGCCACAACAAAGCCGGTCATGCCGCCGGCACTGTTGTCATTGAGTAACAAACAACTGTGCCCGTGGCGGAGTTCGCTGAGAACCTTATCGATGTTGGCGCTATCGCTCACGGCGATTCACCCGTTCTCTGACTGGTCGAACTGCATCAGCCGTTCGAGATAGCGAGCGATGACATCGACCTCGAGATTGACCGGGCTACCTGCAACGTAGTCGCTGAATACGGTCTCCTCCCATGTCTGGGGGATGATGGTGAGCTCAAACACGGATCCGTCTACCTGATTCACCGTCAGACTGGTGCCATCGACACAAATGCTGCCTTTCATGGCGATATACCGTGCAAGATTGTCAGGTGCGGCCACCTTGACTCGCCAGAATCGCGCATCCTCGGTGATCTGCTCAATATGCCCCACACCGTCGACGTGGCCGCTCACCAAATGCCCCCCAAGCGGCGTGCTCAGGGTAAGAGATGTCTCGAGATTGACCGCATCGCCCACCCCCTTACTGCCTAACGAGGTCAGCGAGAGCGTCTCGGGAGACACGTCTGCCCAGAATCCGTCACCGGGCAATTCGGTCACGGTCAGACACACGCCGCTGGTTGCGATACTGTCGCCCAGGGCCACATCTGTCAGCGGCAGCTTGCCGGTCTCGATACGCAACCGGATGTCCTGTTCGCCAGCGTCAATCTCTGCGATACGGCCAACGGCCTGAATAATTCCTGTGAACACGATGGCTCCTGATGAGACGCGAATACCAGTGGCTGTTACGCAGCCGGGCGGCTTGTCGGGGTCGCCATAATACGCAGATCCGGCCCAAGACGGGTCACTTCTGTGAACTGAAGTGATATCGCATCTGACAACTGATCCAACGTCAAACCCGTCATGCCGCGAGCGGCGTCGCCCAAAAACATGGGCGCCTGATAAATGATGAGCCGATCTACCCAACCCGCTTGCAACAGTGCGCCTGACAGGGTTGGACCAGCCTCAACCAAGATCTCGTTGTAGCGCTCCTCGCCCAGCAAAGAGATCCACGCTGCAAAATCCACTCGCCCTGCGTCATCTGCGGGCAGCCGGCATTCGTGTGCCGACTTATCCGCGCTCAAAGGTTGGGTGGTGACGACGGTCGTCGTGGCGCCCTGCAGTACCTGCGCATCTGAGGATATGCGCGCTTGGGAGTCCAGCACCATCCGCGCCGGGGGGTGAGCCAAAGCCCGCGCTTTGGCCTCGGTGTTCAGCGGCAACGCGTCGCCACGCAGAGTCAGTCGGCAGTCGTCGGCCAAGACCGTGCCAATACCGGTGACAATCAGATCGGATTCTGCGCGGAGCCGCTGCACATCCTGTCGGGCCAGTTCACCCGTTATCCACTGGCTCTCTCCCGAGGCCATGGCGGTGCGGCCATCAAGCGAGGCGGCGGTCTTCAGCGTAATACGGCCGTGGCCACGACGCATTCGCAGGAGAAAACCGGCAAGATCCTCCTCGACCTGCTCGGCCGCGATACCCACATCGACCTGAATACCGGCGTCCCTCAAGGCAGCGATCCCTCGGCCCGAGACTTCCGGGTTGGGGTCCTCCACCGCGATGACGGCCCGACTGATGCCCGCCTCAATCAATGCCGAGACGCAGGGACCGGTTCGACCCTCATGGCTGCAGGGCTCCAATGTGACATAGGCCGTGGCACTGTTCGCCTGCTCGGCAGCGCGCAATGCCATGATTTCGGCATGCGCGTCGCCATCCGGTTGGGTAAATCCTGATCCCAAGATTTGGCCATCGCGGACCAAGACGCAGCCCACGGGCGGATTGGGTGCCGACCAGTAGCGAGCCTCTCGGCCCGCTTCGATCGCGCAATCCATGAAGGCGCGATCCTGCGCATCGCTCACGATGATTCGCCCTGGGTCGGCTCAGCCTCAAGTGATTCAATGGCATCCCGAAATTCTGCGAGATCCTGAAAGCTGCGATACACCGAGGCGAACCGCACATATGCCACGTGATCGAGCGCCTTGAGGGATTCCATGACTCGCTCGCCCACCTGGAGCGACTTGATTTCTCGCTCTCCTGTAGCGCGCAAGCGATGTTTCAGCTGATCTATCTCGGCCTCGATGCTCTCGACCGACACGGGGCGCTTTTCCAAAGCACGCAACAAGCCGGCGCGGAGCTTCTCCTCATCGAAGGGTTCGCGACTGCCGTCCTGCTTGATGATGCGTGGCAGCACTAACTCGGCGGCTTCATACGTGGTGAACCGCTCAGTGCAACTCAGACACTCCCGGCGCCTGCGCACCTGCGCACCCTCCGCGACTAGGCGAGAGTCAATGACCTTGGTTTCGTCGGTACTGCAAAAGGGGCAGTGCATGGCGCGGGCGGCGTCAGCTGGACACCGGCTGACTCAGCTGGCGTAAACCGGCATCTTGGCGCAGAGCGCCTTGACCTGATCACGCACTGTCGGGATGACCGTATCCGAGTCACCTGCCTCCAAAGAGGCCAGCACGTCACAGATCCAACCGGTCAGGAGCGCGGTCTCTTCCTCGCCAAAACCGCGCGTGGTGATAGCCGGCGTGCCAAGCCGCAAACCTGAGGTCACAAAAGGTGAACGCGGGTCGTTGGGTACCGCATTCTTATTGACGGTGATATACGCCTCACCCAAGGCTGCATCCGCGTCTTTTCCGGTGTATTCCTTACCGATCAAGTCAAGCAGCATCAAATGATTATCGGTGCCGCCTGAGACAATCTTGTGTCCCCGCTCGACGAAGGTCTGCGCCATGGACTGCGCGTTACGGATGACCTGCTTTTGATAATCAACGAACTCCGGTGCCATCGCCTCTTTGAACGCAACCGCCTTGGCGGCAATCACATGCATCAACGGGCCACCCTGCGCACCCGGAAAAATAGCGGAGTTGAACTGTTTTTCGAGCGCCTCATTGGCACGCGCCAGAATCAGCCCGGAACGCGGGCCCCGCAGTGTCTTGTGGGTTGTCGTTGTCACGACGTCAGCGTGAGGGATCGGGCTGGGATAGACGCCAGCAGCCACCAGCCCTGCAACGTGGGCCATATCCACCAACAGATAAGCCCCCACTTCGTCGGCAATCTCGCGGAACTTGGCCCAGTCGAGAATCCGGCTGTAAGCCGAAAAGCCGCCGATAATGAGCTTGGGCTTGTGGGTCACCGCCAAGTCGCGGACCGCGTCGTAATCGATCAAGCCAGTCTCGTTATCAATGCCATACTGTACCGGGTTGTAGATCTTGCCCGAGAAATTCACCGAAGCGCCGTGGGTCAGGTGCCCACCGTCGGCAAGGCTCATTCCCAGAACCGTATCGCCGGGCTTCAGGAGCGCCTGAAATACCGCAATATTGGCGCTGGACCCCGAGTGTGGTTGGACGTTGGCGAAATCTGCGCCGAACAAGGCCTTGGCACGCTCAATGGCCAGTGTCTCCGCCTGATCAACAAATTCGCAGCCACCGTAGTAGCGCTTGCCGGGGTAACCTTCGGCGTACTTGTTGGTGAGCACGGAGCCTTGGGCTTCCAGCACCCGGGGACTGCAATAGTTCTCCGAGGCGATCAATTCGATGTGCTCCTCCTGCCGAACGGTCTCGGCACTCATGGCGGACCACAGCTCAGTGTCGAAGGCTTCAATGGTCTGGTTATCGCTATCGAGATACTGCGACAAATGGGTAGCAGCTTGATTCATGGCGGGTTCCTGCTGAAGGAGACGGCAAAGCCATCGCCTTAATGATTCAATGAGGAGCGAATGTTAGCTGAACACGGCTCCGGCGTCAGGGTTTTGTCATTGTGACACTACAAACCGTAACGGCTTTACGTTTACGATGTCGCGCTTGGATTAAGGGGAAACACAGTGCGAATCACAATATTCGGCAGCGGCTATGTCGGTTTGGTTCAGGCGGCGGTGTTTGCCGAGGTGGGCCATCAGGTCACCTGCATGGATATCGATACGGCCCGCATCGAGCAGATAGCCGCGGGGGAGGTTCCGTTTTATGAACCGGGGCTGAATGAACTGCTCCAAGCAGGACTCGCCCAACAAACGCTTCGCTTTACCGACGATACCCGCGACGCCGTTGAGAGTTGCGACTATCTATTTATCTGTGTGGGCACGCCGGCGGCAACCGATGGCAGCGCAGATCTGCAGTATGTCGTCTCGGTAGCGGAGGGTATTGCCGCCCACATGACCTCGCGAAAAGTCGTGGTGAACAAATCGACCGTGCCTGTCGGCACCGCGGACAAGGTCGCGCGAGTGATTACCGAGGGACTGACCGCGCGCGGTGCAGACATCCCGTTTGAGGTTTGCTCTAACCCGGAGTTTCTTAAAGAGGGATCTGCGGTGGCCGACGCGCTGCGGCCTGACCGCATTATTGTCGGGGCACGCTCAGACGACACGGTGAAAGAGTTTCGGCGCATGTACGAGGCGTTCAATCGCAACCACGACAAAATGATGTTCATGGATCCGCGCAGTGCAGAACTCACCAAATATGCCGCTAATGCCATGCTGGCCACCAAAATCAGCTTTATCAATGAAATCGCCAATATTGCAGAAGCCGTTGGTGCCGACGTAGAGCTGGTGCGCAAGGGCATGGGATCAGATCCGCGTATTGGCTACCAGTTCATCTACCCGGGCGCCGGTTATGGAGGGTCGTGTTTTCCAAAGGACGTGCAAGCACTCGACTACCTCGCCAAGCAAAGTGGCACCGATGCACAGATACTGCCTGCGGTGCACGCTACCAATGAGCAACAGAAGCGCAAGCTCCCAGACCATGTGATGCGACGCTTTGGTCCAGACCTGAGCGCGCGGACCATTGGGGTCTGGGGTCTCTCTTTCAAACCCAATACTGACGACATGCGCGAGGCGCCCAGCCGGGTGCTGGTTGAGGCAATCTGGGCGGCGGGTGGGCGAGTGAAAGCCTTTGATCCGCAGGCCATGGCAGCCTGTGAGCAGCTCTACGGGCAGCGCGACGATATGACTTACTGCAACAGCAAAGAGGACGCCATCGACGGCGCTGATTGTCTGGTCATCTGTACCGAGTGGAAGGCTTTTTGGGCGCCAGACTTCGAGGACATCAAACGCCGGCTGGCGTCGCCGGTCATTATCGATGGCCGCAATCTATACAATCCCGCTTTGATGGAGGAGTTGGATATCGAGTATTACGGTATCGGTAGAGGTCGGTCTGTCAGCGGTTACTCTGACTGAGCCCATCGCTATGCCTGCCTTGAGGCGTGGCGCGATCGAATCAGCGCAGCTCGGTCATGCCGCCTTTCGACGCCAGGGCGGCCTACAAGAGCAGGCTCGTCAGAGCAGACCTATGAAATTTGATCCGCAAACCGACGCCTGACGATATCAAAGACATGACAAAAAAATTCATGACCTTCAAACACTGGAAAACCGGCGAGACCAAAACCATCGAGTTTCGGGAGGCCGATGTACCAGCCAACCCCGGCAGCGAACGCCTCGTGGTATGGAATGAGACCGAGCAAAAACTCGAAGACGTGATCAAGTCGACCATCGTCGAAATTCGAGAAGAATAACGTCTAAGTGGTGACTCAAAAACCCTCACAGCTCTGCGCTCACGCCGCGTGAACACCAAAACCCCTTAGCGATAATCGCACCCTCTCTAAATCAGCATTACAACGCAGGCTTCACTGCTGCCCTCGGCGCCTCTGCCAACCCTCAGCACAACCGTCAGCATTTCAGTAAACTCACCCTCCTCAATGACAACGCTCAACCAGCACCCGTGGGCAAGGCCGTCCAAGGCTAGGCCCCTCGCTTAATTCTCGGAGTCTTGCAGTGGCGCAATACGTCTACACCATGAACCGCGTCGGGAAGATCGTCCCGCCAAAAAAAGAAATTCTGAAAGATATCTCGCTGTCTTTTTTCCCGGGCGCCAAGATTGGTGTACTCGGATTGAACGGCGCCGGTAAGTCCACCCTGCTCAAAATCATGGCGGGCATCGATACCGAAATTCTGGGTGAGGCGCGCCCCCAGCCCGACATCAAGATTGGCTACCTGCCTCAGGAGCCGCAGCTCAATAGCGACAAAGACGTGCGGGGTAACGTTGAAGAAGGGGTTCAGGAAGCCATCGACGCCCTCGCTGGGCTGGAAAAAATCTACGCAGACTATGCGGAGCCCGATGCCGATTTCGATGCGCTAGCGAAGGAGCAGGCACGGCTCGAGGACATTATTCAGGCCAAAGATGCGCACAACCTCGACACGCGACTCGACATCGCCGCCAACGCACTGCGATTGCCGCCGTGGGACGCCAATGTCGACACCCTCTCGGGTGGTGAGCGCCGCCGGGTTGCATTGGCGCGGCTACTCCTCTCTGAGCCCGACATGCTGTTGCTCGATGAGCCCACCAACCACTTGGACGCTGAATCAGTGGCCTGGCTTGAGCACTTTTTGGAGGATTTCCCGGGTACCGTGGTGGCCATTACCCACGACCGCTACTTTCTCGACAATGCGGCGGGCTGGATTCTCGAGCTGGACCGCGGCCGGGGCATCCCGTACGAGGGCAACTACTCGACCTGGTTGGAAGCCAAAGAAAAGCGCATCGAGCAGGAGCAGCGCCAGGAGGCCTCTCATCAGAAAGCCATCAAGGCCGAACTGGAGTGGGTGCGCTCCAATCCTAAAGGAAGGCAAGCCAAGAATAAGGCCAGACTGCAGCGATTCGAAGAGCTGAACTCGCAGGAGTTTCAGAGCCGCAACGAAACCAATGAGATCTATATCCCCCCGGGTGCCCGGCTCGGCGACAAGGTCGTCGAAGTCAGCGGCCTACGAAAAACCTTTGGCGATAGGCTGCTTTTTGACGACGTCAGCTTCGTCGTACCCAAGGGGAGCATCGTCGGCATCATCGGTGCCAACGGCATGGGCAAATCGACCTTGTTCCGGATTTTAATGGGCCTCGAAACACCGGATGGTGGCGAGGTCACTGTGGGTGACACCGTCGAGCTGGGCTATGTAGATCAATCCCGCGACGACCTCGACGGCAGCAAGACCGTGTGGGAGGAAGTCTCCGACGGGCTCGACATCATCCGTATCGGAAACTACGAAGTGCCCTCTCGCTCCTACGTGGGGCGGTTTAATTTCAAAGGCTCCGATCAGCAGAAATTCGTCAAAGATTTATCGGGGGGTGAGCGCAACCGGCTGCATCTTGCGAAGCTACTCAAGCAAGGGGCTAATGTGCTGTTGCTGGATGAGCCCACCAATGACTTGGACGTGGAAACGCTGCGTGCGCTGGAGGAAGCGCTACTGGCATTCCCGGGGTCTGCGTTGGTCATCTCTCACGACAGGTGGTTTTTGGACCGTATCGCGACCCACATTCTGGCCTACGAGAACGATGGCAGCGTCGTCTTTCACGAGGGCAACTACTCAGAGTATGAGGAAGACTACCAACAGCGTGTCGGTGCAGAGGCTGCCGTGCCCAGCCGCGTCAAACATCGCAAACTCAAATAGCGCTCACTCGGGATAAACCCGTGGTAAATCCACAGCCTCCGCGCCCGAGCCATGCCATCGCGCGATGATAAAAGTCGCGTTGTCGGTAGGCTGGCTGTCCAAAGTACGTTGCATCAGCGTCTCGGCCGCGGTCTCGGCACTGGGAGCGTCAGACAAAGCGGCGACAATCTCGTCGGCCGTCAATGCGTTAGTCACGCCGTCAGACGCGAGCATTAACCACTCTCCCTGCCGCAACACGCCCTCATTTCGCCCGGGGCGTAACTCCCCCGCCGCGGTGATTCCCAGCGCCTGCGTCAGGACATGCTTTCTCGGCTGCAGTGCCGACGCTTCTGTCTGAATACCATGGGTCACCCATTCTGCTGCTTCGGTGTGATCTCGGGTCAGTCGGTAACAGCAATCCGCCCAGTAACCCCTGGCACTACTGTCACCCACCCATACCAAACGAAACCGAGGTCCCGACCAAGCGACCGCAACGACGGTCGAACCCATACCACCGATGACCCCCCGCAGGTTTGCTTCCTTGGCAATGGCTGAGGACGAGCGGCTGACTGCACGGTCCAAGGACAAGCCCTGGGCAACGTCCGCTTGAATAGACTGACACGCAAGCTCAGCCGCAAGCCCCCCTTGCCTCAGACCGCCGACACCGTCGGCCACCATCAACAGATCATGCTCAGTATCGACCAGATAACGATCCTGATTTTCTTTACGACCACCGCGATGTGTCATCGCCGCAATTTCCAGCTGCGAGTCCACAAGCTGGCTCAAGTAGGGCTTGGGGGAATTGTGTTCGTCCGACCGAAAGGCCGCGTTTTCTGGTGCGGGGGTTGAGGTCAGCATTTCAGCGCCGCTCAAAAAGCCTGATCCCAGCGCAGGCCCAGCGTATATCCTCTACGCTGGTAACCATCGCGAGCAGCGGTAATGCGGTAGCTGGCAAAACCTGAGAAGCCATAGGCGAACTGCCCCGCCAGGTTGAAAGAGGCATCCCAATACTGTCCGTCCAATGTCTCTCTCTGGATGTCAATTAGCTGACCGAAGCCGTCAAGATCGTTGGCCAATCGGGTCGTAGTGACGCGGTCACCGCGATTCGATTCACTAACGTAGTGCAGGATGATACCGGGCATGACCACACCAAAATCGGTGAGCCACGCGTAATCAACCTGCAGGCCCAACCGCAGTATCGACTTTTCGAAGGCACTCTCGCCGACCGCTAGCTCCCAAGCCTTAGAGGCGCCCTGAGCGGCCACTTCTTGATACGCATCAACCTCTCCATCGAGGTAAAAATAAGAGGCGGTGGGACCTACTCGCCAGCCGGCAAAATTAAACGTGTAGCCCAGGTTAGCCGCCGCAGTCATATGGCTTCCACCGGTCGCGCCTCGGTAGGTCGAGGCAAAACTGCCCCCCGCGTCCTGATAGGCGATCTGCCGACTCATATCGTAATCATCGTCTGCCCACCCAAGCTGCACATCGACGAAGCCAGCATCGCTGAACTGCCACCCTCCGTAGGCGGTGACCGCGGTGGTTTCGGTGTCGTTCTGTGCCTCGGCATAGTCGGTTTCGGTCTCGCCGAAGCTCACCGCCAACCCGGCGTAGAGCTCTGAGCTAAACCGATAGTCTGCTCCGAGCGTCAGCAACCAGGCATCTTCGTCATATTCTCGCCGTGAGTCCGTATCGCGCCGCTCGGTGATATCGATGTCGCCCTGCAGATACAGTCCCCAATTGCCGAAGTCCGGTCCCAGCTCATCTGCACCGGCTTGGTCCGCCGCCTCTTCCAGCAATGCGCCGGGAACCGCCTCACCAGCAAAATTCAATGTCAGTCCCGCGAGACTCACGCCTCGACTGGCCCCACCCTTGACCCGGTTCATGCGCTGATTCACCTGCTGAAACTGCCGGGAGGCTGTCTCAATCACTGCATCAGTGCGGTTTGTCAGCAACTGGGGGGAAATAGACGCCAGAGCAGCAAGTTGCTGATCAGAGGTGCTATTGATCGACTTGAGAGCACTGCAGGCCGCCAGTAAATCTTCCTGCCCGGCGGTCAGGGTCTGCTCGTCTCCGGCAACAATCAGTCGAGGGCAAACATCGTCGATCGCACCCGCTAGGCCGCGGTCTTCCTCGACAAGGCCATCCAGATCGGCAAGGTCGTCGCCCAAATCAGCCAGCTGCTCCTGTACTGCCGAGCAGCCGTCTTCATTCACGGATTTTGCGGTCGCGGTGGCCGCACACTGATCGTCAGCGTTAGCGATCCCATCGCCATCGTCATCCCGCTGGCCCTCACTACAACCGTTTTCATCCACCGGCTCACCCGGCGGCGTCTCGGGACACTGATCCAGCGCATCGCTCACGCCATCCTGATCAGTATCTTTTTGAGTGTCAGCGCACCCATCGGCATCCACGCTTTCACCCTCGCTGGTGGCAGGGCACACATCCAAAGCATCGGTAACACCGTCGCCGTCAGTATCGCGCTGGCTCGCACCGCATCCTTCGGTGTTGGG